>NZ_JAGGNA010000001.1:1825000-2132875 GCF_017875765.1 Flavobacterium sp. CG_23.5 | reverse complement strand
AAAGTATAACTTCTGGCGTGTGATAGTGAAGTGAAATTGAGCCATGGAATGGCTGAAAAATGAATTAAATTCTCCTCTTCGAAAGTTCTTGTAAAAAGACCAGCAGTATTTTGTACGCGTTCAATTTCTGTTTTTGCCGTTTTTTCGAAAACAGTAAAATCAACATTGTATTCAATCAAAGAGAATCCAAAGGATCCGTCTTCCCGCCCGATTGTTGCGGAGCCATTTATTTGGTCATAAATATAAATTTGGTCTTCATAAATACGATAACGGAACGATTCAATCGAATTTACTGCAACCAATGTTTTGTGAAGGTAGTAGATAAAAAAAGAGGTATTCAACTCTTTAGTTCTTTTATAAGCCCTCGTGCAATCTATTACAACTGTTGCCCCAAAAAATGGTTCTTCAAATTGTCTAAAAAAATGAAAATGTGATGCCCTTGGCCAGTTTTCTAAATCTAACAGTGCTTTCAAAATTCAAGGTTTATATTATTTGCAAAAATAAAGTTATTCTTTTAATATGGAAGGTCATTTTTTATGAAAATCTAAAATAGGATAAATAAAAAAAGCCCTAAAGGAAATTTCCTTTAGGGCTTTTTGATATAAAGAAGTAAATTATTTTACTCTAAAAGTAACTCTTCTTACTAATTTTCTTGCAGCATCTGAATCTTTATCAACTGAAGTGTCTTCACCAGCAGCAACTACATTCAATCTTGAGGCATCTACATTAGCTTTTACTAAAGTGTTTTTTACATTAGTTGCTCTTGCATTAGATAATTTATCATTGTAAGCAGATCTTCCTAATTCGTCAGCATGACCAATAATGTCAACTGAAGCAGAAGGATTGTTTCTTAAGTAAGTTAAGATAAAATCAGTACCTTCAGTAGAAACGTTAGTTGGTGTTGATTTGTTGAAATCAAAATAAACAGCTACATAACCACCATTAATTAAACTTTTAATCAATTCATTATTGTATACAACAGAACCGTCTCCAGTATTAGCTGCATAGTTTTTCATGATGTAAGCTTCAGTTTCATCAGGAACATTGTTGTTGTTTTTATCAATAGATCTTCCTTTAGTGTCAACCATTTGACCAGCAGGAGTATTTTGTTCTTGATCTAAATAATCAGCTACGCCATCATTGTCAGTATCTAACATTTTGTTTTCGATAGCCATAAATCTTGCGTCAATTGCAGCAAATTTACCTTCGTTATCAATAACCCAGTCAGCATGTTTTACATCTTTACCTAAGTAAACAGTTAAACCTACAGTACCATTAAAAAGAACTCCAGAAAATCCATTTGAACGAACTCTACTTGCTGTATCAAATGTAAGATTCTGACGAGCATTTACGATAGTCGTAAAATCACCTGTTAATGCAATTCTGTTTGTCAATTTGATTTGACCAGTTACACCAGCCATTAAGTTACCCATTCTGTCTTTTGCATAAGTAGGATTTTCTCTTTCCAAAAATGACAAACCTACACCTGCGTGACCTAATAAACCTAAAGTTTTAGTCCAAGTTTCAAAACTCATGATTCTACCTAAGTTAGCAACTCCTTGTAAGTCTACTCTGTAATACTTTGTGTCAAAAGGAAGTGAATTATCACCTTCTTGAAAACTGTTGTAACCAAAATCAGCTTTTAAACCAAATTTGTTGTTAAACATGTATCTAACTCCTAAATCTGCAACATAAGGACTAACTACTGCAGTTCTGTAACCTGCTGTCATTGTTCTTGTAGGTTTGTTGAAACCACCGGCTAATTCAACAGACCATTTGTTGTACGTGTTTTCTACAGCAGTTTCTGTAGTTTTTACTGTCTCTGTTTGAGCGCTTAAGGTTGTGAAACCAGCTGCGAAAACTAAAGTAAGTATGATTTTTTTCATAATTTTAATTTTTAAATTCTTGGCAAAAATACAACATATTGTTTTATGAGTTTTTTCTAACAGTTAATTTTGTAACAAATAATTTTAATTCTGTAAAAATCGGAATTAATATATGAAATTAAAGTATAGTAAATCAGATTGTTATGTTTTTTTAAGAAGGGTATAAATAGAATTATTTTTTTAAAAAAAGAATAAATCTGCAGTAAAAACACCTCAAAAACAGGTCATTTTACCTTTTTTTTAGTCATTATGGACTGAGTTTAAGCGCTAAAATAGCGCAGAAAACGGCTTTAAATTATAAAAAATCGTTTTAATTGATTTAGACTAAACCCAAAAGTTTAGACAAATTTATAATAGGTCTTTTTAAAAGCTTAACTATTCCAGTCGTTTTAATACATCAGTTATTTTTTCGAAAGCACTGAAATTCTCGTGCTCTACTTTATGGTCGATTTTTTCATGTGCCCAAGTCGTGTGAAACGGAATATGTACGGCGTGTCCGCCAATAGCTAAAACCGGTAAAACATCTGATTTCAATGAATTTCCAATCATAAAGAATTCCGAAGGTTGTATTTCCAAACGCTTTATTAAGTCAGAATAATCGATTTCCTGTTTGTCTGACATCACCTCTATATGATGAAAATAATGACCCAGACCAGAATTATGTAATTTTCGTCGTTGGTCTAATAAATCGCCTTTGGTGGCAACAACTAGTTTATATTTTCCTTTTAATGCTTCTAATGTTTCTTCGACTCCTTCCAATAATACGATTGGTTTTTCTAGTAATTCTTTTCCGTATTGGATAATTTTCTCAATCATTGCAATGGGAAGTGTATTATTCGAAATAGTCATCGCTGCTTCAATCATCGAGAGAATATAGCCTTTTATTCCGTAGCCGTACAATCTTAAATTGTCGATTTCCACTTTAAAAAGTTCCTGAGAAATCCCTTGATGCGATAAATAATCCTCCATCAACCCACAAAATTTTTTCTCGGTTTCATCAAAATACGTTTCGTTTACCCAAAGGGTATCATCGGCGTCGAAGGCTATTACTTTTAGGCTCATTTGGATAAAATTAGATGTTTGTCAAAACTATAACATTTTTAAAAAACAATGGGGCTCATCAAGCCCCATTGTTTTTTATTTTTTATTTTTAGGGAAGAATTATCCTTTTTCATAAGGAAAATTGCGCCCCACTTTTCTCATCATTCTTTCCATAACTGCATTTGCGGAACTCATCACATCTTCGCTCATTTGTTTGTAGAATCGCCAAAGTAATTCACCATCTTTTGCATTATAGATGTTCATTGTTAATTCACCAGTTGCAACTTTACCGGTGCCAAAGCCTATTAAAAGAGTTTTAACTATCGCAACACCCTCGCTGCTTGTTTTTTCGTAAGCATAACTGCATTTTAAAACGGCATCAACTCCAAGTATTTTCGCAATTGCATCTGGTGTCATTGTGTCGATTTTATCAAATATGCCATTTTGTTTTAAAAGTGCATTTGTTCTTTCCGTATCTTGTATTGTGACGGTATAATCTGGTGACTTTCGTAAAAGGTAAGTATATAAACCTGATTGTAAATTATCGCTTAATTTTATTTCTTCTGCAGCGTTAGTACTGACATCAAAATTTTTCGGTAATCGTTTGTAGGAAATAGTAGATTTGAAGGGTAATAATGCAATAGTCTTTTGATTAGCAATTTCTTGTTTTAGCTTTGGTGATTCAAAAATTTGTTTAGAACTTTCAAATTGTGCAAACATGAACATGCTTGAAAACAAACAGATAATAATTAGTAGATTTTTTTTCATAATGTGCTTAGGTCTTTAATAAGATAATTAATACGTTTTCGCAAATATATTATTTTAATTAAAATAAAAATGTCAAAAAATCTATTTATTTTCTGAATAGATTTTTTGACATTTAGTTCGCTATGGAAATAAAATTTAATTTATCGTCTCTCCATTCGCAGCTTCAGCATCCGGATTTACAAAAACTAATTTTCCTTTAGCATTTGTGGTCATCAAGATCATTCCTTGACTTTCTACGCCACGAAGATTTCTTGGAGCCAAATTAACTAGAACGGTTACTTTTTTACCCACAATTTCTTCTGGCGAAAAACTCTCGGCAATTCCCGAAACAATCGTGCGAACGTCAATACCGGTATCTACTTTCAAAATCAAAAGCTTGTTGGCTTTTGGCATTTTTTCTGCTTCTAGAATGGTTCCAACGCGCAAATCCATTTTGGCAAAATCCTCAAATTGAATCGCTTCTTTTTGTGGTTCGGACACCTTGTTTTCGGCTTTATTCGCTGTTTTTGTAGCTTCCAATTTATCTATTTGTTTTTGGATTTCCTCATCTTCAATTTTGGCAAAAAGCAATTCTCCCGAAACTTCGGGACCGCCAATTTGGTGTCCCGTCGGAATTAAATCCGAAGTTTCAGCGATTGAATTCCAACCGATTTTATTTTCAATTTTTAAAATTCTAGATAATTTTGTTGCTGTGAAAGGTAAAAACGGTTCACACAACACGCTTAAAGCAGCAGCAATTTGCAAGGCTACATACATTTGTGTTTGCACGCGCTCTGGGTTGTCTTTGATAACTTTCCAAGGCTCTTCATCGGCTAAATATTTATTTCCTAAACGCGCCACATTCATCAATTCGCTTAACGCTTCACGGAAACGGTATCTTTCAATCGAACTAGAAATAACCGCTGGATAGGCTTTCAATTCGGTTAATACTTCATTGTCATAATCCGTGAAGTTTGGAGTTCCCCCTTCGGGTGTTAGGGGGCTTGGTTGCGGAACAACGCCATTGTAGTATTTATTGGTTAAAACCACCACACGATTAATGAAATTCCCATAAATCGCTACCAATTCGTTATTATTTCTCGCTTGAAAATCTTTCCACGTAAAATCATTATCCTTAGTTTCTGGCGCATTCGAAGTCAAAGCATAACGCAAAACATCTTGCTGATTCGGAAATTCTTCCAAATATTCGTGCAACCAAACCGCCCAGTTTTTAGACGTAGATAATTTATTTCCTTCCAAGTTCAAGAACTCATTTGCAGGAACATTATCTGGTAAAATATAGCTGCCTTCGGCTTTTAGCATCGCCGGAAAAATGATGCAGTGAAAAACAATATTGTCTTTCCCTATAAAGTGAACCAGTTTAGTGTCTTTGTCTTTCCAGTACGGTTCCCAATCTTTTCCTTCGCGCAAAGCCCATTCCTTGGTTGATGAAATATAGCCAATTGGCGCATCAAACCATACGTATAATTTTTTCCCTTCGGCACCTTCAATGGGAACGTCAATTCCCCAATCGAGGTCACGCGTTACCGCACGAGGTTCTAATCCGCCATCAATCCATGATTTTACTTGTCCGTAAACATTAGGTTTCCAGTCGTTTTTATGCCCTACAAGAATCCATTCTCTCAAAAAATCTTCATAACGATCCAAAGGCAAAAACCAGTGCTTCGTCGATTTCATAATAGGAGATTCTCCTGTAATTGTCGATTTTGGATTAATCAAATCCGTAGCATTCAGCGTAGAACCGCATTTTTCGCATTGGTCGCCATAGGCTTCTTCGTTGCCACATTTTGGACAAGTTCCCACCACAAAACGGTCTGCCAAGAACTGATCCGCTTTGGCATCATACAATTGCTCCGTTACTTGTTCTATAAAATCTCCTTTTTCATATAAAGTTCTAAAAAATTCCGAAGCCGTATCATGGTGAATTTTAGCCGAAGTTCTGGAGTAATTATCAAACGAAATTCCGAAATCCGAGAACGATTTTCTGATAATTCCGTCATATTTATCGATTACTTCCTGAGGTGTAATGCCTTCTTTTTTGGCTTTCATAGAAATCGCTACGCCGTGTTCATCGCTTCCGCAAACAAACAAAACGTCTCTACCTTGCAAACGTAAATAACGGGAATAAATATCAGAAGGCACGTAAACCCCCGCCAAATGTCCAATGTGAATTGGTCCGTTCGTATAAGGCAATGCCGCTGTAATCGTATATCTTTTTGGATTCTGTGTCATAAAATTATTTTTAGATTCTGAAATTAATTCAGAAGGCGGTGCAAAAATAAGTATTTTTATGATAACGTAGGGGCAAGTGGCGACTTGTCCGTACACAATTTGCCATTATTCGTGATTTTCAGGAGAGTTTATTGTGAGTTTATAGGAGCAATTTCCCGTCTCGTACGAATGACGAGATTGCAATTTTTTCTTTTGTAAAGAAAAAAGCAAGGGGATTTGCATTGCAATCGGTAGGGTATTGTGAATTAACTATTTCAATCTCAAATAATCATTCACTTCTTGGTAAGACAATAACAATTCTTTTGGCCCATCTGAATAGGAGGCCGCTTCATATAGGTTGTAATATAAAAGCAATCCTTTGTCTGTGTAAAAAATATTTTGTGGAAGTTCGAATTTTTCGTCTTCAAACATCAATCCTGTGGAATTTATGGATTGGTTTTCGGGGATTTTATATTTGGCTCTGAATTTTTTTTCGGCGAAAGCCTTAAAAGCATTCTTGTTCTTAAATATTTTATTGTTTGAGATTGTTTTTCCTGTTTCTGGATCAAAAATTAAGGAACGTAAACCTTGATAACCATGAGCGCCACCCGTATAGGTATAATGATTGATTTCGATATTCAAAATACTATCCGATTGGTATTTTATACTGCCTTCAATTTTTGCTTCCCAGCCAAAAGTATCTTTAGGAAAATTCTTTTGCAGTTTTTCATAGGAACCAATAAAGGAAGTCAATAAACCATTATAATTTGTTGAGGTATATGGCTTTTCACCAAAATAAATAATCTCTTTCAAAACAGAAAACACTTTTTTATTGATGCTATCTGCAACCACTGGGACATCTTTGGCAACTGGGATTCGTAAAGTAATTTGAGGGCACTTTCCCTTGCATGGCAATGTCGTTTTTTTCTGGAAGGACTTGTCTTCAAAAACTAATTCTTTAGAACAACGCGCCATTGACAAAAGTAATACGGCAAAAAGGATAATGTGTTTCATCTCAAAAATGTTAATTAAATACAAAGGTATCAACTTGCCGCTTGGATAGAATAAATTAAAGGGTAAATTTGTGAAACTATTTCGCATTTAAAAAATAAAATACATATGAAATTCAATACAAAAGCCATTCACGGTGGTCAGCACCATGATCCAAGTACAGGAGCCGTTATGCCTCCTGTATATCAAACTTCAACATTTGTACAAACAAGTCCAGGTAAGCCGGTAAATCCGGATTATGAATATAGCAGGGCCGCAAACCCTACTAGAACGGCACTTGAAAACGCATTGGCAAGTATTGAAAACGGAACAAGAGGTTTGGCTTTTTCATCAGGATTAGCGGCCACGGATTGTCTTTTACGTTCTTTTAAATCCGGAGATGAAATCATCGCTATGGATGATTTGTATGGTGGAACTTACAGAATGTTTACTCGTATTTATAAAGATTCAGGGATTAAATTTCATTTTGTTGACATGAATGACATTGAGAAATTCAAGTCATTGATTAATGAAAACACAAAACTAGTTTGGGTGGAAACACCGACAAATCCACTGATGAAGTTGGCGGATATTCAAGAAATTGCTAAAATCACAAAGGAGAATAAAATTCTTTTTGCCGTAGATAATACTTTTGCTACTCCTTATTTGCAAAAACCATTAGACTTAGGAGCAGATATTGTAATGCATTCTGCGACGAAATATCTTGGCGGGCATTCTGATGTTATTGCTGGAGCTTTGATTGTAAAAGACGAAGCGCTGGGAGAACAATTGCATTTTCAACAATTTGCAACGGGAGCTACGCTAGGACCAATGGATAGTTTTTTAGTGTTGAGAGGAATAAAAACCTTGCATTTACGCGTGCAGAGACATTGTGAGAATGGGGAAAAAGTGGTTGCATTTTTAGACAATCATCCAAAAGTAAAAAGAGTTTATTATCCAGGATTGCCAAGTCATCCGTATCATGAAATTGCCAAAAAACAAATGAGTGGTTTTGGAGGAATGGTTTCTTTTACTTTTGCTTCAGGCAAAAAAGAGGATGCCATTAAATTTTTGGAGAATCTTAAAGTGTTCACTTTAGCAGAATCTTTGGGCGGAGTAGAATCATTGGCAAATCATCCCGCTTTGATGACACACGCATCGATTCCGGAAGACAAAAGAAAAGAAATTGGAATTACAGATGATCTGGTTCGATTGAGCGTAGGTATAGAAGATGCGGAAGATTTAATTGAAGATTTAAAACAGGCGTTAGCATAATTGCAAAATACAATAGTCAGCTTTTCTCTTTTATAGAGTAGAGTGTAAATAATAAACCCAATTCTGAAATTTAGAATTGGGTTTTTCGTTTTTATAATACTTGTATTTCCACTATTGTAAATAATAAATATAACCAACATTAAACCAAACCAACCAATCGTTTGCTTTGTTTTCTTTATAGAGAGCCGGATTAGGATTTAAACCATCCACCCAGTTGGAGAAGAAATATTGAAATCGTAAGTCCACCATTAAATCGCGTAACGGACTTAATTTATAACGTGTTCCTACACTTGATATAACAGACCAAACGTTCCCTCCTTCAGTGGAAAATCCATAAGGACGACCATCAGTTGGGGTTAGATATTTAGGAAATGTGGTTAAAGGAGTTCCTAATGGGCCCATGGTTGAGTAAGCTTTGGCATTATAATAACTGAATTGACCACCAAGACTTACAAACGGGCCTAACTTGCCAATTGTTGCGGTAAAATCACGAATACTTAAAGGGAAAAATTCCAACTGCATTCCTATATTGGTAATTGCAGTACTTCCTCTCATCGCTCTCAATTGATCTTTTCCTAACGAAGGTTTGCCTTCAGTCCATTGTCCAAAATGTTTTAATTCGGTTTTATTGTAGGATATTTCAGTTCTTAGTTTGAAATGGTCGTTAAAGTAGGTTTCGGGAGTATAGCAGTTACAATCAGCTCTGTAGGAGAAATTTATATAATGAATAATACCAATCCCCATTCCAGTATTTCCAGAATTGGTTTTTAAATCATGACGTTCCCCATAGTCAGATTGAAAGGCCACAGGCCCAGCAATAACTCCTATTTCATGAGAAAATCCAAATTGTGCATTTGAATTATAAGAGAATCCCAATAGGATAATTAAGAATAGTAGTAAATGTTTGACCATTATAAGGTAAGTTTTCATAATCTGAACAAATATATAAAAACATCACTTAGTAATTTAGAAAAATAGAATTTAAAAATAAGTGCACAAAATCTTATTTGGTTACGAAAACCACAACGATTTGGTTTAAAACGAGCGTTTGGGAATGGATTTCTTTGAAAATGCTTAATAAAAAGATAATTCTATTGATAAAACAAAAAAAACGACTCCAATATTGCTAGAAGGCGTATATTTGTACTCACTAACGAAAACGTTTTCTTAAACGTTAATAATCTATTAATCATGTCACAAAGTATTACTACTTTTATCGAATCGGTTGCTAAAAAGAATCCGAACGAGCCGGAATTTATGCAAGCAGTTTTAGAAGTTGCTGAAACAGTAATTCCTTTTATCGAAGAAAATAAAAAATACCAAAACAAAATGCTTTTGGAAAGAATGGTCGAGTCAGATCGTATCATTATGTTTCGAGTAACTTGGATTGATGATAAAGGTGAAACTCAAGTAAATAGAGGATACCGTATTCAAATGAATTCGGCTATTGGACCATATAAAGGAGGACTTCGTTTTCATCCTTCCGTAAATTTAAGTATTTTGAAATTTTTAGCTTTTGAGCAAACGTTTAAAAATAGCTTAACGACATTGCCAATGGGTGGTGGAAAAGGTGGAGCTGATTTTGATCCAAAAGGAAAATCAGATAATGAAGTAATGCGTTTTTGCCAAAGTTTCATGACTGAGTTGTGTAAACATATTGGTGCTGATACGGATGTTCCTGCTGGAGATATTGGTGTTGGAGGAAGAGAAGTAGGATATATGTTTGGTCAATACAAAAGAATCAGAAACGAATTTACTGGTGTTTTGACTGGTAAAGGAATTTCTTTTGGTGGTTCATTAATCAGACCAGAAGCGACAGGTTATGGAGCAGTGTATTTTGCTCAAAGCATGTTGGCTACAAAAGGAGATAGTTTTACAGGAAAAACAGTTGTGGTTTCCGGTTCAGGAAATGTGGCGCAATATGCTACTGAAAAAGCGACTCAATTAGGTGGAAAAGTGGTTACTATGTCAGATTCTGCTGGATATATTTATGATGCTGATGGAATTGACGCAGAGAAACTAGCGCACGTAATGGTAATCAAAAATGAGTTAAGAGGTAGAATTAGTGATTATGTTACTAAATATCCAACCGCAAAATACGTTGCAGGAAAACGTCCATGGGATGTAAAATGTGATATTGCGTTGCCTTGTGCTACTCAAAACGAATTGAACGAAGACGAAGCAAAAGCTTTAGTGGCACACGGATGTATCTGTGTTGCTGAAGGAGCTAACATGCCAACTATGCCTGATGCGGTTATTGTTTTTCAAAAAGCAAAATTATTATTCGCTCCAGGAAAAGCATCTAATGCTGGTGGAGTAGCAACTTCAGGTCTAGAAATGTCTCAAAACTCATTGAGATTGAGCTGGAGTTCTGAAGAAGTGGACGAAAGGTTAAAAGGGATTATGTTAAATATTCACGCTTCATGTGTGAAATATGGTTCTGATGCAACTGGTTATGTTGACTATGTAAAAGGAGCAAACATTGCAGGATTTGTAAAAGTAGCTGATGCTATGCTAGCTCAAGGAGTAGTATAAATCGGTTTTAATTATAATTTAAAATGCCTTCTACCTATATTAAGGATAGAAGGCATTTTTTTTGTGTAACAAAATTCTAATACTTTCGTTTGTTCTATATTTGTAAACCAATATTCATACAAATAATGAAAAACAGGCTTTTACTTTTTGTATTACTCATAACAGTACAATTGGGTTTTTCCCAAAACAATCTCTTGTGGCAAGGCTATTTTTCCTATAATGAAATTACAGATCTTTCGGAATCATCATCAACTATTTATGCAGCTTCGGAAAACGCATTGTTTTCTAAGAATACCACCACAAGCCAAATTAAAACCACCAATACTATTGACGGGCTTTCAGGGCAAACGATTTCATCATTATATTATAGTGAGGCATTCAATAAAACATTGGTTGGATACGAAAATGGATTGATGATTGTCATAAATGAAGCGGATGGAAGCATGCTGAATGTGGTCGATATTATTAATAAACAACTTCCTTCAAACATAAAAAAAATCAATCACTTCATGGAATTTGAAGGCATTGTTTATGTCTCCTGTGATTTTGGAATTGTTCAGTTCAATTTAAAGACGCTGCAATTTGGAGACACCTATTTCATCGGCGGTAATGGCGCAGAAATAAGTGTGAAACAGACCACAATATTCAATGGATTTATTTATGCGGCCACAAATACAGGCGTTAGAAGAGCAACTATTTCTAATAAAAACTTAGTTGATTTTAATCAATGGGAGTTGATTGTGGCAGGAAATTGGTTCTGTGTGTCAAGCTTTGGTACAGATTTGTATTCCATTAATTCTTCGGGATATATTCATAAATATGATTCCAACTCGAATTCTTTTATAGGATATAAAGCGCTTGCTCAACCTTCACAGGATATGCGAGGGACAGCGGATTACTTGATAATAACCACTTTGAACAGTATTTATGTTTACAACAAACAGATGGTGCTCGTTCGTCAAATTAATTCAAACCAAATCACCGAAACGAATCCCAATTTTACTTGCGCAACAATTATAGGGGATACGATTTTTATTGGAACAAAAGCTGACGGATTGATAACCACTTCTCTTTTGTCCTCCACGATGTTTGAAAATAGCACTCCAATTGGGCCATCGCGAAATAATATATTCGCACTTCAAGCAACTACAGATCAGCTTTGGACCGTATTTGGAGATTACACCGTGGATTACAATCCTTACGAATTAGATAGTTACGGCATAAGTAAATACAATGCTTCCGGATGGTTGAATATTCCTTACAAAAAAGTTTTAGGGGCAAAATCACTGGTTAGAATCACGGTTAATCCAGCAAATGAGAACGAAGTTTATGTCAGTTCATTTTTCTCAGGATTGCTAAAAATCGTAAATGACGAGCCTAAAATTCTGTATAATCAAACTAATAGTGGTTTAGAAACGCTAACTTTTTTGGGACCAAATTACATTGATGTGAGGATAAATGGAACTGCATTTGACAAATCCGGTAATCTTTGGGTTACCAATAGCAGAGTAAAAAACGGTTTAAAAGTATTGAAATCGGGAGGGCAATGGCAAAGCTATGCAATGGACAATATTCTGAATTTATCCAATGAAAACAGTTTTGGGCGAATGGCAATCGATAAAAACGGAACCAAATGGCTTTCTACAAGCAGAGACGGGGTTATAGGTTTTAATGAAAGTATTAATAAATTTAAAAAAATAACTTCAGGTCCCGATACGGGTAATTTACCTATTTCGGATGCAAGGGTTGTTGCCGTTGATGCCAGAAACCAACTTTGGATAGGCACTACAAAAGGCTTGCGAATTTTGTCTAATGTTGGGAGTTACCTGACTGATGATAAACTGACTACAAACCCCGTAATTATTTTAGAAGAAAATTTGGCACAAGAGTTACTTTACGAACAATTTATCACCGATATTGTTGTGGATGGGGCCAATAATAAATGGATTGGCACCGCCGATTCAGGTGTGTTTTTAGTCTCGCCAAACGGACAGGAAACCAAATATCATTTTACCACCAGCAATTCGCCTTTGCCAAGCAATGTTATAAATGACATTGATATAAATAGCAAAACAGGCGAAGTTTTTATTGCTACCGCCAAAGGATTGATTTCTTTCAAAGGAGTTGCAACGGCAGCGAATGATGATTTAAGCAATGTTTTTGTTTACCCAAATCCTGTGCGACCGGAATATGAAGGAACCGTAAAAATTGCCGGATTACTGGATAAAGCCAATATTAAAATCACCGATATAGAAGGGAATTTAGTTTATGAAACCATTTCCGAAGGAGGAACCATAGAATGGGATACCACTGCTTTTGGAAAATACAAAGTCGCTTCGGGAGTGTACATGATTTTTATTTCGGCGCAAGACGGGATCGAAACCAAAGTCAAAAAAGTAATGATAATCAGGTAAATTAAAGAGTGAATTTAATTTTTCAATCTTTAAATTTTTCAATCTTTAAATTAAAATAGTGCAAGTTAAAACCAAAGCGATCGTCATTTCCTCGTTAAAATTTCAGGAAAAAAGCTTGATTGTGAAGTGCTTTACGCAGTCTCATGGATTAAAATCCTATTTTGTCCGGGATGCTTTTTCGAGTCGAAAATCCAATCAAAAAATCGCTTACTTTCAACCGATGACAATTCTCGAAATCGAAGCCGTTCACAAAAACAAAGGCACTTTAGAAAATTTCAAAGAGATAAAAATCGCTTCCCCTTTTCATTCGATACATTCGGATATTTACAAAAGTACTATTGTGATGTTTATTTCCGAAATCCTGCATCATTCTATTCACGAAGAGGAAAAAAACGAACACTTATTTACGTTTTTGGAAACCGCTTTGCATTGGTTGGATAACCATGACGAAATCGCTAATTTTCATTTGATATTAATGTTGGAAACCACAAAATACCTCGGTTTTTATCCAGATATTTCTGATATTGATATGCCTTTTTTCGAAATGACCGAAGGTATTTTCACGCCTTTTCACGCGATTAGTTCGCTTACCGAACATGAAACTAATTTGTTTAAAAAACTGATCGATTTAAAATTCGATAATGACCAAAAAGTATTTCATGTCATTGAAAGACAAATTGTTTTGAAGATATTAATTGATTATTATAGTTATCACCTTGACGGGTTCAAAAAACCAAAATCTCTGGACGTTTTAAAAGAAGTTTTCTCCTAGAATGTACTATTGTCGGACTTATGATGAATTTTATCGAATTCTCTATTCAATTTTGTCTATTTTCTCTCATCTTTTCTTTCTTTTATTCAAAATTCCTTACTTTCGCACCTCGATTTAGAAAAGGATAAAATGAGCACAAAATTTACTGAATACAAAGGACTTGACTTACCAACTGTAGCGTCAGAAGTTCTGGATTTTTGGAAGAAAGAAAACATATTCGAGAAAAGCGTAACCACTCGTGAAGGAAACCAACCATTCGTGTTTTTTGAAGGTCCGCCTTCGGCAAATGGATTGCCTGGAATTCACCACGTAATGGCGCGTGCTATTAAAGATATTTTTTGCAGATATAAAACTCAAAAAGGTTTCCAAGTAAAGCGTAAAGCCGGTTGGGATACGCACGGATTGCCTGTGGAATTAGGTACCGAGAAAGAATTAGGAATTACCAAAGAAGATATTGGGAAAACGATTTCCATCGAAGAATATAACGAAGCGTGTAAAAAAACCGTGATGCGTTATACGGATGTATGGAATGATTTGACCGAAAGAATGGGATATTGGGTTGATATGGAAGATCCATATGTGACATACAAATCCAAATATATGGAAACGGTTTGGTGGATTTTGAAACAAATCTACAATAAGGATTTGATGTACAAAGGCTACACGATTCAACCGTACTCTCCAAAAGCCGGAACTGGTTTAAGTTCCCACGAAGTCAACCAACCGGGAAGTTACCGTGATGTGACTGATACTACTGTTGTGGCGCAATTTAAAGTGATTGAGGAACATAGAGAATTGTTGTTCTCTAAGTTTTACGAGTACATCACTTCAAAAAACTTACAACATTACAAATTAGAAGCTTTGGATTTAGATGAAATCTTTATCTTAGCTTGGACCACAACGCCATGGACTTTGCCAAGTAATACGGCTTTGACTGTAGGTCCAAGAATTGAATATGCTTTAGTAAAAACATTTAACCAATATACTTTTCGTCCGGCAACATTGATTTTGGCTAAGAATTTAGTTGGAAAACAATTCGGAAAAGGTTTCTTCGAAAGTGGGGAACCAGCTGATTTTGAAAATTTCAAAGAAGGCGATAAGAAAATTCCTTACCAAGTTCTTGCGGAATGCAAAGGTTCTGATTTAGTGGGAATAAAATACGAGCAATTGTTGCCATTTACATTACCGTATCAAAATCCAGAAAATGCTTTCCGAGTAATTTCAGGTGATTTTGTAACTACCGAAGATGGAACAGGAATTGTACATACTGCGCCAACATTTGGTGCTGATGATGCAAAAGTGGCTAAGGAAGCTACGCCAGAAGTTCCGCCAATGTTAGTTTTAGACGAAAATGGAAATCCTGTTCCGTTAGTAGATTTACAAGGAAAATTCACTTCTCACATGGGTGAATATGCCGGAAAATATGTAAAAAACGAATATTATAACGATGGTGAAGCGCCAGAACGTTCTATAGACGTGGAGCTTGCCATTCGATTAAAAGAAGAAAATAAAGCCTTCAAAGTAGAGAAATACGTACACAGTTATCCACATTGCTGGAGAACCGATAAACCTATTTTATATTATCCTTTAGATTCTTGGTTTATAAAAATCACGGAGGTTCGAGACAGAATGTTTGACTTGAATGAAACAATTAACTGGAAGCCAAAAGCTACCGGAGAAGGTCGTTTTGGAAATTGGTTGAAAAACGCCAATGACTGGAATTTATCGCGTTCCAGATATTGGGGAATTCCACTGCCAATCTGGAGAACTGAAGAAGGAACCGAAGAGATTCTAATTGGTTCTGTTGAAGAATTATACAACGAAATAGAAAAATCTATCGCTGCAGGTTTCCAAAAAGAAAATCCTTTCAAAGGGTTTGAAATTGGGAATATGGCGGAATCAAATTACGATTTAGTTGATTTACATAAAAATGTAGTGGATGAAATTACTTTGGTTTCTGCTTCTGGCAAACCGATGACGCGCGAAGCTGATTTGATTGACGTTTGGTTTGATTCGGGTTCAATGCCTTATGCACAATGGCATTATCCCTTTGAAAACAAAGATAAGATTGACGAAAATAAAGACTTCCCGGCTGATTTTATTGCTGAAGGTGTCGATCAAACGCGTGGTTGGTTTTATACGTTGCATGCTATTGGAACATTAGTTTTCGATAAAGTAGCGTACAAAAATGTAGTTTCTAATGGATTGGTTTTAGACAAAAACGGACAAAAAATGTCCAAACGTTTAGGCAATGCTGCGGATCCTTTCGAAACATTAAAAGAATACGGTCCTGATGCGACGCGTTGGTATATGATATCGAATGCAAATCCTTGGGACAACCTGAAATTTGACTTAGAAGGAATCGCTGAGGTTCGTCGTAAATTCTTCGGAACATTATACAATACGTATTCATTCTTTAGTTTATATGCCAATATTGACGGTTTCAAATTCGAAGAAGCAGAAATTCCGCTAAACGAAAGACCGGAAATTGACCAATGGATTATTTCAGAATTAAATACTTTGGTGAAAGATGTAGATAGTTTTTATGCGGATTACGAACCAACGAAAGCAGCTCGTGCAATCTCTGAATTTGTACAGGAAAACTTGAGTAACTGGTACGTTCGTTTGTGCAGAAGACGCTTCTGGAAAGGGGAATATGCGCAAGATAAAATCGCGGCTTATCAAACTTTATATACCTGTTTGTTGACCATAAGTAAACTAGGCGCGCCTATTGCGCCATTCTTTATGGATAAACTTTACAGAGACTTAACAGTACCAACAATCCCGACGCTTCGGGAAGAAAAATACGAGAGTGTACATTTGGCAGAGTTCCCAATTTCGGTTGAAAACTATGTTAATAAAATGTTAGAGAGCAAGATGCAGAAGGCACAGACCATTTCATCATTGGTTTTATCGCTTCGAAAAAAGGAAATGATAAAGGTGCGTCAACCTTTGCAAAAGGTAATGATACCAGTACTTGACGAGAATCAGAGAGCTGAAATTGAGGCTGTTTCTGACCTTATAAAAGCAGAGGTAAACGTGAAGGAAATCGTACTTTTGGACGATGCTTCTGGTATTTTGGTGAAACAAATTAAGCCAAATTTCAAGGCACTAGGACCTCGTTTCGGAAAGGATATGGGCTTGATTTCTAAGGAGATACAAGGGTTTTCAAAAGAGCAAATCGCTCAATTGGACAAGGAAGGAAGCTTGGATATTGTTATTGCAGGAAATAACGTAACTTTAACATTAGAAGATGTAGAAATAACATCGCAAGATATTGAAGGTTGGCTGGTTGCCAATTCAAACGGAATAACGGTTGCGCTTGATATTACAATTTCTGAGGAGTTGAAACAAGAAGGTATTGCAAGAGAATTAGTAAACAGAATTCAGAATATCCGTAAAGATTCAGGATTTGAAGTTACTGATAAAATTAAGGTTCAATTGAAAAGAAATGGACTTTTGGAACAAGCAATTCTCAAAAATGTAGACTATATTAAATCGGAAACATTAACTAATGATTTGGTTTTTGAAGATGAAATAGAAAACGGTACGGAAATTGAATTTGACGAAATAAAAACAATGATATTAATTTCAAAATAATAGAATATGGTAGATGAAGCTACAAGATACTCTGACGCAGATTTAGCAGAGTTCAAAGTGATAATACTTAACAAAATACAAAAAGCACAAGCAGATTTAGATTTGATAAAAAGTGCTTATATGAATGACTTGAATAATGGGACAGATGATACATCTCCAACATTCAAAGCATTCGAAGAAGGAAGCGAAACTATGTCTAAAGAAGCAAACTCGCAACTAGCTATTCGTCAAGAAAAGTTTATTCGAGATTTGAAAAATGCGCTCTTTCGTGTAGAAAACAGAACATATGGTGTGTGTAAAGTTACAGGTAAATTAATAGGGAAAGAAAGATTGAAAATCGTTCCTCACGCTACAATGAGCATCGAAGCAAAGAATTTGCAAAGATAAACTACTTGTTGTGTAATATTTAACGCTCCTAAGGGAGCGTTTTTTTTGATTAAATTGTTACTTTTGCGCCATTAAAATTTATAAAATGTCTTTACGAAAAGCGTATCTCCTTATTTTTATCATATTGCTTGTTGATCAAGTTTCAAAAATATACATCAAAACTAATTTTATTTTAGGTGAAGAAGTAGAAGTCTTCAAATGGTTTAAAATTCTTTTCATTGAAAATGAAGGAATGGCTTGGGGAACAGTTATTCCTGGAGCTTACGGAAAATTATTCCTCACACTTTTTAGATTAGTTGCTGTTGGGGGTATTGGATATTGGTTATGGGATTCTGTTGAAAGAAAACAGAGCTCTAATTACTTAATTGTTGCCATTGCATTAATCCTTGCAGGAGCTTTTGGAAACATAATAGATTCTGTATTTTACGGCGTTGTTTTTAATGACAGCCACCAAGAATTGGCCACATTGTTTTCAGATAGACCTTATGGGACTTGGTTTCATGGTAAAGTAGTCGATATGTTTTATTTTCCTTTTTGGCAAGGAGATTTACCTAATTGGGTGCCAATTTGGGGCGGAAGAAATTTTACTTTTTTTAATGCAATTTTCAATGTTGCCGATATGGCGATTTCAACAGGTGTTGGAATCTTGATTTTTTTCAATAAAAAAGCATTTCATCACAAATAGATTTCATCCTATCAATAAAATAAGAAAGACCTATTTCAAATTATGAAATAGGTCTTTTTTATTATTTGTTTTGTCCAGGTGCATAGCGTTTAGCGCTTTTTCCACCATATATTTTTTTCGCTTGTCCTGGGGGAAGTTTTTTGGCGTTATAAGAAGATCTGTTTGTGCCCGTTCTTGTGTGAATCGTGCAATTTGATAATGAAATCGCAAATATGCCAACTAGAATAGTTACTGCGAATCTGGAATTTTTAAATATTTTCATAGTTTACTTTGGTTTTATCCGCTGCGAAAGTACGGATAAAAAACTAAAACGAATAAATTGAATTTGGTGTTACACAAAAATCCAATTGTATGTCACTTTCAAAGATATCTGTGATTGTTTCTTCGGCTTCAAAAAATGAAAATCCAATTTTAATGGTTTCCGGATTGCATTCAGATAAAAGAATATCATAAAACCCTTTACCGTAACCCACCCGATGACCTTTTTTGTCGAAAGCTAAAAGCGGAACAAAAACGACCTCAATTTTATGGGAAGGAACTTCAATTCCATCAACTGGTTCCGGGATATTGTATTTATTTTTTTTAATTTTGGTGTTGTCCGTCAGTAAGAAATGGGTCATTTTTCTAGTTTCAAAATCACTTTTAGAAATAATTATGTCCTTGTCTTTACCGGAAAGTAGATGCAGAATAAATTCGGTATTTACCTCATGATGTTCCGTTATGGGTAAGAAAATATGAAAATAGCTTTTCTCCCAAATAGGAAGTTTCAGCAGTTTATTGGCAATTGCCAAACTCATTTCTTCCAACTCATATTCACCAATTTGTTTCCGCAGTGCTTTATACTTTATTCGTAAATTCTTTTTATTCCTCTCCATTTTCTGCAGTATTTGACATGTGATAAATAGCATCGCCTTCATATACAATAGGTGAAAGATTTGCATTTATTACGTAACCGTCATTCGGGGCTTTTATTTTTCGTTCAAATTTTCCGTAGGGATCCGTTATGGTGGCAAGGATAGATCCTTTTTTCAAAAAAGTTCCTATGGTGTTGTAATCATGCAATAATCCCGAACATTTAGCTCTAACCCAGCCAGATTTTTCAATATAGATGGTTGGTGTTTTTTGTTCCGTAACGATGTGTTTGGGATCTAACATATCAAGATGTGAAAGCAATCGTTTGACGCCATTTACGCCTTCATTGGCTATAGCATTATTAATATCAAGAGATTTTCCGCCTTCAAAAAGCAACATTTTCACATTTAATTTTTCGCTGGCACTTCTAAAAGAACCAGAAATATTTTTTGAATACAAAGTAAAAGGAGCATTGAACACATCAGCCAATACTTTTAATTCTTCATTATTATGAGTAAGGCGAATTTGAGGCGCATTGAATCGGCTGGCGCCACCAGCATGAAAATCAACGGCATAATTTACAACTGGCATGATTTCAGTCAAAATATGGAATGCAAATCGACTAGCCAAAGAACCCGTTTTACTTCCGGGAAATACTCTATTTAAATCTCTGCCATCCGGAAATTCCCGTGATTTATTGACAAATCCATATACGTTTATGATAGGAATGCAGATGATTGTTCCTTTTTTTGGCCTGTTAATTTTTTTGCTGATTAGCTGTCGAACGATTTCCACTCCATTGATCTCGTCACCATGAATTCCTGCTGAGAAAAGTACAACAGGTCCATCAATTTTAGAACGGCGGACAATAACAGGGATATTTAATTTGGTTGTGGTATGTAGTCGGGCAATTTCCACATTAATGGTTTTGCTTTCGCCTGGAATAATGCTTTCGCCAAAAATTATTATTGGTGCGGAATTATTTTTTATCATAAGTTCTTGAAAAGATAAAAATAACGATAATTACGAATCACAAACTAAATTTTTGATAAAACTTTCAACAAAAAGATTTCAATGGTATTGATTTGTATTTCGGAAATTTTGAGATTAACTTTGTTACATGAATCCAACAACTTTAGCCCTTCAAATTCAAACCTTGCCAGATAATCCCGGGGTATATCAATATTACGACAAAGAAGGGAAAATTTTGTATGTGGGCAAAGCCAAAAATTTAAAAAAAAGGGTTTCTTCTTATTTTAATAAAATTCATGATACAGCCAAAACCAATGTGCTTGTAAAAAAGATTGTAACCATAAGACACATAGTTGTTCCTACGGAAACGGACGCGCTTTTATTGGAAAACAACCTTATAAAAACCTTGCAGCCTCGGTATAATGTGTTGTTGCGCGATGACAAAAGTTATCCGTGGTTGTGTATCAAGAAAGAACCTTTTTCCCGCATATTTGCTACTCGGAGAATGGTCAAAGACGGATCGGAATATTTTGGGCCCTACACCAGTTTCAAAACGGTCAGTACTATTTTGGAACTGATTAAAGAGCTGTATCCACTTCGAACTTGTAACTATGATTTAAGTAAAAGCAATATCGAAAGCGGAAAATTCAAGGTTTGTCTCGAATATCATATCGGTAATTGTATGGGACCATGTGAAGGTCATGAAACTTTAGAAAATTACCAAAGGCAAGTGGATGCGATTCGTGAAATTCTGAAAGGGAATTTTAAAGAAAGCATGAAAGATTTCAAACGTGTCATGACTGATTTGGCTGCTGACATGCATTTTGAAGAAGCCCAAAAAATCAAAGAAAAAATAGAAGTGCTGGAGAACTATCAATCTCGTTCTACCATAGTAAATCCTAAAATTACCAATATTGATGTATTTTCGATAGTTTCTGATGAAAGTGCTGCTTATGTCAATTTTTTACAAATTTCACATGGTTCGATAATTCGGTCGCATACCATGGAGATCAAAAAGAAACTAGACGAAACCGACGAAGAGTTATTAGAATTGGCGATTGTCGAATTAAGGGAGCGTTTTCATTTATTGTCTCGAGAAGTTATTGTTCCCTTCCATGTTGATTTGGGAGAAAATATAAAAATTACCGTTCCGCAATTGGGTGACAAAAAACAAATTTTGGATTTGTCTATTCGGAACGCTAAGTTTTACCGAATTGAACAGTTGAAGCAATTGCAAATTGTAGATCCGGAGCGCCACACCAAAAGGATTATGGCGCAAATGCAAAAAGACCTGCGATTGCCGGTCGAACCACGACATATCGAATGTTTTGATAATTCGAATATCCAAGGAACCAATCCTGTTGCCGCCTGTGTGGTTTTTAAAGATGGGAAACCAAGCAAAAAAGACTACCGCCATTTTAATATAAAAACCGTCGAAGGCCCCGATGATTTTGCTTCGATGACCGAAGTAGTTTATCGCCGTTACAAAAGATTATTAGATGAAGAACAGCCTTTGCCACAATTAATCATCATTGATGGTGGAAAAGGGCAATTGTCATCGGCACTGAAAAGTATTGATGAATTGGGTCTGAGAGGAAAAATTACCGTAATTGGAATTGCCAAAAGACTGGAAGAATTATTTTACCCCGGCGATTCCATTCCGCTTTATTTAGACAAAAAATCGGAAACCTTGAAAGTGATTCAGCAATTGCGTAACGAGGCGCACCGTTTTGGAATTACGCATCATAGGGATAAAAGGAGCAAAGCGGCACTGAATTCTTCGATAGAAAGTATTCCAGGAATTGGTGAGAAAACAATGCTAACGTTAATTCAACATTTTAAAAGTGTTAAAAGATTGAAATTAGCGACAGAAAATGATATTTCTGGCGTTATAGGAGTATCAAAAGCAAAAAAAATTGTCGAATTTTACAAGAACAACTAGCGTTTTTTTTATGAGCCTATTCCAGCTGTTCGTTTCAAGCTTTCTGCAAAAAATCTTTTTTTCTAATAAAAAAAAAGGAGCTTCTACGGTCGCTCTTTTTTTTCAGGAAAAAATAGATTTTTTACCTTCAAGGCTTTTTACTGCCATCTGGGGCTTTACAAGACATTCAACAGCGGGGTTTTTAACTATTTTTTATTTTCTATTTTCTATTTTCTTTGTCGTTCAAAATTCATTCTCGCAAGAGCAAAAAAGACCAAAAATCGGTTTAGTTTTAAGTGGCGGCGGTGCCAAAGGCTTTGCGCATATCGGGGTATTGAAAGTATTGGAGGAATCCGGTATTAAAATTGATTATATAGGAGGAACTAGTATGGGAGCCGTTGTTGGCGGATTGTATGCTGCAGGATATAATGCCAGTCAGCTTGATTCAATATTCACGTCAACAAATTTTGATGAACTATTGAATGACTTCATCCCAAGATCGTCCAAAAATTTTTATGAAAAACGAAATGATGAACTATATGCGTTAGTCTTACCCTTTAATAAATTCAGAATAGGAATTCCCGAAGCATTGTCAAAAGGGATGTACAATTATAATTTATTAAGCAGACTGACCAGAAATGTAAGGGATGTAAAAGATTTCAGTAAACTTCCCATTCCCTTTTTATGCATTGGTACTAATATAGAAACTGGAGGAGCAGTAGTGTTAAATAAAGGTAATTTGGCGCAGTCCATGATTGCCAGTTCTGCATTTCCATCCGTTTTTGCTCCTATAGAAATAGATGGAAAACTAATTATAGATGGCGGAGTGACTAACAATTATCCGATAGAGGAAGTCAAAAAACTGGGAGCGGATATTATTATAGGCGTCGATGTTCAGGACGGTCTATTAAGCAGGAACCAACTCAAAAATGCAACACGAATTCTGGTGCAAATTACAAATCTTCATTCGATAGAAAAAATGAAGAAAAACATAGAAGATACCGATATCTATATAAAACCGGATATTAAAGATTACGGTGTTATTTCATTTGACAAAGGAAAAGAAATAATTAGAAAAGGAGAAGATGCGACATTCGCTGTATTTGAAAAAATAAAACTCTTAGTTGACGAGTCCAATCCCTATAAGAAGCCTAAATTAAAAATAGAAAGCGACAGTTTAAATATTACAAACATAAACTGTAATGAGTTAGAAAATTATACAAAAGACTATGTTATTGGAAAATTAAGATTCAAACCAGGAGTTAAAACAACTTATAATAATTTATTAACTGGAATTAATAACCTAAATGCTACTCAAAATTTTAGTTCGATTTCCTATTCATTAGACCCAACGGACGGGAAAGACGATCTGAATATCATTTTGCAAGAGAATTCTACAAAATCCTTTTTGAAATTTGGATTGCATTATGACGGCTTATTTAAAAGTTCCGTTTTGGTTAATCTGACCCGTAAGAAAACTTTATTTAAAAATGACATTGCTTCATTGGATGTGGTTTTAGGAGATAATTTTAGATATAATTTAGATTATTATATTGACAATGGATTTAATTTAAGTTTTGGATTCAAATCACAATTTAATCAATTCAATAGGAATGTAACCAAAGAAATAAGCAGTTTAGATTTAGGGGCTCTTGGAATTAATTCCGTTAATGTGGACTTTTCGGATGTAACGAACCAAATTTACTTCCAATCTTTATTTGTACAAAAATTTTTAATTGGAGGAGGAATAGAATATAAATTTTTGAAAATTAAATCCGAAACCTTGGCCAATATAGATCCTATAATTGACAAAAGTAGTTACGGAAGTTTATTCGGATATATGAAATACGACTCATTTGATGATAAATATTTCCCTAAAAAAGGATGGTATTTTTCGGGAGATATTCAATCCTATTTGATCTCTTCTGATTATACTGGTAATTTTCACCCTTTTTCTATTGCGAAAGGTGATTTTGGAATAGCAGGAACCCTTTTCAAAAAAACGACTTTTAAATTCCAAACTGAAGCCGGTTTTTCTTTTGGGAGTGATAGTGTTAATTTTTTCAATTTTCTTTTGGGGGGATATGGGTACAATATGATAAATAATTTCAGACATTTCTATGGCTACGATTTTTTAAGTATTGCAGGAAATAGTTATATAAAATCTACAGCAACCGTTGATTACGAATTTTACAAAAATAATCATTTCAACTTTTCGGCAAATTTCGCTAACATTGGAGACAGGCTTTTTGAAACTGTAGACTGGATTTCAATACCTAAATATTCTGGTTACGCGCTAGGATATGGATTGGAAACAATCATTGGACCTGTAGAAATTAAATATTCTTGGTCTCCTGAAAATTCTAGAGGATATACTTGGTTTTCTATAGGGTTTATGTTTTAATTGTAATTTATTTCAATAATAATTCCGATATTTGTTATTATGAAAACAACTTGGACCGGTTTATTAGGATATCTGCAATTTCTTATCAAGAGAAATCCTGAATGAGAAATTAATTAGATAATGGAAAATTAAAATAGAGATTCTCTTGAATCAATCTAATTCTATCGTTATCTAAATACTTTATTATCTCTCATTGTATAATTATCTAATTTAAAAAATTATGCCTATCTATCATAAATTGGGAAGTTTTCCCCAAAAAAGACACACACAGTTCGAAAAACCAAACGGTGGTTTGTATTACGAACAACTATTTGGAACAGAGGGTTTTCATGGTAATTCCTCATTGCTTTATCACGTTCACAGACCAACACAAATAAAAGAAATAACAAAATCGTATTCGGTGGAACCAAAAATTGCCATTGGAAAAAACATAAAATCTTTATTGTTAAAAGGGTTTGAGTTAAAACCCGAAGACGATTTTCTGGACAGTCGCAAAGCGATGTTAGTCAATAAAGACTGTACTATAGGACTCGCTGCGCCGAGACAATCATTGCGTAATTATTTCTATAAAAATGCCGACGCCGATGAAATGATTTTCATCCACAAGGGAAAAGGGAAATTGCGTACCATGATGGGAAACATTCCTTTTGAATACGGCGATTATCTGATTATTCCACGCGGAATGATTTATCAAATTGATTTTGAAACGACGGAAAATAGATTGTTTTACGTAGAATCTTTCGCTCCTTTTTATACGCCAAAACGATATAAAAATGATTCAGGACAACATTTAGAACATTCCCCGTTTTGCGAACGCGATTTTATTTTGCCAACAGAGTTAGAAACGCATGATGAAAAAGGTGATTTCCTGATCAAAATCAAGAAAGAAGGAATGATGCATGAAGTAATTTATGCTACACATCCTTTTGACGTTGTGGGTTGGGACGGTTACAATTTTCCTTACGGATTTAGCATTCATAATTTTGAACCCATAACTGGACGCGTACACCAACCGCCACCGGTACACCAAACATTCGAAACGGCAACTTTCGTGGTGTGTTCGTTCGTTCCTAGGTTGTACGATTATCATCCAAAAGCCATTCCAGCGCCATACAATCACAGCAATATTGACAGTGATGAGGTATTATATTATGTAGATGGTGACTTTATGTCACGCAACAATATCGAGCAAGGACATATTACGTTACACCCAAAAGGGATTCCTCACGGACCGGCGCCAGGCGCAATGGAACGTAGTATTGGTCATAAAGAAACCCACGAATTAGCCGTAATGGTCGATACATTTCGCCCGTTAATGGTAACCGAGGAAGCTATGGGATTAGACGACGGTCAATATTATAAATCTTGGGTGGAGTAATAGGGAGCTATTTCCTGCTGTCCGCTGTATCTTTTTTGTTTTTAAAGAAAAACAAAAAAGGATGCCGCTTCCATCAGGGCTAGGGCTTTAGTGTAAATATCAATGTATTTTTAAATTATTAAAATCTTTGTAAATCTGTTTTATCCGCATTAGCTGCGTTCCAAAATTGGATTTGCCAAATCAAAAAATAAATACCATGTCAAAAGAAGTAAAATCAGTAGAATACGGACTAGAAAAAATATTTGAAGGAGCACAAGATTTCCTTCCTTTATTAGGAACCGATTATGTAGAATTCTATGTAGGAAACGCAAAACAGTCAGCACATTATTATAAAACTGCTTTCGGATACCAGTCATTGGCCTATGCAGGATTAGAAACTGGGGTAAGAGACAGAACTTCTTATGTGTTGAAACAAGATAAAATCCGCATCGTGTTGACCACGCCATTAACACAAGATTCTCCAATACACGAACATTTGAGAAAACATGGAGACGGGGTGAAAGTAGCAGCGCTATGGGTAGAAGATGCCACCAGTGCTTATGAAGAAACAATGAAACGTGGTGCTCGATCTTTTATGGAGCCAACGGTTGAGAAAGACGAATTTGGAGAAGTAGTGCGTTCTGGAATTTATACTTATGGTGAAACCGTTCATATTTTTGTAGAACGCAAAAATTATAACGGTGTTTTCTTACCAGGGTATAAAGAATGGAAATCCGATTACAATCCAGAACCAACAGGATTAAAATACATAGACCACATGGTGGGTAACGTAGGTTGGAATGAAATGAATACTTGGGTTAAGTTCTATGAAGACGTAATGGGATTTGTGAATTTCCTTTCTTTTGATGACAAACAGATTAACACTGAATATTCGGCGTTGATGAGTAAGGTAATGTCTAACGGAAACGGACGAATCAAATTTCCAATCAACGAACCCGCCGAAGGAAAGAAAAAGTCACAAATCGAGGAATACTTAGACTTTTATGGTGGACCTGGAATTCAGCATATCGCCATTGCAACAGATGATATTATCAAAACAGTATCGCAATTGAAAGCAAGAGGAATCGAATTTTTGTCGGCTCCTCCGCATACTTATTATGAGGCAATTCCGGAACGTTTGGGAGATCACATGAAAATGATGAAAGAAGATTTAAACGAAATCGAGAAGCTAGCAATCATGGTGGATGCCGATGAAGAAGGATATTTGTTGCAAATATTTACAAAACCAGTGCAAGACAGACCAACATTGTTTTTTGAGATTATTCAAAGAATGGGAGCCAAAGGTTTTGGTGCGGGTAACTTCAAGGCGCTTTTTGAGTCAATTGAAAGAGAACAGGCATTGCGAGGAACGCTATAGAAACGCGTTATTTTTATATAATGTGAAATTTTAACCGATGAACGGTATGTTTTTTTGCATATATTGTGTTAAAGTATATTTTTAACTAAGAAATACTGGGTTTGTTAATTACCTTTGCACTCGCAAAACAGGAAGGGGTGGTTTCCTTCCTAAATTGATATAAATTTCATAATTTATAGTTTTTTGGTTAGTTAATAGCATAAAAACTCAGTCATTATTTGACTGAGTTTTTTTGTTTTAATATATTTGGAACAAAATTTGCAGTTACGGTCATTAATCTGACATAAAAAAGCAATGAAAAAAATACTACTACTCTTAATACTGATTACAACTGTTAGTTTTGATTCTCCTAAAGAAGATGCTTACGAAGCGGGTGAATGGTTTAAATTTAGAATCCATTACGGTGTTGTAAACGCGGGTTACGCAACTTTGGAGGTTAAAGATGCCACAGTAAATAACAGAAAATCTTTTCATGTGATAGGGAAAGGGTTTACTACTGGTATGTCTCGATTTTTCTTTAAAGTGGATGATTTATATGAAAGCTACATTGATAAGGAATCCGGAAATCCAAATCAATTTGTAAGAAAGATTAACGAAGGAGGTTATACTAAAAATCAAGAAGGTTTTTTTAATCAAAGTGCCAATCGAATTCTGGTTAAAGATTATAAGCACAAAACCGAAAAAACACTTATCATTCCAAAAAACACTCAAGACATCTTGTCGGCCTTCTATTATTTAAGAAATTATCCCGGCATTGATAAATTGAGGGTTGGAGAAGCAATCTCGATTGATATGTTTTTTGATAATGAAACTACAAAGTTTAAGTTAAAATTTATTGGACGTGAGGATATTACAACTAAATTTGGCGTTGTTTCCGCTATGATTTTTAGACCTTTGGTTCAATCGGGACGTGTTTTTAAAGAAGAAGAAAGTCTAACCGTTTGGATTTCAGACGACGATAATAAATTACCGTTGCGTATCAAAGCAAGTCTTGCTGTAGGATCAATCAAAGCAGATTTGGACGCATTCAAAGGATTGAAGAATCCGTTTAAAATAAAAAGATAATGAACAATAGTGATAATGCAGAAGTGATTTTAAAAGAAATTGAACTTAAATATCAAGCAATAAACCAGAAGACCGAGACGCAACTAGAAGGATTACTTTGGTCGAAACCTATAACTTACTGGGATTATATTCAAACGGATGCATTATTAAATCTTCAAATTCAAAGAACAACACTTCCGGATGAAATGGTTTTCATCATGTATCATCAAGTAAACGAACTGATATTTAAGATGATACTTTGGGAAATGAATCAAATTTCGTACGCACAAAACATTCAAACTGATTTTTTTACCGAAAGGTTAATGAGAGTTAGTCGGTATTTTGATATGCTGACAACCTCTTTCAGTATTATGGGAGA
Source organism: Flavobacterium sp. CG_23.5 (assembly GCF_017875765.1). Taxonomy (NCBI): domain Bacteria; kingdom Pseudomonadati; phylum Bacteroidota; class Flavobacteriia; order Flavobacteriales; family Flavobacteriaceae; genus Flavobacterium; species Flavobacterium sp. CG_23.5. Next base: position 2,104,004 of record NZ_JAGGNA010000001.1, on the reverse strand, counting down.
TGGAATGGAAGTGGAGCAATATATGAAATTTAGAAATACGCTTACACCTGCAAGCGGTTTTCAAAGCGCACAATACCGCTTAATTGAGTTTTCTTCTACAGATCTAATAAATCTTATTGATCATCGCTATAGAGACACGATTGATAGAAACACACCTTATGAATTTGCTTTCGAACATTTGTATTGGCAAGCAGCTGGTAAAGATTATAAAACAGGTAAAAAATCATTCCTTTTGGAGGAATTTGAAAGAAAATACAAAAAAATGTTTTTAGGTCACATGGAAGAATATAACACCATAAATATTTGGCAGAAATTCAAACAACTTCCAGACGCAGATCAAAAAAATCCAGAATTAATTACAGCCATGCGTCATTATGATCACACGGTAAATATTACGTGGGTGATGCAACATCTAAACACGGCAAAAAAATATATTGATCAAAGTGGGAAAGGTGATGGAGAAGCGACAGGTGGTAGTGACTGGAAGAAATACATGCATCCAAAATACCAACGAAGAATATTTTTCCCTGAATTATGGACCGCTGCTGAGTTGGCGAATTGGGGAGAAGAAAAATAATTTAAATTACAATATGAATTACAGTTTGAAAAAAGTATTAATTATTATCATAGTATTATTTTCATTAGTATCGTGCAAAAAAACTGAGGTTACATTTGATGATGAAATTGTAAAACCTGTATCCAAAAAAGTTGAATTTGGATTTAAATATTCTGATTTTAATGTGATTAAAGACACGATAAAAAAGGGAGACAGTTTTAGTACTATTTTACAAAATCAAAACATTGGGAACAGAAAAGTATTTGATATTGCAAAAAAAGTTAAAGACTCATTTGATGTCAAAACTATTAGAATAAACAGACCATATACCTTACTGAGATCCAAAAACAAAACCAACAAATTACTGGTTTTTATTTATCAACCGGATGTAATGCATTATTACGTTGTTGATTTACGAGATACAGCCATTGTTGCCTATAAAAAAACATATCCGCTGACGTTTAAAAGCCGCACAATAGGAGGTTTATTAAAGGGATCCTTATCCGAGACTCTTGAGAATGCCAAGGTAGAAGGTTCAATGGCTAGCAAAATTTCTAAAATTTTTGCTTGGTCTATTGATTTTTTTAAACTTAAAAAAGGGGACCGATTTGGTATCACATTCAAAGAACGATTTATAAATGACACTATATATGATGGGGTCGAGAACCTAGAGGCAGCATTTTTTGAATACAAAGGAAAAATTATTTATGCGTTTCCTTATGCTCAAAATTCATCTTCAGGTAAGATTGAGTATTATGATGAAGAAGGCAAGACTTTAAAGAATTTCTTTCTTAAAACGCCTATTAAATTCAGTAGAATTTCCTCTCGGTTTTCAACTAATCGATTCCATCCTGTGCAACATAGGTGGAAAGCACATAAAGGTACGGATTATGCGGCACCATACGGAACACCTATTTCTACCACTGCTGCGGGAACAGTTGAACAAACTGGTTTTACGGCGGGTAATGGGAATTTTGTCAAAGTAAAACACAATGGGACCTATTCCACACAATACTTGCACATGTCGAGAATTTTGGTGAGACGTGGTCAACATGTCAATCAAGGTCAAGTAATAGGGCGAGTGGGTAGCACCGGCTTGGCGACAGGTCCTCATGTATGCTATCGTTTTTGGAAAAATGGCGTTCAAGTGGATGCTTTAAGGCTTAAGTTGCCTAATGGGGAACCTATGAGCGGCGGAAACAAAAGCCGTTTTTTAAAGACAATTGCTCCTTTAAAATGGGAATTAGACAGTGTTTCTAATTTGTAATTTGATTTAATGGCCTTTCTTTATTCTATTGAGATTACTTTCAGTCAATTTCGAACTTCACTTATTTGGCAAAATTATTCTAAATTGTTATATAATTGTAAACCCGTTTTTCATTAAAACTAATTTCAGTATTTTTGCCAAAAATTAAATACAACTACAATCCAAATATAAATGGCTTTAAATACAATAAACCCAACAGAAACCATAGCTTGGAAGAAACTTGAATTGCATTATAATGAAATGCAAACAGCTTCCATGCAAGAAATGTTTCAATCAGATGCTTCAAGAACAGAAAAATTCAATTTAAAATGGAATGATTTTTTAATTGATTATTCGAAAAATATAATCAATGAGGAAACGATTGCATTATTGCTTGACTTGGCAGAAGAAGTAGGACTTAAAAGTGCCATAAACGAGTATTTTGATGGTGAAATTATAAACCAGACTGAAAACAGAGCGGTCCTTCACACAGCTTTAAGGGCTAAAAAATCAGCTATTATAAAAGTTGACGGTCTAAATGTGGTTCCTGAAATTTACGAAGTAAAAAATAAAATAAAATCATTTACCAATGAAGTTGTCTCTGGCCAAAGAGTCGGCTATACAGGTAAACCTTTTACAAATGTTGTAAATATAGGCATTGGTGGTTCAGATTTAGGACCTGCAATGGCAGTTGAAGCATTACAATTCTACAAAAATCATTTAAACGTTCATTTTGTATCGAATGTTGATGGCGATCATGTGAATGAAATTATAAAAAAATTAAATCCTGAAACTACGCTGTTTGTTATTGTTTCCAAAACATTTACTACTCAAGAAACATTAACTAATTCTGAAACGATTAGAAAATGGTTTTTACAATCAGCGAATCAAGAAGATGTAGCCAAGCATTTTGTTGCCGTTTCTACCAATATTGAAAAAGTAACCGAATTTGGTATAAATCCAGACAATGTATTTCCTATGTGGGATTGGGTTGGCGGACGATTTTCATTATGGAGCGCCGTTGGTCTTTCAATAAGCTTGGCCGTGGGATTTGAAAATTTTGACGAATTATTAGCTGGTGCAAATGAAATGGATGAACATTTCAAAAGCGCAGATTTTGACGAAAATATCCCCGTAATATTAGCCTTACTGAGCATTTGGTATAATAATTTTTTTGGTGCCGAAAGCGAAGCTTTGATTCCTTATACACAATATTTACAAAAATTAGCGCCTTACTTACAGCAAGGAACTATGGAAAGTAATGGAAAAAGTGTTGGTAGAGATGGAAAACCGGTAAACTATCAAACAGGAACTATTATTTGGGGTGAACCAGGAACCAATTCTCAGCATGCTTTTTTTCAATTAATTCACCAAGGAACAAAATTGATTCCTACTGATTTTATTGGATTCATAAAACCATTATACGGTGATGAAGATCATCACGATAAATTGATGTCTAACTTTTTTGCTCAAACCGAAGCCTTATTACACGGAAAAACAAAAGAACAAGTGCAAGCAGAATTTGACAAACAAGGACTCTCGGCGGATAAGGCAAAATTTCTTTTGCCATTTAAAGTTTTTACAGGAAACAAACCCACAAATACCATCTTAATACAAAAATTGACACCAAAATCCTTAGGTTCTTTAATTGCATTATACGAGCACAAGATTTTTGTTCAGGGAATTATCTGGAATATTTTTAGTTTTGATCAATGGGGTGTTGAACTTGGAAAGCAATTAGCCAATTCAATTTTAAATGAAATCAATACTGAAGAAGTAAAGAATCACGATAGTTCAACTGCATTTTTATTGAATTATTTTTTAAAGAATAAATAGCACTCATTTTTTTTACAAATAACTTCATAGAAAAACCCTGATTTCACACAAAATCAGGGTTTTCTGTACATAAGTGGCTTATTAGTAGTTTTTTGAAAAATCATTTTATATTTTTTTATTTATTTTAAAATGTTATTTTTTTATCTAATATTCAATGTTATGTGTCTAAAATTGGAATAAATTATTTTTTTTAACAATATATTTATTAATAACATTTAATAGTAAATTAACGACGAAAAAAACACACTTTATTAACGTTGTGTTAACTTTTGAAAGTAAAAATGTTATATTTTTGCCAAATATTTTTAAACTAAACAAAAAAGCAAAAATGAAAAGAATTATTTTTATTTTGATTATTTTTTTATCGGTTGTTGGTCATTCGCAGGTAACTAGTTCTGCAATGTCTGGTACGGTTAAATCAAGTTCTGGCGAGTCCTTGCCAGCTGCTTCAGTAGAGGTTATACACAAGCCAACTGGAACAAAATATTTTTCAACTACAGATTCTAAAGGAGGATATGCAGTTCAAGGAATTAGACCAGGAGGTCCTTATACTGTAAAAGTAACTTATGTTGGTTACAAAACAACAGAGATTACTGATATCAATGCGCCATTAGGTAGTAACTTAAATGTAAACATTGTTGTTCAGGAAGAATCAAATGCTTTAAAAGAAGTTGTAGTTGTAAGTACAAAATCAAAAGGAGCTTTCAATAAAGGAAGAACTGGAGCTTCACAACAATTTTCAAATAGAGAATTAACAGCTGTTCCTGTGACAGGTGCAAGATCGATTAATGCAATCACTAAGTACAATGCAAATGCAGGAGCTAATGGTAGTTTTGGAGGTCAGGATTCAAGATTAAACAATTTTACAATTGACGGATCTGTATTTAATAATGGTTTCGGTCTTGGAAATGATTCACAAGCGGGAGGTAGAACTGGTTCAACCGCTATTTCTTTAGATGCAATTGAGCAATTACAAGTAAATATTGCTCCTTTTGACATACGTCAATCAGGTTTCCTTGGTTCAGGAATTAATGCGGTAACAAAAAGTGGAACTAATGAAATTGAAGGTTCTGTTTATAACTCATTCCGTAATAACAAAAAGAATTTTATTGGAACTAAAGCGGGAGATAGAGTAATAGTACCAGGAAAATTTAATGAAACTGTTTGGGGAGCCAGAATTGGAGCACCAATCATTAAAGACAAATTATTCTTTTTTGGAAATTTTGAAACAATAGAGAATACTAGCCCGGCTACGACTTGGACTTCTACAGGTTCACCACAGCCAAGTGCTCAAGTTTCTGCACCTACATTTGCTCAAATGCAAACACTTTCAACTTTTTTGAAAGACAAATTTAATTATACAACAGGTCCTTGGGAAAACTATGATGCTGCAAAAGTTTCGAAAAAATTCCTTACAAGATTAGATTGGAATATCAACGACAATCATAAACTTACGGCTCGTTACGTGTTTCATAACTCTTCATCAGATGAGTTAACGTCAAATTCTAACTCTTTAGGATTTGGTAACAGAAGAACTAGCGCACTTGCAATGTCTTTTCAAAACAGCGGATATGTTATTCAAGATAATACGAGATCGATAGTTGTTGAATTGAACAGTAAATTAAGTAATTCATGGTACAATAACTTCATCGCAGGTTATGACAAACAAATTGAAGATAGAGCCTTACAAGGTGGAGGTTTGTTTCCTACTATTGATATAAAAAACGGATCAGTCAATCCAGTTACTGGAGTTGTTACAGCAGGAACATCTAATCTTATTTCTGCGGGTTTAGATCCTTTTACTCAAGGGAATAAATTATCTTATTCTACTTTACACTTTACTGACAATTTGACTAAAACAATAGGGAAACACTCTTTATTATTTGGTGGTAACTTTGAGTACTTTAAATCAAGTAATTTGTTTTTCTCTGGTTCTAATGGAGTGTATGTTTTTAATTCATTGGATCAATTTTATAAAGCGGCTAATCAATCAGCTCTTAATGGTGGTGCGCCATCTACAATTGTCTCTGGTATTGATCGTGTTCAGTTTAGATATTCAGCTTTGGCTGGTGCTAAAGAGCCTTTGCAAATTTTGAAGTCAAATAAACTTGACTTGTATACTCAAGATGAAATTAAAGTTTCGGATCAACTTAGAGTTACTTTAGGACTTCGTGCTTCAGCTGTTTGGTTTGCTGATACAGCACTTGAGAATCCAAAAGTTACAGCAATGACTTTTGCTAACGGAGAAAAATTCAACACTGGTGATATGCCAAATACTCAGTATTTGTTTGAGCCTAGAATTGGTTTTAATTTAGATGTAACTGGAGATGCTACAACACAAGTTCGTGGAGGTAGTGGTGTGTTTACAGGAAGAGCTCCATCGGTTTTCTTATCTAATGCTATTGGTAATAACGGTGTTCTTACAGGTTTTGTTGATGTGAGTGGCGCTGCAATTGCAGCAGGTGGATACGGTTTTACACCAAATCCAAACGATTATTTTATTCCTGCTACACCTACGCTTCCCTCTACTTTTGAATTAGCGTTTACAGACAAAAAATTTAAGTTTCCACAAGTTTGGAAAACAAATATAGCAGTTGATCAAAAGCTTCCTTTAGGTTTTGTAGGAACGATTGAAGGTATTTTCCAATCAAACATCAATGCGATTCATTACTACAATGCAAATTTTGAAACTCCAGTTGGAAATTTCAGTGGTCCTGATACAAGACCAAGATATGCGCGTAATGACAACGGAGTTAGAATTAATGACAATGTTTCAAGTGCAGTCGTATTAACAAATACGAATAAAGGATATTTTTACTCTACAACATTTAAATTAGAATATCCATACAAGAAAGGTCTTTGGGGATCTGCAGCCTATACACATTCAAGTGCTAATGATTTATTATCAGCAGGTTCTATTGCTTCTGGTTCTTGGACTGGAGCTAGATCAGTAAACGGTAATAATGACTTACCATTATCATTATCTAGTAACAATACACCGCATAGAATTGTTGGTATATTAGGATATAAAATTGAGTACGGTGATAAACTTGGAGCTGCTACTTCAATTAACTTAGGTTATATTGGAGAACAATCAGGAGGAATCTCTTATGCCTATAATGGCGATATGAATGGTGATAGAGTAAATGGAAATGATTTATTATTTGTACCAAATAATGCGAATCAAATTCGTTTTCAACCATTATCAGTTACAAATGTAGTAAATGGAGCAAATGTAGTAACAGTATACACTGAAGCACAACAACAACAAGCTTTTGATTCTTACATTAACCAAGATAAATATCTTTCTACAAGAAGAGGTCAATATGCTCAGAGAAATGGAGCTGTCATCCCTATGTTACATAGATTAGATTTATCAGTTACTCAAGATTTTTTCTTGAAAATAGCTGGCAAAAAGAATGCTTTCCAATTCAGAGCTGATATCTTAAACTTTACCAATATGTTGAATAAAGATTGGGGTGTTACACAAAGAGTTACAAATTCAAATGTATTGAGCTACGTAACTACAACTGCAAATGTGCCTTTCTACCAATTAACAACTCAAACAGATGTTGCAGGAACAAAAACTTTAATTAAAGATACCTTCCAAAAAAATGCTTCAACTTTTGATGTTTGGCAAGCACAATTTACACTTAGATATATTTTTGGAAAATAATTTTCTTTAAACTTATTTGATATTTAATAACCACGCCTCAAAAGCGTGGTTTTTTTATGCCTTTTTTTCTTATATTTGTTAAAACAAAAACTTTATTTATGTACGAATTTATTCAAAAATTTCATTCTGGTTGGGCTTATTTAGCACTTTTATTATTAGTGGTTGCAGTGGTTAATTCATTTATAGGGATGTCTTCTAAAAAGGAATTTACCGCAAAAGATAGAAAAATTGCCTTATTTGCTTTAATAGGAATACATACTCAGCTATTGATTGGTTTTATTCTATATTTTGTTTCGCCATTAGGTTTTGCTTCATTCGGACAAATGTCAGATAAAGCGTTGCGATTGACTTCATTAGAACATCCATTAATAAATATTATAGGTATTACTTTGATCACCATAGGTTGGTCTAAACATAAAAAATTGATGACTAGCGAATCAAAATTTAAAACATTTTCTATTTTTTATGGTTTAGGATTGCTACTTATATTGAGTAGAATTCCATGGTCTATGTGGTTTTAAAAACCCGTTAAAGCTCTAGAAATAGAGCTTTTTCTATCTAGGTATGGTTTTTGTAAAATAGATTAACTAAAAGAAGAATACATGAAGAAATTAATTACATTATTTTTTTTGCTAGCAATTATTGGATTAGGTAGCAGTCAAAGTTCAAAAAAAGATAAACAAAAATCTGTTGTTCAAAAGGACACTCTTAAGAAAAGTAAAACGGTGTTTGGAAACAAGGAAGTTATTTCAGATACGATTATGGTCGTAGTAGGAAAATTTAAAGTTTACAAAACCGATGCTCATGCTTCTTATTATGCTGATAAATTTAATGGAAGAAGAACAACAAGTGGAAGAAAATTCGACAACAATAAATATACTGCAGCCCACAAAAAATTACCCTTTGGAACAAAAGTGAAAGTGACTAATGAAGCCAATGGTAAATCCGTAATTGTTGAAATTACAGATAGAGGTCCATTTGTTAAGTCACGGGAAATAGATTTGTCAAAAAGAGCATTTAAGGATATTGCATCTCGTCATGATGATGGAGCAATGCGCGTAACGATTGCGGTTTTGAATGATTAAATCACCATTTTTTGTATGGGTTATTGCTGAGATGGGAATTATAATATCGTTTATCATTTGTCACTTCTTCACCCAACCATTCGGGTTTTACAAAAGTTTCGGTTTCAGATTCAAGTTCAATTTCAGCCATAATTAAACCTTCGTTTTCGCCATAAAACTCGTCCACTTCAAAAATGTGATTCCCTAGTTTCACCTCAAATCTAGTTTTGTCGATGATTCCTTTTTCGCATAAAAGCAGTAGTTTTTGAGCATCATTAATAGGAATTTCTTTTTCCCATTCAAAACGAGACATTCCCGTATCGTTTGAAATTCCTTTTATGGTCAAATAGCCTTTATTTCCTTTTATGCGTACTCTTACCGTGCGTTCCGGAACTGAACTTAAATATCCTTGTGCAATACGATTTTTAATAAAAGCTGCTGCCTTAAAGGAGTCGTTTAAAACCAAGAATTTCTTTTCTATTTCTATCATGTTTATCGGGAATGCTATTGATGGTATTGTGTTTTATTCTCTTTCAGTTTCAATTCAAAAACAGAAGTTGGCTATATTTTTTTATACTTATCCAAGATTACTCGGACTATTATATATAAGTGTAACTCAAAGGTATAAAATATTTGTACGATGATTAGTTATATTCTTCAAATTGCTTCACAGGATAGCGTTATCGTCTTGATTTTTATCAGAATGATGCTCTGATTTTTTTTATATTATTTTCTAATCCTGGGATTGGCAACATCTTTTATGATTTAGTTAGTGAATAATGATAGGTCAAATCGTATTTTTACAAAAATCGACCATATAATAATGAAATTATTTTTTAAAGAAAAATCCAAAATAACTCCAATAGGATTAATAGCTTCTTCTTTTGACGAAAGTCAGTCTTGGCTTAAAAAGGAAGATGATTTAGAAGTTTTAGTTAGATTGATTCGACTCATTCGGCCGTCAAAAATCAAGAAAATCCAAACCATTAACTTGCAGGAAATTATTTTTTTTTTAAAAGAAAATGATTTTTGCCGTAAGCAGTTTTCTATTTACATTAAAGAAATTTTACAAGACAAAAAGTTTAATAAAATCCTTTCTGATGCTGCTATATTGCAAGATGTAGATTTTATTTTTGAAGTTAAAAAAAGAATTTTCGCAAAATTCCTGCCCTATCAGCCACAGAAAAATACTTTAGAATACATTCTTAACCAGGTTTTTTATAAAGCAGATGATTCGATTTGGGTTAATAGAATACCGTTCAATCAATTAGAAGAATTGTATGTATTATTAGAATTTAATTCAATTTACGAGACTACAGAACCTAATTCAAGTTTGTCAGAACTGTTGGTAGCAATGTCATTGATTACACAACGAATTAGTGGTCGTGCCATGGAAACCGATGTGCTTAAAATGGTGCCTGAATTTGACGATTTCGAAAGTCCTTTTGGTGCATTTGAAAGAGAATTACTGCTAATTGAAGAGAAGATTCGATCTTCAGAACATCATTATATTAATCGAGATGATTTGTCCTATGCTCAGCTATTGGTTTTACATAAACAGTGCGAAGAATTCGTTGATAAAGCATTCCATAATAGTTCTAAATACGGAATTTCACTTCGAGTGAACCAGAATTTATTAAAAATCAGGCAGCAATTAATTAGACTAAAATATTTAATTCCGCTATTAATTATTGAAAAAGAGAATGATAAAAAAACAAACGGAATCGCATTGGCTTTACAATTAATCAAGTACAATTGTTATAAAAATAATGTTCGAAAATTTATTGCCGAAAGTACCCAGCTGATTTCCTATGAAATAACGCAACATACCGCAAAGACCGGAGAGCATTATATTACAGAAACCCGAAGCGAATATTTTAAAATGTTCCGTACGGCTTTGGGCGGTGGGCTTATAGTGGGAATATTATGTGTTATTAAGGTATTGCTCTCTAAAGTGGAAGCGAGTTACTTTGGTCATGCTTTTTTTTATAGTATGAATTATGCCTTTGGATTTATTGCCATTTACCTTTTTGGTTTTACTTTGGCAACTAAGCAACCAGCCATGACTGCTTCTGCCTTAATAAAAGCACTGGAAGAAGGGTTAATTAAACAAGGTAAGGATTCTGAAAAATACGAAGCATTTGCTATTCTTTTCGCACGTGTGTTTCGGTCTCAGTTTATCGCGTTTGTAGGAAATGTAATTATGGCTTTTCCTATTTCATTGTTAGGAATTTGGCTGATTGATTATACTTTGGATTATAATATTGCCGCAACAAAATGGGAGAGTTTACTCACTGATTTAAGTCCCATTCATTCGTTAGCGATTCTTCACTCAGCTATTGCCGGTGTATTTCTATTCTTATCCGGTATCATTTCAGGAAGTATTGCCAATAGAGACAAACACAATCAGGTTTATTTTCGTATTGCGGAACATCCTGGACTGAAAAGGAGTTTAGGAAAAGTACGTACGTTGAAATTAGCAAAACTGTATGAAAAAAGGTGGGCAGGAGTTATATCTAATTTCTGGTTTGGTATTTTTATGGGGAGTATTGGTTCGATTGGCCTGTTTCTAGGATTAAATCTGGATATTAGACATATTACTTTTGCCAGTGGAAATTTAGCTTTAGGTTTGTATGGAGCAAATTATGCGGTTAGTAATTCTATGTTATTCTGGGGTATATTTGGAATCGGGATTATAGGTTTGGTCAATTTTATGGTTAGTTTTAGTCTGTCATTGGGACTAGCTTTCCGTTCGAGAGCTATTTCATTATTCGAAGTAAAATTTGTTGTTGCCTCGATTTGGAATCATTTTAAAGCAAGACCTGTCAGTTTCTTTTTTCCAACAGAGAAAAAAAATAAATCAGTAATAGTTGAAAACTATCTGAGTTCAGAAGTAAAAGAATAATTTAAAGTCCTTTGTAAATTATTTTATAAAAAGACTACACATGCAATTAGTATAGGATGGAAGCTTCAAATCCAAATAGGAAAATCATACACATCGATATGGATGCTTTCTATGCCTCCGTAGAGCAAATGGATAATCCGTTATTGAGAGGCAAACCCGTTGCAGTAGGTGGTTCGGAAAACCGAGGTGTAGTGGTTGCGGCAAGCTACGAAGCTAGAAAATTTGGTGTTCGAAGTGCTATAAGTGGAGTGATGGCCAAGAAGAACTGCCCCGAGCTCATTTTTGTCACACCAAGATTTGAAAGGTATAAAGAAATTTCAGCTAAGATTCAAAAAATTTTTCATGAGTACACGGATTTGGTAGAGCCGCTTTCCCTTGATGAGGCGTATCTTGACGTGACCAAAAACAAGAAAGGGAATCCTAGTGCTTCTTTATTGGCAGAAGAAATCCGATTACGCATATTCAATGAAGTAGGTTTAACGGCTTCGGCAGGAATATCAATTAATAAGATTGTTGCAAAAATAGCCAGTGACTATAACAAACCGAATGGGCAAAAAACAGTTAATCCCGATGAAGTTATTTCTTTTCTTGAAGAATTACCCATTAGGAAGTTTTATGGTGTGGGAAAAGTCACCACCGAAAAAATGTACCAGTTAGGAATTTTTACCGGTGTGGATTTAAAAAGTAAGTCTTTGGATTTTCTGGAGAAACATTTTGGGAAATCAGGAAATTTCTACTTTAATGTGGTACGGGGGATTCATAACAGTGAGGTAAAATCAAACCGAATTACAAAATCAGTGGCGGCCGAACATACGTTTGATGTCAATCTGTCCTCTGAAATCTTCATGTTGGAAAAGTTGGAAATTATTGCAAATGCACTAGAAAGACGATTGAAGAAGCACAATGTTGCCGGAAAAACAGTTACATTAAAAATAAAATACAGCGATTTTACCCAACAAACCAGAAGTAAAACGGTACCCTATTTTATATCTGATAAAGGAATAATTTTAGAAATTATAAAAGAGTTATTATATCAGGAACGAATGAAAGATTCCGTGCGATTACTTGGAATTTCACTGAGTAATTTAAATACCGAAGAGAAAAAATTCCTAGTAGTTCAGTTGAAATTTGATTTTTAATATGGTAAAGGCTCGTTCAACAATGGTTAAAACGGTATAATTAGAATTGTTTCTTCATTATTTTTTTTACATTTGATTGTATAATCAATTAATCATGAGCAATTTAAAACAATATGATGACGCTATAGTAAAGTATTATAGTGATTTACGAATAAAAACACTTCCCGTTTTTTCTTTAAATTTTCATTATGAATTTTTAAATGAATTAAGGGACTCGTTTTTAGATTTGTATAAATTAAGAGAAATTGCTGCTCAAAGTAAGTGGAGTCTGCAGGATTGGGATCTAAAAACAAGATTAGAAGAGGAAGTAATAATAGTTACGGATGCTAAACTGAAAATTGTTTTTGCATCACATAATATGGTGAAAATGAACGGCTATTTAGTTGATGAAGTTGTGGGTAATAGTCCCAAAATGTTTCAAGGCAAAGCGACTGACAGACAGATTTCGAGTGAAATAAATGAAGCAATACAATTACAGCAAGTATTCGAAAAAACGGTTTTAAATTATAAGAAAAGTGGTGAGATTTACTATTGCTTGATAAAGGGCTTTCCGATATTTGATTTGAAAGGAAAATTAAGTCATTACATTGCTTTTGAAAAAGCAGCATAAAAAAAACCTTTCTGTCAAGAAAGGTTTTTTAGTATTTTATATTAAAACTGCAATTAGTTTTTGCTATTCAGTTTAGATAGTAATCGTAAAAACTCAATATACAACCACACTAAGGTGATCATCAAGCCCATTGCACCATACCATTCCATGTATTTTGGCATTTTTTGTTCCGTTCCTTGTTCTATTCTGTCAAAATCCAAAAACAGATTTAAAGCGGCGATTACAATAACAAAAACGCTGATACCGATACTCATCAATGAATTACCATAATGTACCGGCACAAAGCTCGTGAACATGGAAAACAGCCAAGAAATTAAATAATAGGTGGCGATAGCAAGTGTTGCTGCCATCACAACCGACTTAAACTGCTCCGTTACCTTTACAATTTTATATTTATACAAACCCAGACATACCATAAAAGTCACAAAAGTTGCACCTACTGCCTGTATTACAATTCCGGGATATCGGGCTTCAAATATGGCAGAAACACCACCAATGAACAATCCTTCAAATAATGCATAACCTGGAGCTAAATAAGGGGAATATTGTGGCTTGAAAGCCGCGATAAGAACCAAAATTAGCCCTACAACTGCGCCCCCTATTGCGGGAACTATTGGATTCAGGCCATTAAAAGCCATCCACCAAATCACCATTGCTGAGGCGGTAAGAAGTAAAAACAGGATAATGGTTTTATTTATTGTCCCTGACAAGGTCATTTCTTGATTGTAATCAATTAAAGTGGCATTGTGGACTTCGTCTTTTCTAGATACTGCTGTGGATGAAAAAGACTTATTGTTTAAAAATGGATTTTTCGAATTTAAACTCATAGGAGATAAGATTTTTATACATCAAATATAAATTATATTTTACAGATGAATGTTTATTATGTCTTAATTTTTTTCGAATAAAAAATAGAAATACATTGATTCATAAAAATATATTTTGCAATAAAAAATCCGTCTCATATTTTCAACGAGACGGATTCTAAATATTGAGTCAATAGCTTTCTATTCTATTTCAGAAACTCTTAAGGTGTTTACCATTCCTTTATCTTTTATGGGCATTGCTGCCAAGTTGATAAGGAAATCCCCTTTTTTCACGAAACCTTTAACTTTAACAATTTCGTTGATGTCAATTACGGTATCGTCCGTACTTACATTTTTTTCGTAGAAGAATGATTTTACGCCCCATAATAAATTAAGTTGAGTAAGGATTCTTTTATTCGAAGTAAAAACTAATATATGTGCGTTTGGTCTCCAAGCCGAGATTTGAAATGCAGTGTATCCACTGTTGGTCAAGGTACAAATCGCTTTTGCTTGTATGGAATTAGCCATAATTGCAGCATGATGACAAATAGTTTTTGTAATAAAACGTTTTGTTTTTATCTGTGGTGTATTTTGTGGAACACGAATTAGTGGTGAATCCTCTACAGCTTCAATGATTTGAGTCATTTTTTGGATTACTTGAACAGGATAATTACCTGTTGCCGTTTCGCCAGATAGCATTACGGCATCCGCACCATCCATAACTGAATTAGCAACATCATTTACCTCGGCACGTGTTGGCGTCAAGCTGGTAATCATTGTTTCCATCATTTGCGTAGCTACAATTACCGGAATTCTAGCGGTTTTTGCTCTGCGAATCAATTCTTTTTGAACAAGAGGTACTTCGTGTGCTGGAAGTTCAACACCTAAATCTCCACGAGCTACCATTAAACCATCACAATAAGCAACGATTTTATCGATGTTTTCTAATGCTTCTGGCATTTCGATTTTGGCGATAATTGGAATTTTATAGTCAGAATGTTTAGCTATTAATTCTTGTAATTGTTGCAAATCCTCTGGAGTTTTCACAAATGAAAGTGCAATCCAATCTACATTTTGTCCAATAGCAAAAATAGCATCTGCAATATCTTTTTCTGTCATTGCAGGTAAAGATATTTTTGTGTTAGGAAGATTAACTCCTTTTTTAGATTTTAATTCACCACCTTGAATTACTCGGGCAACAACTTCTGTTTTCTTGTCCGTTTCAACAATTTCAAAAATAAGTTTTCCATCATCAAGTAAGATTCTTTCGCCAGGATTAACATCATTTGGAAATTCTTTATACTTCATAAAAACCTTCTTAGCAGTTCCTATAATATCTTCGGCAGTAGTAAATGTAATTAAATCACCATCGTGAACGACTACACCTTCTTCCATAACTCCTACGCGAAGTTTAGGACCTTGTAAATCTCCAAGAATTGCAGTAGTGTAACCAAACTCTTCATTTAAACCTCGTATTAGGTTAATCTTTTCTTTTACATCTTCGTAGTCAGCATGAGAAAAATTTACTCTGAACACGTTTACACCTGCTTCAATCATTTCTTTAATAATCTCTCTGGTACTACATGCAGGCCCAAGTGTGGCTACAATTTTCGTTTTTTTGTTTGTAAGCATTTGTATTAAAAAATTAAATTGTTTTTTGATTTTATTTGACTTGTTTCAACTGTATAAATGGCCGAAATACTATCAATTTTGTTTAGTATAGTTTGTATTTTGGATATGTCTATAATATCTTCGGTATTTTCTATCTTTAAGAAATAATCCACCTTTTTAAACTCAGGAAGTAAAAAAACCTTTGTCGCCACTTCCATGGTTATATTTGAAAATAGATTCTGATTATTTCCTTTTTTCTGTTGGATGACTTCACTTTTATTTTGAATCAAATTCCAGGATATAGCATTTTCAACATCAAAATAATAAAATCTAGAGAAATTTGTTTCCCCTTCTTTTATATTAATTTGAATTTCATTCTCACTTTTGCTTAGATTAATCGGAAGATTTTGATTAATAAAATAAGCCAAACGATAGTCTTCTAATGAAGTGTGAATAGCAATAAGATAATAATCTATTTCGTCAAATTCGCCAAGATCCAGTTTGTGAATACCCATTTCGTGCAAAATATGATGTAAATATAGTATTTCTATTGATGTTTTATCCTCTTCAAATGAGATGTTTGCGTTAATTTATAAACGAAAACGTTGTAGTTTTAAGAAAATTGATATTATTTTCTGTCCATCTTTTCCTGGAATGCAAAATAGGCACGTTGGGATGCTTTTTCTTCTGCTTTCTTTTTAGAAGTGGCTCTGGCTTTTGCAATTACTTTATCATCAATGCTCAGTTTTACACCAAACAAACGTTGTCCATCGATTGCGTTATCTTCAAAAATATCATAATGAAATACCTTTTTTTCTTTTTGACACCATTCTATAACTAAACTTTTATAGCTGATAACTTTGCCTTCCAGTCTGGCGATGTCAACGTACGGAACAACAACTCTTTTTTGGATAAATTTTTCGCAATAAACATAGCCTCTATCTAGATAAATTGCTCCCACTAATGATTCAAATATATTTCCGTGTATGTTTTCGCCAAAATGCTGAAGTGGCACTTTGCTTTCTATATATTGGACTAAATTTAAATCCTTACCTAGTTCATTCAGGTGTTCTCGGCTTACAATTTTTGAACGCATTTTGGTCAAATAGCCTTCGTCTCCCGCAGGTGCTTTGCTGAATAGATGTGCAGCAATTACTGAGCTTAGCATGGCATCGCCTAAAAATTCTAACCGTTCATAATTGATTGGATTTCCTAAAACATCCAAGCGATTAGAAGAACGATGGGTGAATGCCTTTTTGTAAAAATCTAGATTTAAAGGGGCAAAACCCAATATTTTTTGGATAGAATCAAAAAAAATCCCGTCTTCTAGAGAACGGGATTTTGAAAATATTTTTTTAATTATACGCATCTAAATTAGATTTCTAATTTTTTAACTAAAACACAAGCATTATGACCACCGAAACCAAAAGTATTACTCATTACCACCTTCATGTCTCTTTTTTGAGGAACATTGAAAGTAAAGTTTAGTTTAGAATCGATATTTTCATCATCTGTAAAATGATTTATGGTTGGGGGAACGATACCGTATTTCAATGAAAGTATTGAAGATATGGTTTCAATCGCTCCTGCTGCACCAAGTAGATGCCCAGTCATTGATTTAGTTGAATTCAAATTCATGGTATATGCATGCTCGCCAAAAACATGTAATATTGCTTTGGACTCAGCCATGTCTCCAAGAGGAGTCGATGTACCGTGCATATTTACACCATCAACGTCAGTTGCGTTTAAACCTGCGTCTCTTAAACAGTTTAACATTACATTTTTTGCACCTAATCCTTCTGGATGTGGCGCCGTGATGTGATACGCATCTGCTGACATACCGCCACCGCCTATTTCGCAATATATTTTTGCTCCACGTGCTATAGCATGTTCGTATTCTTCAAGGATTAAAGCCCCAGCGCCTTCACCTAAAACGAATCCGTCGCGATCTTTATCCATCGGTCTTGAAGCCGTTTTAGGATCGTCGTTTCTTGTAGATAAAGCATGCATTGCATTAAAACCTCCCATTCCTGCAATCGTTACTGCAGCTTCAGAACCACCTGTTACCATAGCATCAGCATGTCCTAAACGGATATAATTGAAAGCATCGATAATAGCATTGGTTGAGGAAGCACAAGCCGAAACCGTTGCGAAGTTTGGTCCTCTAAAACCATATTTTATTGATATATGACCACAGGCTATATCCGAAATCATTTTTGGAATAAAGAAAGGATTGAATTTTGGAGTACCATCACCTGCTGAATAGTTTATCATTTCGATTTGAAATGTTTCCAGTCCACCAATTCCTGATCCCCAGATAACACCAATTCTGTCTTTGTCTAATTTTTCAAAATTGAAACCAGCATCTTGCACTGCTTCCTCAGACGCAACCATGGCATATTGCGCATAGCGGTCCATTTTTCTAGCTTCTTTTCTATCTAGAAAATCTTCAGCATTAAAGTTTTTCAATTCGCAAGCAAATTGAGTTTTGAATTTGGAAGCATCAAAGTAAGTTATGGGTGCTGCTCCACTAACACCATTCATAAGCCCATTCCAATATTCTTGAATGTTATTTCCAATAGGTGTAAGTGCGCCTAAACCTGTAACAACAACTCGTCTTAATACCATAACTTCTTTATTTTGTTATTTTGAAACAAATAAAACCCATGCTTTTTTTGTCGTATTAGAATTACAAAAGAGCCATGGGTATTACAATAAATATCTTTTGATTGAAATACAATCTCAATTTTTAATTTAAAAAAAATAATAACACCCGCCTGCAGGATTGCAAACGGGTGCGATTTATTATTTTTTAGCTTCCTCGATGTAAGAGATTGCTTGACCTACAGTAGCGATGTTTTCTGCTTGATCGTCTGGAATTTGAATGTCAAATTCTTTTTCGAATTCCATAATAAGCTCAACAGTGTCTAATGAGTCAGCTCCTAAATCATTAGTGAAGCTTGCTTCTGTTACAACTTCGTTTTCGTCAACACCTAATTTGTCTACGATAATCGCTTTTACTCTTGATGCAATGTCTGACATAATCTTTAATTTTAGAATTTAATTTGTTGGCAAAAATAAAAAACTTTATTTTAAAACAACTAATAAGTTAATAAATGTGACAACTAATTTATAAAATATATTTGACAAAGCCTTCTGAATGTTATTTAATTTGGTTTTTTATTCTTTTTTTTGCATATTATAAATGAGTTTAATTATGAAAAAAATTGTCGTTTTTGCTTCTGGATCGGGGACTAATGCTGAAAATATTATTAAGTATTTTGCTGAAACGAAAATTGGAACTGTCGTCGCCGTGTTCACAAACCGTTCGGATGCCAAAGTAATTGAAAGAGCCAAAAACTATCAAGTTCCAGTCGTGGTTTTCTCTAAAGATGATTTAATTGAAAGTAAAATATTACAAAAAATTAACACATTCCGTCCTGATCTAATTGTTTTAGCTGGTTTTTTGTTAAAATTCCCACACAATATTATTGAAGCTTACCCGGATAAAATAATAAACATACATCCGGCGCTATTGCCTAAATACGGAGGCAAAGGAATGTATGGGATGAATATCCATAGAACAATTGTTGAAAACAAGGAAAAAGAAACCGGCATTACGATTCATTTTGTAAATGAAAATTACGACGAAGGGAATATTATTTTTCAAAATAAGATTGTTTTGAATGGAGATGAAACGCCCGAGCAAATAGCTGAAAAGATTCACGAATTAGAACAAGAACATTTTCCTCAAATAATTGAAAAACTACTAACACCTAAGCCTTAATTTTGAATTCACACGACGTACATATATATACAGATGGCGCTGCCAAAGGAAATCCCGGTAACGGTGGTTATGGTGTTGTTATGGAATGGGTTGGTAAACCATACCGAAAAGAATTTTATGAAGGGTTTCGTCATACCACTAATAACAGGATGGAATTACTTGGTGTCATTGTAGGTTTGGAAAAATTAAAAAATCCAAATACCAACGTTTTAGTGATATCTGATTCTAAATATGTGGTGGATTCTGTGGTGAAGAAATGGGTTTTCGGTTGGGAGAAAAAAGGTTTTGTAGGGAAAAAAAATCCAGATTTATGGAAACGGTTTCTTGTGGTCTACAGAAAACAGAAAGTTGACTTTAAATGGATAAAAGGACATAACAATCACATTCAAAATGAAAGGTGTGACGAATTAGCGGTTATGGCTTCGATGCAAAAGCAACTTTCAGTCGATGAATTTTATGAAAAAGAAGTAGAAAAGTTACTGTAAGTTGCGAATTTTCAGGCATATAAATTGGCAAAACTTTACGATTGATAGTCTTTGCAATTATATAACTTATAAACTATCTTTGCGCCTTAATTCGAAACAGATAAAATGAAATGAGCATAACGTAAATTCGATTTAATTACCGAATTTAATATGCGAATTCCATATTCCTTTAAAAAGCAAATATTGCGTACGTATGAATAAATTATTGATTGTTGGAACCGTAGCTTTCGACGCCATTGAAACTCCATTTGGAAAAACTGATAAAATTTTAGGTGGAGCAGCAACTTACATCGGTTTATCCGCTTCTTTTTTTAATTTACAATCTGCTATAGTTTCAGTCATTGGCGATGACTTTCCTCAAGAATATTTAGATTTATTGACCGATAGAAACATTGATATTTCAGGTCTTGAAACAGTAAAAGGAGGAAAAACTTTCTTCTGGAGCGGTCGTTATCACAATGATTTAAATTCAAGAGACACTTTAGATACGCAATTAAATGTTTTGGCTGATTTCCAACCAAAAGTACCTCATAATTTTCAAGATGCTGATGTAGTGATGTTAGGGAACTTACATCCGTTAGTTCAAAGCAGTGTTTTGGATCAAATGGCAAAACAACCAAAATTAGTAGTATTGGACACTATGAATTTTTGGATGGATTGTGCTTTACCAGAATTATTGGAAGTAATAAAACGGGTAGATGTAATCACCATCAATGATGAAGAAGCGAGACAACTTTCGGGTGAATATTCATTAGTTAAAGCAGCTGCCAAAATTCAAACCATGGGACCAAAATACGTGGTCATCAAAAAAGGAGAACACGGTGCGCTTTTGTTTCATAACAAAGAAGTTTTCTTTGCTCCAGCATTGCCATTGGAAGAAGTTTTTGATCCAACAGGTGCAGGAGATACTTTTGCGGGTGGATTTGCAGGATTTATTACACAGAGTGAAAACGTTTCATTCGAAAACATGAAAAATGCAATAATACACGGATCTAATTTAGCTTCGTTTTGTGTCGAGAAATTTGGAACCGAAAGAATGGTTGATTTAGATAAAAAAGAAGTGTTGTCAAGATTACAACAATTCAAATCGCTAACACAATTTGATATAGAATTATAATGTATTAAAACCTCGGAAACGGGGTTTTTTTGTTTAAAAAACAGCAAGTAATTGCAACTGGTTTAATTATTGTTACCAAGATAAATCAGTTAAATAAATTTTTTTTTAGAATAACACAACAACACAAACAACTTTACAATGAGCGACGCTTTACAACACGAATGTGGAATAGCATTAGTTAGACTACTCAAACCGCTTGAATTTTACAAAGAAAAATACGGAACTGCTTTCTACGGAATACAAAAAATGTATCTCCTTATGGAAAAGCAACACAATCGTGGACAAGATGGTGCAGGTTTCGCCAGCATTAAATTAGACATGGAGCCTGGAGAACGTTATATAAGTAGAGTGCGTTCGAATCATGCGCAACCTATTCAAGATGTTTTTGCACAAATAAATGACAGAATAAATGAAGAAATGGCTGCTCATCCTGAATATGCAGATGATGTGGCACTTCAAAAAGAAAATATCCCTTACATCGGAGAATTGTTTTTGGGACATGTTCGTTACGGGACTTTTGGTAAAAACAGTATTGAAAGTGTTCATCCTTTTTTACGTCAGAACAACTGGATGCACCGTAACCTGATTTTGGCGGGTAACTTTAACATGACTAATGTAAAAGAACTTTTTCAAAGTTTAGTGGAATTAGGACAGCATCCAAAAGAAATGGCAGATACTGTTACCGTAATGGAAAAAATTGGTCACTTTCTTGACGACGCAGTAACTGATTTGTACCAAGAATGTAAAAATGAAGGATTGACCAAAAGAGAAGCGTCACCAATAATTGCAGAGCGATTAGATGTGGCGAAAATTTTGACCCGTGCTTCAAAAAATTTAGATGGAGGTTATGCTATGGCGGGACTTTTGGGTCATGGCGACTCCTTTGTGTTTAGAGATCCAGCAGGAATACGCCCCGCTTATTTTTATCAAGATGATGAAATTGTTGTAGTGGCTTCTGAAAGACCAGTTATACAAACCGTATTCAATGTTCCTTTTGAAGAAGTACATGAAATTGAGCCTGGAAATGCGTTAATTATCAAGAAAAACGGAAAGGTCTCCATGCAGGAAATTCTTCCTCCAACGGTTAAAAAAGCATGTTCATTTGAACGTATTTATTTTTCCAGAGGAAGTGATGCCGAAATATATCAGGAAAGAAAAACATTAGGAAGACTTATTTTACCGGCTGTATTAAAGTCAATTGACGAAGATACGGACAATACAGTGTTTTCTTATATTCCAAATACTGCCGAAACCTCGTTCTACGGATTGGTTGAAGCAGCTCAGGATTTCTTGAACCAAAGAAAGAATAATTACATTCTTGAAAACAGGAATTCATTGACTAAGGATTCTTTACAAGAATTACTGTCCGTAAAAATCCGTACGGAGAAAGTTGCGATTAAAGATGCAAAACTGAGAACGTTTATTACAGAAGATAGCAGTCGCGATGATTTAGTGGCTCACGTATATGATGTTACTTATGGTGTGATAAAACCAACGGATAACTTGGTGATTATCGACGATAGTATTGTACGTGGAACTACCCTTAAAATGAGTATTATTAAAATGATGGATCGTTTGAATCCAAAAAGAATAGTAATCGTTTCATCGGCACCGCAAATACGCTATCCAGATTGTTATGGAATTGATATGGCTAAACTGGAAGGTTTAGTTGCATTTAAGGCAGCATTAGAATTACTTAAAGAAAGAAACTTATATCACATCGTTGATGAAGTGTATTTAAAATGCAAATCTCAGGAAAACTATAAAGACCATGAAGTGGTAAATTACGTTACTGCTATTTATGAGCCATTTCATCCACAGGAAGTTTCAGATAAAATTGCTGAAATGTTGAGCTCTCCAGAAATAAATGCAGAAGTTAAAATAATTTTCCAAACCGTTGAAGATTTGCATATAGCTTGTCCAAAAAACTTAGGGGATTGGTATTTTACTGGTGACTATCCTACACCGGGTGGTAACCGTGTAGTGAATCGTGCGTTTATGAATTTTTATGAAGGAAAAGATGTCAGAGCTTACTGATAAACAGTTGTATTTCAGTAATTAAACGTTTTTATAGGTTATTCATCTAATTTATTTGTATAGAACATATTACTACCCTAAATTTACTCCACCATACAACATTAGTAGGTTAAGTTTATGGTAGATTTGGGGCAAAAAGGGTGGGAGAAATTCCACCTTTTTTATTGCAAAAAATCTAAAATATAAAAAAACCGTCAATTTCTAATTTTGAAATTGACGGTTTTTTATTAAAGTACAATAGGGGAGAAAAAAGACTAATATTTTTTCTTTAGGCTAATATGCTAATTCCCCCTTTCGGAGTTAGGCGGCTTATTTCTCTAAAGCGAATCGTCTAGCTACTTCAGTCCAGTTAATAACATTGAAAAAAGCTTCAATGTAGTCAGGTCTTCTGTTTTGATAATGCAAGTAATATGCATGTTCCCAAACATCCATTCCTAAAATTGGAGTTCCGCCACAACCTACACCTGGCATTAATGGATTGTCTTGGTTAGGAGTACCGCAAACATCTACTTTTCCTCCTTTGTGAACACAAAGCCAAGCCCAACCAGAACCAAATTGAGTTGCTCCAGCTTTACTGAAACTTGCTTTAAACTCTTCAAAAGTTCCAAAAGCAGCTTCAATTGCAGCTAGTAAATCGCCAGTTGGCAATCCACCACCGTTTGGTGTCATAACAGTCCAAAATAAGCTGTGATTGTAAAATCCACCGCCATTATTACGAACAGGCATGTTTTTCATATCAAGATTAATCAAGATATTTTCAATGGTCTTGCCTTCCATATCTGTTCCGGCAATTGCTGCATTAACATTAGTAATGTAAGCGTTATGATGTTTCGTGTGATGAATTTCCATCGTGCGCGCATCAATATAAGGTTCTAATGCGTCATACGCATAAGGTAATTGTGGTAATTCAAAAGCCATAATATGTTTGTTTTAAATTAATTTATAATAATATTTATTCAAATTTAGACATTAAACTTTGGAAACGGAAATTCTATTTCGTTATAATTTCATTAAATTAATTGATAGTGTGCTCTTTTTAATACAATATGTAATGATAAAAGGTTTGTTTTTAGGAGCATCTTCCTGCTTTCCAATGCAATCTTTCTAGTCCTGAACTTATTTCAGGATCTTGAAACAAGTTCAGGACTAGAAAGGATTTCCACTTCAAACGAAATTCACTGAACACCTATGAGAATAAAAGTTACGTGAAGTAATCAGGGCTAAAAATGACAGTGTTTTAAATTGCCGTTCTGTTTTAAATACAGTTTCACAATCGAAATTTCCACATTATGATTGAGCCATTGCCATACAAACAATGCTGATTTTTGCTCCCGGAATTTTTAGCAAAGCACGGGCGCATGCTTCAAGCGTGGCTCCGGTGGTGATGACATCATCGATTAAAAGGAAATGTTTGTTGTGATTTTTATCTGTAAAGGAAACATCAAAAATAGTTTCGATTCCTTCCGTTCTTCCTAAAAGGGTTTTCTTGGATTGGGTTTTTGAATACACATTCCGAATCAGAAGAGACTTATTGTAATCTAAATTTAAACTAGCGGAAAGCGCAGTTCCAAAAGCGGTTACTTGATTGTAGCCTCTTTCTTTTAATTTTTTTGGATGCAAGGGTACGGGAATAATTTCATCGACAGATTTTAATACATCAATCTTTTTTAAATCTTCGGCATACCATTCACCCAAAATAGTTCCTATTTCCTCATGTCCTTTGTATTTTAAATTATGGATTAGCTCTTGGACAATTCCTTTTTTATGAAAATAAAATAATGCTGAGGTGTGAAGAACAGGAATTCTTCCATAGAATTTCTTGAACGCTTCATTTTCTGGATTCAAATGATGATTCGTCAACGGAATATCGTGTCTGCAAACCGTACAAATCACATTTTCATTGGTTAACAAAAACGAATTACATCCGGAACAAACCGTTGGAAAAAAGAGATTTATAATGCTTTTGAACATAAAAAAAGTGATTTATTTATAAAAATAGACAAATCACTGCTTCATTAGTCAATTATTTTCTTTTTTTAAGTTCACTTTTTATATTTTTGCAGTATTATGGCAAAACAAGAAGATTTATTTAAGAATGTAATTTCGCATGCAAAAGAGTACGGATTTATTTTTCCGTCTAGCGAAATATACGATGGTTTAAGTGCAGTGTATGATTATGCACAAAACGGAGTGGAATTAAAAAAGAACATTCGCGAATATTGGTGGAAGGCGATGGTTCAAATGAACGATAATATCGTAGGACTTGACGCGTCAATATTGATGCACCCAACGACTTGGAAAGCATCAGGCCACGTAGATGCATTCAACGATCCATTGATTGACAACAAAGATTCAAAAAAAAGATATAGAGCCGATGTTTTGATTGAAGATTATGCCGAAAAGCTAAATCAAAAAGCAATCAAAGAAATAGAAAAAGCAAGAACTCGTTTTGGTGATGCGTTCAACGAACAGGAATTTGTAACTACAAATGCCAGAGTTGTTGAGTATAAAGCTAAAGAAAGAGAAATTCTAGAAAGAATGGCTCGTTCGCTTGGTAACGAAGATCTTGAAGATGTAAAAGCATTAATCGAAGAACTGGAAATTGCCGACCCAGAAACCGGTTCTAGAAACTGGACCGAAGTGCGTCAATTTAACTTGATGTTTGGTACAAAATTAGGAGCGTCAGCAGATTCAGCAATGGATTTATATTTACGACCAGAAACTGCTCAAGGTATTTTTGTGAATTTCTTAAATGTACAAAAATCAGGTCGAATGAAAGTTCCTTTTGGAATTGCTCAAACCGGAAAAGCCTTTAGAAACGAGATTGTGGCAAGACAATTTATATTTCGTATGCGTGAATTTGAACAAATGGAAATGCAATTCTTTGTACGTCCAGGCGATGAAATGAAATGGTACGAACATTGGAAAGCGGCTAGGTTGAACTGGCATTTGTCTCTAGGTTTAGGAAAGGAAAATTACCGTTTTCACGATCATGAAAAATTAGCGCATTATGCAAATGCAGCGGCAGATATTGAATTTAATTTTCCATTTGGATTTAAAGAATTGGAAGGAATTCACTCTCGTACTGATTTTGATTTGAAAGCACACGAACAGTTTTCAGGTAGAAAATTACAATATTTTGATGGGGAATTGAATCAGAATTATGTTCCTTATGTGGTGGAAACTTCAGTAGGATTGGACAGAATGTTCTTGGCTGTTTTTGCAACTTCATTAAAAGAAGAAACATTGGAAGACGGATCTACAAGAACAGTATTGAAATTACCTTCTGTATTAGCTCCAACAAAAGCAGCTATTTTACCATTAGTAAAAAAAGATGGATTACCTGAAATTGCACATAAAATCGTAGATGATTTGAGGTGGGATTTCAATGTAGCCTATGATGAAAAAGATGCTGTAGGAAGACGTTATAGAAGACAAGATGCGCTGGGAACACCCTTTTGTATCACGGTCGATCATCAAACGATAGAGGACCAAACGGTAACGATTCGTCATAGAGATACGATGAAACAAGATCGTGTAAAAATCGCCGATTTGAAATCAATCATTGAGAATGAAGTTTCGATGAAAAACTGGTTAATGAAAATGTAATTACATTTTAGTTTATAGTAGAAAAGCTTTCCGTTTTGGAAAGCTTTTTTTAGTTTAACAAAAAAAATATTTTTTAATCCCGAAATACGAAATGTATTTAATTCGGAGTTTCTTTTACAACAGGAATTTATGTATTTTATCGGATTTATTTGCACTTCATCCTAATGTATTAACATTTGTTTAAAACATATTAACAAGACCTATTGAAAAATGGTTAAATGCTTATTTTTAGAAAGTTAAACAAGAATATTGAGGTAAAAAGTTTCTTTTTTCGCTTAATTGATTTACCCAAACTACTCATATTAATTTAATAATTTGAAGTATATTTTACTTTGGACCTTCGATAAAATGCCTAATCATATCAGGAAAAACAATTGATGAATTATTCGTACATTATTATTGACGATAATCAAGAAAGTGTTTTGAATACGAAAGCCGTTGCTGATGGCTTTTCGGAGCTTATCTTTGTGGCAGAAGCAAATAATTATACAGCTGGACTTAATCTTATATTAGAACATCAGCCGGATTTAATTTTTCTCGAAATTGACTCAGCCAAAAAAGAGAGCAATTTATCGCTAAATCTTATCAATGAATTACATAGGTATTTACAAGTAATTCCAAAAATCATTATTACGACTAGTAAGAAAGATTTAGCTTTCGAAGCAATACAATATGGAGTAACAGATTATCTGCTAAAGCCATTGATGAAAATCGACTTTATAAAATTGATTCTGAAATTGAATAAATCTGAGATTCAATCTCAAACAACAACAGAGCAATCAATTATACTAGATGAAATACCTACTAATTTACCACAGCAGAAACCTACAAGTGAGGAAAAGCCATTAATCCTATGTGTGAAATCCTACGGTGATTATAGATATATTGATGCCAAAGATATTTGTTATCTTCAAGCAGATAATAATTCAACTGACATTCATCTGAATAATGGTGAAATGATTACGGCTTTCAAAACATTGAAACATTTTGAAGGGATTCTGTCCGCTCCTTTTATTAGAATCCATAACAGTTATATCGTAAACCGAAATTACATTTCCAGAATCCATACCGGCAATACAGTATGTTATATTAAAAACACGACAGTTAAACTTCCTTTTTCTAAATCCTATAAGTCTAATATTGATCTTATTATCTCCGAATTCAATAATGGAAATTATCTTGAAATTTAAAAAATAGTCATCTACCCTAGTTTGATATTCATCCACTATCATTTGAGTACATTCTACCATAAACCTTTTTTTTTGTAGGAAAAATTAAGAATACCTATGTAGTTTTACTAAAGAATTTCTTGCTAAAGGAATCCTAAAAAAAGTAAAATCATATAAAAACATAAAAAACTCAAATCATGAAAAAATCAATCGTAACAATCGGATTATTCTCTTTAGTAATGATCTTAACTTCATTTACCACGTCAAAAACAGATAATATTATAAATGGTGATGCTAATGTAAATATCATTGGAGGAACTGGGACTTCACAAGGCAATGTGAAAGTAGATATTGTTGGAGGAACTGGGACTTCACAAGGCAATATGAAATTAGATATTATCGGAGGAACTGGGACATCACAAGGTAATGTGAAAGTGGACTAATAATTTTAAGTAAACTTTTCGAATAATATTAGGGCTATCAATTTTTGATAGCTTTTTTTTATGTTAATAGGTATATTTTGCTATTTTTGATAAATCTAATTAGCAACTATTGAAAAATAAATACTACATACCTCTATTATTATTGTTTCTGTTGTTTCTTTTTTTTGCATGTTTCAAAAAAAATGAAGGGAGCATTCTTGTTATTTCATCTAAAGATAGCCTTTCAACCTATTTTTCATTGGCAAATGATTTCAGTTTACCTCGCGAAAAAAGGCAAGTATTTACTCATAAAGCGTTTGATATAGTTGTAGATCAGGAAAATGATTCACTCAACCGAGTAAATATGTTTAAAGTTGCCAATCGGTATTATAACATAAACGATTGGAAAGACTTTAATAAAACAGTTCACCTTGTTTTAGACAAGTCAGAAAATGCTAAGGATACTATAAATATAATAAAAGCCTATACCTATTTGGGAGATTATTATGTATCTCAATCGGTTTCAGACAGTGCTTTCTTGTTTTATTATAAAGCGGAAAAGATGTATGTTAAATTGGGAGATAATTTTAATGTAGGTAAAACACTGATTAATAAAGCTACCCTACAGTATATGGCGGGGGATTTTTTAGGGAGTGAAAAAGCGGTTTTCATCGTATTGCGAATAATTAAAAATGAGAAGCAAGCCAATAATATTTTATACGATGCGTATAATCTTCTGGGGATAATATACGGTGAGCTTGGGGAATATGAAAACGCGATTGCGTATCATAATAAAGCATTAGCTATTAGTGATGATGAAATAATACCTAAGGAATTCCAGTCTAGAGCCACTTCTTATAATAATATCGGATTTCTTTATCTCAATTTTCACAAGTACTTGCTCGCAAAAAATTATTTTAAAAAAGGATTGGAACAAAACAACCTAGCTATTGAAAAACCAACCATTTATGCGATGTTGTTGGATAATTTGGCCTATTCTAAATTTAAATTAAAAGAAACTGAAGGCTTGCCGCAACTATTTTACCAGTCGTTGAAACTGAGAGATAGTTTAAAATTAACTTCTGGAATATTTATCAATAAAATCCATTTATCAGAATATTTTGCTTCAAAAAGCGATACTGTCAAGGCGATTAAATATTCTAAACAAGCACTTCTCCTAGCTAGAAATACTAGTGTTTCTAGAGATGTTTTGGTTGCATTGAATCAATTGGCAATTATTGAACCCAAAAAGGAAGCGATTTATAGTAAAGAATATATTCGTATCAATGAAGAGTTGCAAAAGGCAGAACGAAAAATGGGAGATAAATTCTCTAGGATCGAGTATGAGACAGATGTAATAAAAGATGAAAATACAGACTTGGCGGCTAAAAACCGGAATTTGTTATTTGGTTTTAGTGCATTTGCATTAGTGGGGCTGTTTTTATACATAATCAAGGCTCAAAAAACTAAAAACAGAGAATTGGTATTCAAACAAGAACAGCAAAAGGTGAATGAGGAAATCTATAATCTGATGATTTCGCAGCAAAACACCATAGAAACCAATAGAGTTAAAGAGAAGAAACGTGTTGCCCAGGAGTTGCATGATGGCGTGTTGGGACGAATGTTTGGCATTAGGATGAACTTAGATAGTTTAAATAAAATTGATGATGAAACTGCAATTCAAAGAAGAAATAATTATCTGTCGGAATTAAAAAATATAGAACAGGATATTCGTGAAATTTCGCATGATTTGAATAGAGAGAAATCGGAATTAATTAATAACTTCGTTGCGATTGTAGATAATTTACTTGAAGATCAAAAAAAGACATTCAAACCCAAATTGATAGCGGTCATTGATCGGAAAATAAAATGGGAGTTATTGAGCAATTCCAGTAAAATAAATTTATATCGAATTATTCAAGAATCACTTCAAAATATCAACAAGTATGCTGAAGCAAATACCATTAAAGTGGAACTCAAAAAAATGGATGGCGATTTATTTTTAACCATAAGTGATGATGGAAAGGGATTCGATATAAATAAAATGAAAAAAGGAATTGGATTGCAAAACATACAATCTCGTACCATAGAATGCAATGGAACGGTTGATATACAATCAAAAAAAGGAAACGGAACAATTATTACGATTGCAGTTCCATTTGAAAACACACAAATACTTACATAGAAATGACAATTGCCTCAAATGCAAAGACAATGATTAAAAATAATATACTGATTGTTGATGATCATCCTTTTATTATTGAAGGGTATAAAAATGCGATTACAAGATATAATCCAAAAGAATTTGAATTTTTTATTAGTCAGGCCAAAGATTGTGAATCGGCATATAATATTGTTACAAACCCAGATTCAACAATTTTTGACATTGCTTTTTTAGATATAAGTATGCCGCCGTACGAAGAAAAAGGGATTTATAACGGAGAGGATTTAGCTAAATTGATTTCTGAATACATGCCCAGTTGCAAAATTATTTTGCTTACGATGTATACTGAATTGTTGAAAATTAAAACCATTATCAAAACCATCAACCCAAGTGGTTTGGTAATAAAAAATGATTTGACATTTGACGAATTACTTTTTGCTTTTGATAAAGTTATAAAAGGCAAAACCTATTATAGCGAATCAGTTGTAAAAATGCTGAACTTGTCTGAAGAAGATACTATCGAAATTGACCAATTTGACAAACAAATTTTGTTTCATTTATCAAAAGGAACCAAGATGAATGATATTCCGCAATATATCCCAATATCTTTAGGTGCAATTGAAAGAAGAAAAATAAACTTAAAAGAATTGTTAAAAGTAGAAGAAGGTAGCGACATTGAATTAGTTCGAGAAGCTAAAAGCAGAGGGTTACTTTTTTAATGCTTTTTAAATTCAATAAACAAAAAAAACGACATTTTCTCAAATGTCGTTTTTTTTGTTTATTTAAAATTTTTATTCTTCTCGGATAGCATCCCATCCGCGTGCTTTTAAAGCAATTCGAGTATTAGCTCTAGTCACTAAATGAATTCCTTCACTTTCTTGTGTCATGTGACCAATAATGGTAAAATTTGGATTTCCTTTTATTTTTTCAAAATCTTCCATGGCAATAGTGAAAAGTAATTCATAATCTTCACCACCGTTTATTGCTACCGTTGTGCTATCAATATTGAATTCTTCGCATACGTTTATAAACTGCGGATCGATTGGCAATTTATCTTCATATAAATTACAACCCACTTTTGACTGTTTGCACAAATGCATAATTTCAGATGATAATCCGTCCGAAATGTCAATCATTGAAGTTGGTTTTATTTCTAAGGCATGTAACAGAGTACGTACATCTTTTCGTGCTTCGGGTTTTAATTGTCGTTCTATAAGATAGGTGTAAGCGTCTAAATCAGGCTGTGAATTTGGATTCACCTGAAATACTTGTTTCTCGCGTTCCAAAACCTGTAAACCCATATACGCAGCACCAAGATCACCTGTTACGACTAATAAATCAGTTTGTTTTGCACCATTTCTATAAATGATTTCTTCTTCATTAGCCTCGCCAATAGCGGTAATACTGATGATTAATCCTTTTTGTGATGAGGTAGTATCACCACCAATAACGTCTACTTTATATTCATTGGCAGCATGCGTAATTCCTGCAAATAATTCGTCTAAAGCTTCTAATGGAAAACGATTAGAAACGGCCACTGAAACCGTAATTTGTGTCGCTTTAGCATTCATCGCACAAATATCAGAGATATTTACAACGACTGCTTTATACCCTAAATGTTTTAACGGCATATAAGCCAAATCAAAATGTACGCCTTCAATCAATAAATCGGTAGAGACTACTACTTTCTTGTCTTTAAAATCCAAAACAGCAGCATCATCACCAATTCCTTTTATAGTGGAAGGCTGGTTGATTTCAAAGTTTTTTGTCAAATGGTCTATCAATCCAAATTCTCCTAATTGTGCGATACTCGTGCGTTGTGGGGTTTTATCTTCGATCATGATTGTTGCGAGGAACGAAGCAATCGCTTCATTCATTTATGTTAATTTACAAAAGTTTTCAGGCTGCAAATATACAAAGAAATTTTCGCCTTGAATTGCATCAATTTTCGCCGTTTTTTTCGCATCTTTAAGTTATTAAATTTATAAAAATGAAACCATTTGATATAGTTACCATAACGGTTAATCCGGCTTTGGACAAAAGCACTCATTTTAAAGGTCTGGTAGCCGAGCAGAAAATTCGATGCGAAGAACCACTATACGATGCCGGTGGCGGAGGAATCAATGTGTCAAAAGCAATTTCTCGATTAGGAGGGACTTCCTTGGCTGTATTTACTTCTGGTGGACCAATGGGCACAATGCTGAAAGAGCTGGTAAATAAAGAATCAATAGAATATAAAGCTATAGAAATTCAGGATTGGACAAGAGAAAGTTTCGTTGCTGTTGATGACAATACCAATTCTCAGTATCGTTTTAGTTTTCCGGGACCAACAATTACCGCTGCTGAAAAAGGCAAAATAATTCAAACTATTCAAGAACTAAAACCTAAATTTTTGGTTGTAAGCGGGGGTTTGAACAAAGATTTATCGGTTGATTTTTATCAAAAAATTGCAGAGACAGCAAAAGAATCTGATGTAAAAGTGATTGTGGATACTTCTGGAGAAGCCTTAAAAAAGGTTTTGGAAGTGGGTGTTTACTTAATCAAACCCAATGTGGGCGAACTGGCAAAACTCATTGGTGTAGAAAGATTGGAACTGGAAGAAGTAAATGCCGCAGCCAAGCAAATTATCTCAAATGGCGGAGCCGAAATTGTGGTGGTTTCGCTCGGTCCACAGGGAGCGGTTTTAGTCACAAAAGACTCTTACGAATTTGTCCCTGCTCCTCATGTAGCCAAAAAAAGTACCGTTGGTGCGGGTGACAGTATGGTGGGAGGAATGGTTTGGGCGCTATCGCAGAATAAAAGTCTGAAAGAAGTAATCCGTTGGGGAGTGGCATGTGGATCAGCGGCTACGATGAATGAAGGAACCCAATTGTTTAAACGAGAAGATGCACAACGATTGTTTGATTGGTTGAAAAATAAATAAATAAATATAATTCAGATGTAGAGATGACTGCAGTGCATCTCTACAATCGTGCATCCCTACAATCGTGCATCTTCACGATACCGAAAAAATGTAAAACCTGACGATTTTTAAATCCTCAGGTTTTCTCTATATTTTTTAAAAAGATTTGTTTCTAATCCATAATTTATGTTGGCTCCTACAAAATTTGATAGTGAAAGGCCTTAGAAAACCACCAATATCTTATATTTGTATCATCAAAAAGGAAAATAATAAGAATAAATCATTTTAAAAACTAAAACTGTATGCGATTATTTCTAAGTTGTTTTCTTTTTCTTTCCATTTCCAATGTTTTTTCACAAGAAAAGACCGCTGTTGAGAGTGATTCAAAAGTAAAAATCGATTCATTATATAGAGAAGATCAATTTTATTTTGGATTTACATATAATACGTTAACAAATAAACCTGCTGATTTGTCTCAAAGCAAATTGTCAACTGGATTTTCAGGGGGCTTCGTAAGAGACATGCCTATAAACAAAAATAGAACGGTTGCAATAGCTTCTGGAATTGGTTTTGCGTATAACAATTACAATCAAAATCTAGCCATTTATAAATCAGATCAGGCGCCAACCTATTCGATTATTGATTCCGAAACAAGTTACAATAAAAATAAATTTTCCCAGATTTTAGTGGAGGTACCTCTAGAGTTTAGATGGCGGACTTCGACTTATGAAAGCCATAAGTTTTGGAGAATTTATGGAGGGTTGAAATTCAGTTATGTGATTCATGACCGATCTATTTTTCAAGATGCGCAAGGTAAAATCATAGTTACAAGCAATAAGGATTTCAATAAACTTCTTTATGGGGCGTATATTGCGACGGGTTATAATACTATTAATGTGTATGCTTATTATGGTTTAAATTCCTTATTTAAATCGGCGAAAATAGACGGGGAACCGATTGTTTTGAAGTCATTGAATATTGGACTTATTTTCTATATTCTATAACCACAAAAAAAGGATAAGCAACTGCGGAATGCTTCCTAGAAAAAAACCTATAATTAATTCTTTAGTCGTGTGCGCTTTCATTTCTATACGTGAAGAAGCTACAATTCCATTTATAAGGATTAAAAAGGCAATGACAAAAGTATTTTGAATTTGAAAATGCAAACTCAGTGCAATAACAAATACGGTCAAACCGCTTATTGCCATCATGTGAAGACTGGCTTTTATATTTGTAAATAAAAATAAAAGTGCCAGAATAGTAGTAAGCAATGCTCCCAAAAAGAAGAAATGCAGCTCAGGATACCTATCGATAGTAATGCTTTTTCGAACCAATAAAATGATAAGAAAACATTGAAGAATCAGTGGTAGTTTGCGTTGTGATACTTCAGCAATCATGATGGAATCAATTTTACCGAGAGCTCTTAAGACCAAAAAAAACAGTACGGGGATGCATGTGGTAATAATCGAGACTTGAAAAAAAATGAATAGCTTTTCTTCAGTTGCAAAATTGGATGTATTTAAAAAAAGATAAAACACGGTGGCCATCGCCGGAATAAATATCGGATGAAAAATATAAGAAAATAATGGAAGTATTTTTTTCAAAAGTTCTATTGTTGATTGTCACTAACAAATATAGAGATTTTTGCAAAAGTGTTGTTGTAAATTCAATTAGTTGTATTTTTTTTAACGGTGACTTTTAACGGGGTTTTATTTTGCTTTTTTTTAAATGGAAGGGGAAATTAATTGTGATGTTACAAGGGCTTCATTATAAAAAGAAGTGTTATTTTTGATGAAGTCTTATTACAGCAGTTTACATAAATTCTTAAAATTGGCGTCATTCGCTCTCAAAATTAATGATTCTAAAAATCCAAAATATAATTCCGCAAATTCAGGCCGTATTTGTAGATAATAATGCTGATGCAACGATAGATGCCGTTTCTATAGACAGTCGCTCCTTGCAAAATGGGTCGCAGACGTTGTTTTTCGCCTTGGTTGGACCCAATAACGATGCGCATTTGTATATTAAAAACTTAATTTTAAAAGGCGTACAAAACTTCGTGGTTGCCCATATTCCGGATGATTGTGCCGGCAACGCTAATTTTCTGGTTGTTGAAAACACATTGTTAGCCTTGCAACAATTTGCGAAGTATTATCGCGGTCTTTTCGATTTTCCTGTTATTGGATTGACGGGAAGCAATGGTAAAACTATTGTAAAGGAATGGCTCAATTTTCTGCTAAGTCCGGATTATAATATCATTCGAAGTCCTAAAAGTTACAACTCACAAGTGGGTGTTCCCTTATCCGTACTTGGGATTAATGAGCAGCATAATCTCGGTATTTTTGAAGCAGGTATTTCTACTTTTTATGAGATGGGAAAACTGGAAAAAATCATCAAGCCAACGATCGGAATCTTAACAAATATCGGTTCTGCACATGATGAAGGTTTTGAAAATTTGGAACAAAAAATAACAGAGAAACTCATTCTTTTCAAGGATTCTGAAGTGGTTATTTATCAGAAAAACGAAATGGTAGATCCACATTTCGCGGATTTTAAAAACGGAAATAAAGTAACTTTCACTTGGAGTTTAAAAGAGGAGAGTGCCGATGTTTTTATCACAAAAAGATCTATTTTGGATAAAACAATTTTAGATATCCGTCAAGAGAAAGAAAATTTCGAAATAAAAATCCCTTTTCAAGACGAAGCTTCTATTGAAAATGCGATTTCGTGCTTGATGGTTTTGTTGTATTTTGAATATGATCAAATAACGATTCAAAATCGAATGGAATTATTATATCCAGTTGAAATGCGTTTGAAAGTCAAGAACGGAATCAACAATTGCAGTATTATTGACGACAGTTACAGTTCCGATTTCCAATCACTGAAAATAGCCTTGGATTTTCTCGAAAGCCAGAAGCAATACCAAAAGAAAACAGTGATTTTATCTGATATTTTCCAAAGTGGTTTTTCTAATGCCGAACTATATTCAAAAGTTGCAGAATTAATTATTTCCAATAAAATTAGTCGAGTAATCGGGATTGGTGAAACTATTTCTGAATTCAAAAATAAATTCACCAACTGTTTAACTTTCAAAAATACAGCAGATTTTATTGCTAATTTTGACGATTTAATTTTCAATAATGAAACCATTTTAATAAAAGGGGCAAGAACTTTTCAATTTGAAGAGATTGTGGCTCTATTAGAAGAGAAAACGCATGAAACGGTTCTTGAAATTAATCTGAATTCAATCAGTCATAATTTAAATTTCTTTAAATCGAAGTTGAAACCAACAACCAAAATGATGGTAATGGTTAAGGCTTTTGGATATGGTAATGGAGGATTTGAAATTGCCAAATTATTGGAACATCACAAAGTGGATTATTTGGGTGTGGCTTTCGCCGATGAAGGGATTTCATTGAAAAATCTGGGAATTCATTTGCCAATTATGGTGCTGAATCCTGAAAACACCAGTTTTCCTGCCATTATTCAACATCAATTAGAACCAGAAATTTATAGCTTGAAGGGACTTCGCGCTTTTCTTAAGATCGCGGAACAAAAGGAATTAAAACATTTTCCTATCCATATCAAACTCGATACGGGAATGCATCGTTTGGGTTTTGAAGCCAATACTATTGACGACTTGATAGCTACATTAAAGGGAAATCAAACCATTCAGGTTAAAAGTATTTTGTCGCACATGGCCACAAGTGACGATTTAGAACATAAGGATTTCGCACAATCACAAATTGATTTATTCGAGAAATTGTCTTCAAAACTGATGAGCGAATTACAAATAAAACCCATTCGCCATATATTAAACACTTCGGGAATTAGTAATTATCCGGATTCGCAATATGATATGGTGCGCCTTGGAATAGGTCTTTACGGAGTTTCAAATGATAACGAAGAGCAAAAACAACTGGAGAATGTAGGGACATTAAAATCTATTATTTCTCAAATCAGAACCATTCCTGCCGGAGATAGTGTTGGTTATGGCAGAAGATTTATGGCAGAGAAACCAACAAAAATTGCTACAATTCCTATAGGTTATGCTGACGGGATTTCCAGAGGTTGGGGGAATGGAGTGGGTTTTGTAACAATTAAAAATAGTAAAGCAACTATTTTAGGTAGCGTTTGCATGGATATGCTAATGGTGGATGTCAACGGAATTGATTGCAAAGAAGGAGATGCTGTGATTATTTTTGGCGAAAGCCCAACCGTAAATGAGATTGCGCAAAAACTAAATACTATTCCTTATGAAATTCTTACAAGTATATCTCAGCGGGTAAAACGTGTGTTTTATCGGGAATAATTTTTTTTGTAATAAAAAGAAGTTTGTTATGTTAAAATTTTAACTATGTTCGTTACTTAAAAAAAAGAGATTTTAACCTAAAACTAAGCAATTATGGGATTTTTCAGTGATTTTAAAACATCTTTAATGAAAGGTGATGTGTTGAGTTTAGCGACTGCCGTAGTTATTGGTGCTGCTTTTGGTAAAATTATCGCTTCTGCTGTGGATGATGTTATTATGCCAATAATTGGATTGATAACTGGAGGTATCGATTTTACCCAAAAATTTATTGCGCTCAACGGTAACAGGTATGAGACTTTGGCTGAAGCAAAAAAAGCAGGTGCAGCGGTTATTACTTACGGTAATTTAGTCCAAGCTATCATCAATTTTGTT
Organism: Flavobacterium sp. CG_23.5; assembly: GCF_017875765.1. Taxonomy (NCBI): domain Bacteria; kingdom Pseudomonadati; phylum Bacteroidota; class Flavobacteriia; order Flavobacteriales; family Flavobacteriaceae; genus Flavobacterium; species Flavobacterium sp. CG_23.5. Next base: position 2,066,179 of record NZ_JAGGNA010000001.1, on the reverse strand, counting down.
ATTATTGCTTTTTTCATTTTCATTATTTTAAGAGCTGCCGAAAAAGCCAAAAAGAAAGAAGAAGTGGTTGTGGTACCTGCCGGACCAACTGAAGTAGAATTACTTATACAAATTAGAGACTTGTTACAAAAATAAGAGCACAACACTTATGTTCCGTTAAACCATCCGCCACAGCTGATGGTTTTTTGCTTTGTTATAATTATAACATTTTGTTATTTTTTGTGAAGACTCTTGTATTGATTTGAATATTACTTACTTTTGTAGTTCAAAATAAGATTCAATAATAAATATATACTATGAGAATAGCAGTTGTAGGCGCTACTGGAATGGTTGGCGAAGTAATGTTAAAAGTATTGGCAGAAAGAAATTTTCCTGTAACAGAATTAATTCCTGTTGCTTCTGAGAAATCAGTGGGAAAACAAATCGAATTTAAAGGGAAGAGTTATACCGTTGTAGGAATGCAAACCGCAGTAGATATGAAAGCCGATATTGCTTTATTCTCAGCTGGTGGTGACACTTCATTGGAATGGGCTCCAAAATTTGCAGCAGCAGGAACTACAGTTATCGATAATTCATCGGCTTGGAGAATGGATCCAACCAAAAAATTAATTGTTCCTGAAATCAATGCAGGCGAATTAACAAAAGAAGATAAAATTATTGCTAATCCTAACTGTTCGACTATTCAAATGGTTTTGGTTTTGGCACCTTTGCATAAAAAATACAATATCAAACGTGTGATTGTTTCTACGTATCAATCCATCACTGGAACAGGCGTGAAAGCAGTACAACAATTGGAAAATGAATATGCAGGAATTCAAGGTGAAATGGCTTACAAATACCCAATTCATAGAAATGCAATTCCACAATGTGATTCTTTTGAAGATAACGGGTACACCAAAGAAGAGATGAAATTGGTTCGTGAAACTCAAAAAATTCTTGGCGATAAAACGATTGCTGTTACGGCAACTGCTGTTCGTGTGCCCATTGTTGGTGGACACAGTGAAGCGGTAAATGTTGAGTTTACTAAAGATTTTGAAGTGTCTGAAGTTCAGAACATTTTACATCATACTGATGGAGTTGTGGTTCAGGATAACAATGATACCTATACGTATCCAATGCCAATGTATGCGCAAGGAAAAGATGATGTTTTTGTAGGCAGAATCCGTCGTGACGAAAGCCAACCAAATACTTTGAACATGTGGATAGTAGCCGATAATTTAAGAAAAGGAGCGGCGACCAATACGATTCAAATCGCAGAATACCTTAGGGCCGCTAAATTGGTTTAACCTAAATTAAATTTTGACGCAGTAGAGATGCACTGAAGTGCGTTTCTACATCGGCAGTGCATCTCTAAATATTATATAAAAACTACAACGTATCATGTTGTAGTTTTTTTTGTTTTTAAATAGGCGTAACATTTTTTTGTTTTCTTACCTTTGCGAAGTATGAAAAAAAAGCAGGGCATAATTAATCTTACTTTGGTAGTTGCAGTATTGTTTTCAATGCTGTTTCAATCGGTTCATAGTTATACCCATTTGGTAAAGCAGTTTTCCGAAAAAAGATGCCACCATACTTACAATGTTACCAATTCTGAGATAACGCATCAGCATCATAATTTTGATAACTGTTCTATTTGTCAATTTACTTTTGGTAGTTATATTTCTCCAAATGAATTCTCGTACCAATTAAATTCTTCCTATAAAGAAATACCTTATTTCTTTACTGCAAAGACGGCTTTTGTTTCTTTCTCGGGAAGTTTATATTCCCTTCGCGGGCCTCCTGTAAATAGTTTAAGCTGAATTTATTTCAGCTTCTTTTGAATTTATTTCAGCAGGTATCATTTCTATTTTTTTTACTAAATAATTCCGGTCTCAGCCCTTTCTCCTTTATGAGTTCGCTGAGAAGAAGAACAATACAATAATTTTCAATGAAAAAATTTATTATAACCCTATTCTTGGGGTTTTCAGTTATGCTTCAAGCACAGAATTCGGTATCAGGAACCGTGACTGATTTAAAAAATCAGCCTATTAAAGGCGTTTCGGTTTATGCAACAGAATTACACAAAGGAGCCATAACAGATGAAAACGGAAAATATAACATGTCCAATCTTCCAAATGGAAGCATAAAACTTACTTTCAATTTCGTTGGTTTTGGAATCCAAAACAAAACGATAAATAATGCACAAAAAGAGAATACGCTGGATGTAATTCTGGAAGAAACCATATTCCAGATGGATGAGGTGATTGTTTCCACCGCTTTCAATAAATTACAATCGCAAAACGTGATGAAAGTTGAACATCAAAGTATGAAAGAGTTACAACGAAAAGGAACTGCTACTTTAATCGAAGGATTGGCGACTATTCCAGGAGTTTCGCAAGTTTCTACGGGAACTTCTATCGGTAAACCCGTTATTCGTGGTTTGAGCGGGAATCGTGTTTTGGTCTATTCGCAAGGTGTTAGAATGGAAAACCAACAGTTTGGCGACGAACATGGCTTAGGACTAAACGACGCAGGAATAGAAAGTGTTGAGGTGATAAAAGGCCCTGCTTCTTTACTTTATGGCTCCGATGCTTTGGGTGGAGTTTTGTATTTTAATCCAGAGAAATTTGCCGAAGCCAATACATTCAAAGCTAATTTCAGTCAGAAACTTTTTTCGAATACGCTAGGAAGTAATTCTTCTTTGGGATTGAAAACATCAACCGAAAATTGGAAATTCATGACCCGTGGGAGTTACAATACCCATTCCGATTATAGCATTGCCGATGGTGATCGAGTGACAAATACTCGTTACAGTGAAGCAGATTTCAAAACGGGAATTGGTTATAGCAATGCTAAATTTTCAACAGTATTGCGTTACAATTACAACAAATTAGATTTAGGAATTCCAGAGAACGGTCCCGAAGCTTCGACAGGAGAACAATCTACAAGCAAAAAAACGGGTTTTCCTAAACAAGGTGTTTTTAATCATTTATTGAGTTTAAATAATATCTTCTTTTTCCAAAATTCAAAACTGGATGTCGATTTGGGTTATGTTGCCAATGACCGATCTGAGTTCACAGATAGTGATGTAGCCAGTTTGCATATGAAATTGAAAACCTTCAATTACGATGCAAAATACCATTTGCCAAAAATAGGCAAAGTAGAATCTATCGTAGGAATTCAGGGGATGCACCAAACCAACACCAATTCAGGTGAGGAATATTTGATTCCGGATGCTGAAACCAATGATTTTGGTGTTTTTGGAACTGCTAATTATGAGTGGGAATCTAATGTGTTACAAGGAGGATTGCGTTTCGATAACAGACAAATCACCACGCAAGAACACGGAACTGCCGGAGAAGAAGGCTACTTTAAAGCCATTGATAAAACCTACGATAGTTTTAATGCTTCCCTGGGTTACAAAACCAATTTAGCCGAAGATTTGACTTTGCGATTGAATATGGCTTCTGGTTTTAGATCACCGAATCTGGCCGAATTAACATCCAATGGAGTTCATGAAGGAACCAATCGCTATGAAATTGGTAACAGCGATTTGAAAACCGAGCAAAACGTACAAACGGATATCAATTTAGAATATAAAAACAGTCATTTTGAGTTTTTTGCCAATGGATTTTACAATCATATCAACAATTATATCTATACCTCGCCAGCAGGAATAGTAATTGCTGGAAACGATGTTTTCGATTATATTCAGAATAATGCTAAACTGTATGGTGGTGAAATTGGATTGCATTTTCATCCGCACCCTTTAGACTGGTTGCATTTTGAAACAAGTTTTGAAACGGTTACCGGTAAGAAAAAAAATGGTGATTATTTGCCGTTAATTCCTGCCAACAATTGGAGCAATACCATTCGAACTGAATTTAAAATCAAAAATTGGTTGGAAGACGGTTTTGCGACCTTTAATGTTTCTTCTACTTTCAATCAAAATAATGTCAGTGGTTTTGAAACAAAATCAAATGGATATTCATTAGTGAATTTAGGTTTTGGAGGGAAAATAAAATTGGGTAAAACTTCTTTTGATGTTAATCTCAACGGAAACAATTTATTAGACAAAAGCTATATCGCGCATCTTTCAAGATTAAAAAGAGACGGCATTCCTAACATAGGAAGAAACGTCGTTTTGGGCGTAAATTTTAATTTGTAGAATGAGTTTCTAATTTCAAACTCTTTTACTTTTACATAAAAAAAACGTTATTCGAAAGAGTAACGTTTTTGGTTTTTTAGCGACTTGTCTTCAATGGGAATGAAAACTATTTTCCTATTTTTGTTATAACTAACTAAACCACATAGAATGAAAAAAACTTTTTTAATAATGGCTGTATCTGCCACATTCGCAAGTTTTGGTCAAAACCAAAAAATAAATACAATGAAGTATCCACATACCAATAAAGGCGAAACGGTTGACGTCTATTTTGATACCAAAGTTGCGGATCCGTATCGCTGGCTCGAAGACGATAAATCTGCTGAGACGGGTGATTGGGTAAAAACGCAAAACAAGGTTACTTATGACTATTTAGCTAAAATCCCGTTTCGTGATGCATTGAAAGCAAGATTGGAAAAACTATGGAATTACGAGAAGATAGGAGCGCCTTTCATTGAAGGGAATTATACGTACTACTACAAAAATAATGGTTTACAAAACCAATCGGTGTTGTATAGAAAAGACTTTAAAGGAAAAGAGACGGTTTTTCTAGATCCAAATACTTTTTCTAAGGACGGAACTACTTCACTGGGAGGATTGGATTTCTCAAGAGATGGTTCCAAAGTCGCGTATGCCATTTCAGAGGGCGGAAGCGACTGGAGAAAAGTGATTATCATGGATGCCATCACTCAAAAAATAATAGAAGATACCATTGTCGATGTAAAATTCAGCGGGGTTTCTTGGCACGGGAATAAAGGATTTTACTATTCCAGTTATGACAAACCAAAAGGAAGTGAATTGTCGGCTAAAACGGACCAACACAAACTGTATTTTCACAAACTTGGAACGGCGCAAAAAGAAGATCAAATCATCTTTGGCGCAGACCAAAAAAGAAGATATGTTGGTGGAAGTGTGACAGAAGACGATCATTATTTGGTCATCAACGCTTCGACTTCAACCTATGGGAATGAATTGTATATCAAAGACCTGACAAAACCAAATAGCCCCATTATTACCATTGTCGATAATTTCAAAAGTGACAACAGTATAATTGACAACGAAGGCACTAAATTATTCATAGATACCGACTTAAATGCGCCCAATAAACGCATTGTTACGGTAGATGTCAGTAACCCAAAACCCGAAAACTGGAAAGACTTTATTGCAGAAACCGATAATGTTTTGACACCAACAACCGGCGGCGGTTATGTTTTTGCTAATTATATGAAAGATGCGGTTTCGGTGGTGAAACAATATGATTATTCAGGAAAAATGATTCGGGAGATACAGTTGCCGGATCTTGGAACTGCAGGCGGTTTTGGCGGAAAGAAAAAAGAAAAAATGCTCTATTATTCTTTTACCAATTATGTTAGCCCAGGAACTATTTATTCATTCGAACCAAAATCAGGAAAATCGGCCGTGTATGAAAAACCAAAAGTAGATTTTAAAACCGAAGATTATGTGTCGAAACAAGTGTTTTACACTTCCAAAGACGGAACCAAAATCCCGATGATGATTACCCATAAAAAAGGATTGAAACTCGATGGCAAAAACCCAACGATATTGTATGGATATGGCGGTTTCAACGTAAGCTTAACGCCAAGTTTCAGTATTGCCAATGCCGTTTGGATGGAAAACGGCGGCGTTTATGCCGTTCCTAATTTGCGTGGCGGAGGCGAATACGGAAAAAAATGGCATGATGCAGGCACCAAAATGCAAAAGCAAAATGTGTTTGATGATTTCATCGCAGCGGCTGAATATCTGATTGCTCAAAAGTACACATCCTCTAGTTTTCTTGCCATTCGTGGTGGTTCAAACGGCGGATTGTTAGTGGGAGCTACCATGACGCAACGCCCGGATTTAATGAAGGTAGCGTTACCCGCGGTGGGCGTTATGGATATGTTGCGCTACCACACCTTTACCTCGGGAGCGGGTTGGGCGTACGATTACGGAACATCACAGGATAGCAAGGAAATGTTTGCCTACATCAAGGGGTATTCTCCGGTGAATAATGTAAAACAAGGAACCCAATATCCGGCCACGATGGTCACAACGGGCGATCATGACGATAGAGTAGTGCCAGCACATAGTTTTAAATTTGCAGCCGAATTACAGGAAAAACAAACTGGACCAAATCCCACTTTAATTCGAATTGATATTAATGCGGGACATGGCGCGGGGAAAGCCGTGGCGGCAACCATTCAGGAAAACGTGGACATACAGGCATTTACCTTGTATAATATGGGCTTTACCGCGTTGCCAAAACTGTAGCAGTCATTGCGAGGAATAAATTAATTTGGAGCTATTTCCTGCTTTTTATTGCAATCTTTTTATCTCGTTTTGAGAACGAGATAAAAAGGATTTTCATTGCAATCAGGGCTAGGGTATCCGATTCAACAAGAACTATAATTTTCAAAAACGCCCATCGAGAGATTGGCGTTTTTTGTTTCTGATCATTTTGTTTTGACAAATCAAATTGAAAACCAAAAACTAACTTTATTAAATAGGAAAATAAAAGAAAAATCAGGTCAAAAAGTAGACGGAATTAACCTCTTGATTCTTACTAAAATTATTTTGTAAATATCAACGAGGCAAGTTGTTTGTCTCGATTGTAAACATCCTCATAGAAGTGAAGGATGCCGTCATCATCGACCCAAGCGGTAAAATAACCAATATAAACAGGAATCTTGTTTTTAAGGGGATACCAGGTTTCAACTCCGCTAGACATGGCTTCAGCAATCTTTTCAGGATTCCATGCCTTGTCGTCTTTCAAAATAAGATTGGCAAGTTCCACGGGTTTAGCCACTCGAATGCAGCCATGACTGAAGGCTCTTTTTTCTTCATCAAATAAATTCTTTGAAGGTGTGTCATGCAAATAAATGGCATTGTTGTTAGGGAATAAAAATTTTACCAATCCTAGGGAATTTTCGGGTCCGGGTCTTTGTCTGACACGGCCGTCGAACCATTCCATGTCATGTTTGACCATGTAATTAGGGTTTTTGGCAAGAGCGGGCAGGATTTCTTTTCTTAAAATACTGTTGGGCACATTCCAGTAGGGACTGAAAACGATGTATTTTATGTCGGCACTAAAAACTACCGTTTTATTCATGACCTTTCCAACGACTACATTAGAAACTAATTCCTTTTTCCCTTTACTAAAATAGGTCAATTGGTAGGCTGGAATGTTGATGAATATCAAACCTTTCAAGGAGGAAACGCAACTGCATAGCCATCGGCAACGTTCCATATTGACCATGATGGTTTTTATGCGTTCCTTCAATGGCACGTTCATTGCCGCGATGTGTTTTGGCAAAATCACTTTGTCAAGGTTGAAGGCAGTTCTTTTTTTGTATTTCAAAATCCCGGTCGCCAGTGCGTCATCATAAACGGCACTTTTAGAATCGCTTTGAATATCTTCCGTAAGATATAAGTGTTGTCTTATTTGTGCTATCGTTTTTGAAGAGTCTCCAAGTTTGAAGGACTTTACCTTTCGATCCACCTCTATGGGATTCCATTCCCCTTTTTGATCCATTTCACGATATTTTTTTAACTGTTCCCGAAGTCGGTAATACTGCCCGTAAACCTCGCTTTCGTCTTTGTAAATTAGGGAAGGCTTTGCCAAAATAGAACCAAGATAATCAACATACGATTGTTTTTTTCGAGGAAGATACCATCCCATCTCTTCAATTTTATCAGAATCTAATCCACGGTAAACTTTATCGGCATAAAAGAAATACAAAGAGGATAGGAGCAGTTCAGCATCTTCATTTGGGTTTTGACTCTCTCCCGAAGTTTGAAAAATAAGGTCTAGTTTATCTTTATACGGAACCACTGCGTCAATCCCTTCTCCCTCTAAATTATTTAACTTGTTGTATAAGAAATTCCCAACTTCGCTGATTCTGTTTTTATCATACCAAATGTAATTGTATTGATGTTTGCGATACAGCGTTATTACATCAGATTGATACTTTTTTAGTTCTGGATTCTTGATAAAAAAAGCCTGTACCAAAGTGCTGTCAAAAGGCAACATTTTTGGAACAATAACATCTTGTGAAATCACTGCTGATTTTAAAGTGGCCGTTTTTACGATTTCTTTTTTGTTGTTATTGTTTTTACAAAATATGGAAGTCAACAAAAACAGCAAGACGATAACCATAATGGGGAGGATTGACTTTTTCATGGCTACTTCTTTAAAGGACTTATAAATTTACAAAAATTAATGGTATTGACTAAACAACAAGACGTTAAGATGTTGATTACCAATGCTGTTTTATTGCTATAAGAAATGCATGAACAAAATCAAAGTATATTCAAACAACCAAATTTAATATCGCAATTAATGTTCTTGAATTGCGTGAAATAACGGGCGCATTCTCGGTCAATACTAAATAAATTAATCAAATAAAATGTGTTTCAACAGTTGTGAAGTTGCGAAATAAAACTAATCTTCCTCATATAACAAGGACGCTAATCTTTCATCTCTATCGTAGATATCTTCATAAAAATGAATTTCCCCTTTGTCGTCTACCCAAGAGGTAAAATATCCAATGTAAAGCGGTATCTTTTTTTTCAGAATATAGGTGGTTTCTTTTTCCCCTTTCATAGCTTCGTTTATACGTTCGATAGGCCATTCAGGATCGTTTTTTAACAATAAAACCGCCAATTCCTTGGCTTTGTCCATATTGATGCAACCGTGACTTAATGCACGGTAATTGAATTCAAATAAACTTTTGGATGGTGTATCGTGTAAATAAATATCATTAGTATTTGGAAACATAAATTTAACGAGTCCCATTGGGTTCTTTCCTCCAGGTTTTTGTCTGACTTTCCCTTTGTTGGATTCCATATTATGTTTGGCTAAGTAATCTTTATCAGCAAACAACGCCAATGACAATTCGTTTTCAACGATGCTTTGGGGAATATTCCAATAAGGACTGAACACAATAGAACTTATATAACTGCTAAAAACAACTGTTTCAGTTATGTTTTTGCCCACCAACAAATTTGACTCTAATTCTTTTATGCCGTTTTTTCTATAAATTAAGTTAAATGCCGGAATGTTTATGATTATGATCTCATCCGATTTTGTCAAAGCGGGATCAATCCATCGGCAACGTTCCATGTTGACCATAATTGTTTGAATGTATTTCTTAATCGGTACATTCATTCGCTGAATTTGCCAAATTGAGATTTGGTAATTAGGTTGATAACCATTTCGTTTTTTGTAATTCAATACTCCTGCCATTAAATCATTATCGTACACATTGCTCTTGGAATCCTGTTTTAAATCTCCGGTAACTGTAAGGCGATGTCTTATTTGGCCAATGACTTTTGAGCTGTCAGAAGGTTTGTAGAATTGTACGGAAGCATTTGCTTCAATGGGAGTCCATTCACCGCTTTTTTCTATCTGTCTGTATATTTTTAAATAATCACGCAACTTATAATATTGTTCATACAAGGTTTTCTCATTCTTGCTTAGTAATTTAGTATCCACCAGTAATGAATCCAATAAATTCTCGTAAGACAAGTCCTTCCTTGGAAGAAACCATCCAATTTCTTTAATTTTTTTAGAGTCAATGCCGCGAAAAACTTTTTTAGCATAAAACACATACATGGTTGACAAAAATATTTCGGTGTCAGTTCTGGAGAGTTCATCTTTGAATTCCGAATCGAAGATTCCGTCAATTTTGTCTTTATAGGCGAGATTCGATTTTAGACCTTCTTCTTCGATTAGATTTACTTTAGAATATAGCAAATCAGCAAATTCAAGAAGTCCTTTTTCATCGTACCAAATCGATTTGTAATTTCTTTTTTTGTAAACAGCAATAACATCGGACTGGTATTTTTTTAAATCGGGATATTTACTAAAAAATTCGGAGACAATGGCTTTGCTAAGGGGAACTTCAGATTTTCCAAAGGTATATTCCTGAAGCTTTTTGGCAACAGAAATAACTTTAACCGTTAGATTTTCATTTCGGTTATGGTAGATCGTAGCAACTGATACACCACATAATACTACTACGATGGATAAAACATAGTTTTTCATAGTATGATTGAATATATAAAGATAAAAAAATTATATTTTCAATATAAAAAAAAACCCTAATTGTTTGGTGTTTTATGAATATCTTAAGATAAATAAAAGACCCGCTCTACCTGATTAGTTTTAATCAGGACATAATAAGATTTGTTTTCATAAGATTTTATTAATTGCCTTTGTTTTTACTTGAGTATCGTTAAATTTGAGAATCAATAATAAATATAAAATAATATGAAAATTCAAATCAACACGGACAAAAATGTAGAAGGACACGAGAGATTAGAATCTTATTTTTCTAATGAACTGGAAAAAGGGCTATCACGTTTTGAAGATAAAATTACACGTCTTGAAGTACATCTTGGAGATGAAAACAGTGACAAGTCAGGGATTAATGACAAACGATGTCTTATTGAAGTTCGTGCCGCAAATATGCAGCCTATCGTAGTCACTAATCATGCTGATACTACTGAGAAAGCTTTTCAAGGTTCGTTAGAGAAGATGAAAAAAGTATTGGGAACCACTTTTGATAAAATGAAAGCACACTAAAGAATCCCCTTTTTGGAAGGCATAAAAAAAATGACAGTATCTCTTAAAAAAGATAGTGTCATTTTTTTGTGGAATACAAATTTATGCTGTTCCAATGAAATGATTATTTAGCATATATCAAAGAAGCCAGTCTTTGGTCTCTATTGTAAATGTCTTCATAAAAATGAACAATTCCTTTGTCATCTACCCAAGAAGTAAAATAACCAATATAAACTGGAATTTTATTTTTTAATGTATACATCGTTTCCGTATCTCTATTCATGGCTTCGTCAATTTTTTTCGGAGTCCAATTTGGGTCATTTTTCAAAATGATATTCGCTAGGTCTTTTGGTTTAGCAACTCGGATGCAACCATGACTAAAGGCTCTGTCTTCGCTGTTGAATAAGCTTTTTGAAGGCGTGTCGTGCAAATAAATATTATTGGAATTTGGAAACAAAAATTTCACTTTGCCTAGGGAATTATCACCTCCTGGTTTTTGTCTTACATCGTTGCCGTTCCATTCCATATTGTGTTCGGCTAAATAGTTTTCGTTTTCTTCAATAGCAGGAAGTATCTCTTTTTTCAAAATACTCGTTGGCACGTTCCAATAAGGACTAAATGCAATGTATCGCATTGAAGCACTAAAAACCACCGTTTTATTCAAAGCTTTCCCAACGACTACTTTAGAGCGTAACTCCGGTTTTCCGTTGTTAAAATAAGTTAACTCATAAGCAGGGATATTGATGACGATTAACTCTTTGGACTTGGTGATGTCATTTGAAATCCATCGGCAACGTTCCATGTTGACTGTAAGTGTTTTTATACGCTGCGCAACAGAGATATTCATGTCTTTTATGTGTTCTGGTAAAATAAGTTTATTAACAGTATTACCGCTTCTCATTTTGTATTTCAAAATTCCATCGACCAATGCAGCGTCATAAATGTTGCTTTTTGAATCCCTTGAAATATCACCCGTAATGAATAATCGTTGTCTTATTTGTGCAATTGTTTTAGAGCTGTCTCCTAATTTATATGACTTTACACTAGGATCAATGGTAATAGTTTTCCATCCGCCTTTTTTTTCTATTTGACGGTATTTTTGCAGCACATCTTTAAGAAGATAATATTGACTTAAAACCCCTTTTTCGTCTTTGTTAATTAAAGTAGGCTCGATTAAAAGTGAGTCCAAATAACTGACATACGATTGTTTTTTTCTTGGAAGATACCATCCTAAATCCGTCGTTTTATTGGCAGGTATTCCATGATATACTTTGTCTGCGTAAAAAAAGTAAAGGGATGAACTTAGCAGTTCCGTATCAATGTCCGGTTTTTGGTCATTATCTGGATCTTCGTAAATATCTGCTAATTGTTTTTTATAAGGAACATCGACTTGAACACCCTCTTCTTCAAGATTATTAATCTTGTCATATAATAGATTACCGAAATCGTTGATTCCGTTCTCATCATACCATACATAATGAAATTGATGTTTGCGGTACAATTTCTCCACATCAGATTGGTATTTTTTTAGTTTTGGATGATTAACAAAAAATGTTTTTACCAACGTACTGTCAAAAGGAGTTTCAAGCGAAACTTTATTGGCTTCTGCTTCTTTTTTGTCCTGTTTTTTACAGGAAACAATTAGGAACAAAAATGTCAAAACGAAACTTATAATTGGGAATAGTAACTTTTTCATAGGTTAAACTTTAATGCGTAATAAATTATTTAGAACTGTACAAAAATAAGTCAAATCAAGTATTGAAATGTCAGTTTTCAAAAGCGGAATTTTTTGAGCTTCTTGTACTGTTTTTACTTTTTGTATTTAAATTAATTTAATTTAAATATTAAGTAGTTGTATATCAACATTTTGAATTTTGAATTTATTTTTTAATTCGAAATTATTTGTCTAGTAAATGTTTGTAAATCCAAAAATTATGAAATAAATAGCATTTTTTATGTAAAATTGTTCCTGCTGCCCACTTTGGTCGGTACAGTATAAAAACACAAGAATTTTGTAAGAAAAAATTATCATTTTCTATTGTATTGATCACAGTAAAATAGGAATCAAAGCTGGTATTGCTTAAGCGGGTTAAATCTGTTTTTCATTAAGTAGCGGTTTAAAAAATCAAACACAATTCTTACTACTTTACTCGAATTAATTTACAGGAACTTGATTTTTTTTTAAACAAATACGGCTCAATCAAGGTGGATTGCCGGGAATGTAAAGGACCATTTGTGCGCTTAAATGCAGTATTCAAACCAGTTTTTGTAATATTAAGTCCATAAACTAATGTTTTTAGCTACCTTTATTTTAATTAGTAAAGGAATACGCATGAATCAATTTTGGCAGAGCATAAATAGCTATTTTAAAAGTGTAAATTTTAGAAAAATAATCAAAAGAATTGGTTTTTTATTTCTGGGAATAGTAGCACTTTTGTTAATAACTTCAGGGGTTTTATCCGTGTATTTTAAGAATAATAAGGCAGAAATTGTAACGCAAATCAATGCCAAAATCAACGAAAATATTTCGGGTACAGCCGCTATTGGCGATATTAATTATAAGTTTTTCAAGGGTTTCCCTAATATGACTTTGGCGTTAAGCCAAGTAGAGTTAAAGGACAGTTTATGGTCCTTTCATAAGCGTACCTTGCTTAAAGCTGCGCAAATAGAGGTTCGTGTCAATATTTTGGGTTTGCTCTCTAATGAGATTAATATCGATAAAATTGAAATTCAGAACGCCACTTTATATCTTTTTAAAGGAAAGAACGGAATTGTAAACACCAATATTTTTCGGGCTAAGCCAAAAAACGAAAAATCAAAAAGTTCGACCGATTCTAAAATCAAGGAAATCCTTTTGCACCAAGTACATTTCATTTCCGAAAATCAAATGGGGAATAAGTTATTTGATTTTGATATCCTTACTTTAAAGAGCAAAATTTATTACGATGACGAAAATTGGCGCACCAATCTGTATCTAAAAACCCTAGCTAAAAGTATGGCTTTCAATACTCAAAGAGGGAGTTTTATTAAAAACAGGATTGTAGAAGGTGTTTTGGAGGTTGATTTCTCGAAACCTAAAAACCAAATTAGTGTTGCCACTGATCATCTCGCAATAGGGAAAGAGTTTTTTGATATCAATGGCCATTTTAGCTTGGATAAAAACAAATCTCCATTTGATATTGCTATAAAAACTTCAATATTGTGGCGCAACGCTTCTGCTTTATTGAGCGCTAATATTAGCGCTAGAGTCAATCAGTTTGATTTGAAAAGACCAATAAATGTGGGTTGTACAATCATAGGTGATATGAATGCCACGGGCGATCCTGAAATTAGGGTCACTACAAAAATAAAAGATAATGAACTCACCATACCGGATGGAATTGTTACTGACTGTAATTTTGATGCCACGTTTACCAATCAATACAAAAAAGGTGCGGGTTGCAATGACATCAATTCTACCATCACTTTAACAGGCTTTACCGGAAAATACAAGACGATTCCGTTTACAATTCCGGTAGGAAAGATTTCTAATTTTGAAAAAACAACAGTGGCAGGAAGTTTTAGGTCTGATTTTGATGTTTCCCGACTGAATGAGGTAATCAACAAGGATTTCATGCATTTTTCTGATGGTCAAGCCAAAGTGAATTTGGATTTTAAATTTGACGTTTTGAATCTAAAAATACAAAAGCCATTATTTACCGGTAATGTTTACGTTACAAATGCCATTGTAAATTACGGACCTCGCAATTTAACTTTTTTAAAAACAGATATTCAGTTGGATTTTACGGAGCAAGCGTTACTTATCAAAAAAATAAATTTTAAAGACCGAAAGAATATGGTTTTTATGAAGGGTAAAATTGATAACTTCCTTACGTTATATTACGAAAATCCTGAAAAAATGCTGGTGAATTGGGAAATATATGCTCCTTTTCTGGATGTGAAACAATTTGTTGGCATTGTTACCAGTTCAGGGAAAAAATCCCCAAAAAAGAAGGGTAAAAAAGATGATTTTTCTGAGGAATTGTATTCTGTAATTGACAAATGCCAAGTGGTGATGAACCTAAAAGCAGATAAAATGGCGTATGGTAAATTGCTAGCTACTAATGCCAAAGCCACGGTTTTATTGCTCAATAATAAATTGATTGTGAAAAATGGTCGGGTTCAAAGTTCCGGCGGTATAATTTCTTTTGACGGACAGTTGGCTCCAAATGGCGATAACTTCCTTCTGCAGTCTAATGCAAAAATTAATAGGGTAGATATTGCCCGTTTCCTGACTTCGTTGAACAATTTTGGCATTCAGTCCTTCCAACCCAAAAACATAAAGGGATTTTTATCGGCCTCCGCCTCGCTTAAAGGAACGCTACTTTCCGGAGGGCAAATAAAAACAAACTCACTTTCTGGTGCTGCTACATTTGATGTGATTCAAGGGGCTTTGGTCGATTTTAAGCCCATTGCAAATATTGGGAAAATTGCTTTTCCTTTAAGAGATGTCAAGAATATCGTTTTTAGTGATTTGTCTGGAAACTTTAAAATCAATGGAGATTTAGTGGATGTAAATGATTTGAAAGTGAGTTCTAGCGTTTTGAACTTGGATGTAAATGGCGTGTATTCTTTTAACAGAGGGACGAACTTAGCGATGACTATTCCGCTGAGAAATCCCAAAAATGATGAGTTGATTGCCGATAAAATCGAAAAAGCCGAAAAGCGCAATAAGGGAATTGTGTTGCATTTACTGGCTGTTGACGTTGATGGAAAAATAAAAATCCGATGGAATAAAAACCATGAATAAATAACTAAATCACATGAAAAAAATATTGGCTGTTCTTATCGTTTTGACTTTATCCGCTTGCAAAAGCATGATGGAAAACCAAACAATTTCAAAACAAAAAATCAATGTTACAGTAGATGCTTGGCACAAAGCTGCAGCAGATGCTAAGTACGACGATTATTTCAGTTTGATGGCGGAGGATGCTATTTTTATTGGTACCGATGCGACAGAGAACTGGAATAAAACAGCTTTACAAGCATATGCAAAACCGCATTTCGACAAAGGGAAAGCGTGGAATTTCACCTCATTAGAGCGTCATATTTATTTTGACAAGACTGGAGAAACTGCCTGGTTTGACGAGTTGTTAAATACCCAAATGAAAATTTGTCGTGGCTCTGGAGTAATGGTAAGAATGGGTAATGAATGGAAAATAAGACAGTATGTTTTGTCAATGACGATTCCAAATGATAATTCAAATGAGGTGGTGAAAATAAAAACACCAATAGAAGAACCTTTGATTGTAAGGCTTCAGAAGAAATAGTAAACTAATCAATTAGCTGAAAGTGTTCTTTTAAGTTCGAATTTCTTGGGTGATTTATTTTGAAATAATTTCGAATGAAATGCGCTATATTAATTTTTCTTCACCAAAGCCTTCGGTCTTATATAATTCCTTAATTTTGCCGAAATATTTGTAAAAGCGTGGGAAGTAAAAATAAATTAAAGAGATTCAAGGAAAACGAAACATTCACTAACGTTTTTCAACCAACGAGGGAAGAAGTAGTAGGAGATTTATTTCCGCTGAGAGGGAAGTGGAATTCTGAATTTTTCAAAAACGATAATCCATTGGTATTGGAATTAGGTTGTGGGAAAGGCGAATATTCAGTGGGTCTTGCCGAAAGATATCCCGATAAAAATTTTGTTGGAATTGATATCAAAGGGGCTCGTTTTTGGCGTGGTGCCAAAACTGCTGTTGAAACGGGACTTCATAATGTGGCTTTTATTCGAACTCAAATCGAATTAATTAATCATATTTTTGCCGAAAATGAAGTGGATGAAATTTGGATTACTTTTCCAGATCCTCAAATAAAATACAAACGTACAAAGCACAGAATGACCAATTCCGAGTTTTTGCAGTTGTATAAAAAAGTACTTAAAAAAGACGGTGTCGTAAACCTTAAAACAGATAGCGAATTTATGCATGGTTATACCCTTGGATTGCTGCATGGTGAGGGACACGAAGTTTTATATGCCAATCATAATGTCTATGTAAATGAAGGAAGTCCTGAGGAAGTAACTGCTTTTCAGACTTTTTACGAAAAACAATATTTGGAAGTAAACAAAGCAATTACGTATATTCGATTCAAAATTAAAGAATAGATTTACTTTTTTAACCTTAACTGGTTGTCTTTTTTAAATGATTACACATTGCCTATGAATCTAATTATATCTTTGCTTTCCGGTTTTATAACTGCTTTTATAGGGATTACTCCGCCGGGATTGCTCAATATGACAGCGGCCAAAGTAAATCTGAAAGAAGGAAAGAGGAGTGCGTTATGGTTTGTTTTTGGGGCAATTGTTATAATTTTTTTACAAGCGTATCTGGCGATACTTTTTGCCAGATTTATTGATGACCGTCCTGATTTAGTGCTGTTGTTGCGTGAAATTGGTTGTGTTGTTTTCTCATGTTTGACGGTTTATTTTCTTTTGATTGCCAAAAAACCAAAGAAGATTAAAGGAAAAATAAAAAAGCACAGTAAAACTTCTCGATTTTTTTTGGGAATGTTGCTTTCAGCCCTGAATTTTTTTCCTATTCCATATTATGTTTTAGTAAGCATCACGCTATCATCGTATAATCTATTTTCATTCGATACTACTTTTATTTTTGTTTTTGTTAATGGAGTGATTTTGGGGGCTTTTCTAGTATTTTATTGCTACATCACCTTTTTTCAAAAAATACAAATCAAAGCCGACTATCTTATGAGAAATATGAACACCATCATTGGTAGTATAACAGGATTAATTGCGGTCGTGACTTTAATTAATATTATAAAACATTACCTAGGATAGGTTCGCTGGCCTAAAACAATCGAGTAGAGTCCACGATTTTTATTAAAATTAAATTCATGTCAGAAGATAATTTTTTCGAAAGAGTATATGTAATCGCCAGACAAATTCCTTACGGCAAAGTCACTTCTTATGGTGCAATTGCGAAGGCTTTGGGAACAGCGCGCTCTGCCAGAATGGTTGGCTGGGCGATGAATGCTTCACATAACTTGGATGATGTTCCAGCGCATCGTGTGGTGAATAGAAACGGTTTACTCACTGGAAAACTCCATTTTGACGGAACGAATCTTATGCAACAATTACTCGAAAACGAAGGAATCATAGTAATTAATAATCAGATTATAGATTTTGAAAAGCATTTTTGGCAACCGGAAATGAAGTTTTAATAATTTCGAAAATTGTAAAAGAAGGGCTAATATTTAGCAATTCTAATTCTCCAAGGAAAATGCAACACTTGGTTTTTTGAACCTATTATTTTTGGGTTTGTGTTTTTTAAAAATTAATTGAAGATTTTACTTTTAAAGGCCATACCAAAGTCTTTTTAAAAATGGGAAAGAATCAATAAACCCCACCAATCTCTCAATCAATAAATCCAATCCAATTCCTTTATATTAAGAACTTAATCCGTTATCTTTGCAATCTGAAATCAGTTTAAATAAACATAATATTTTCTACGGTAAATCGTAAATAGAAAAACAGTACACAAAAATGAAATTAGACAGAAAAGATATTCTTAAAGCTTTAGAAACAATTACTATAGCTGGAGAAGGAAAAAATATGGTGGAGAGTGGAGCGATAGCAAATGTAATCACTTTTGGCGATGAGGTAGTAGTAGATTTGGTGTTACATACACCTGCAATGCACATTAAAAAGCGTGCGGAAGACGATATCAAAAAAACAATCCACGATTTAGTTTCGCCAGATGCCAAGGTTAAAATAAACAGCAAAGTTGAGGTAGCAGAAAAGAATGCTGGGGATACAGCTAATCAAATAAAAGGGAAAGCAATACCTGGAATCAAAAATATCATTGCAGTAGCTTCTGGTAAAGGAGGAGTAGGGAAATCTACTGTTACAGCAAATTTAGCGGTAACGCTTGCTAAAATGGGATTTTCAGTTGGAGTTTTAGATGCCGATATTTACGGGCCATCTATGCCAATCATGTTTGACGTAGAAACCGAAAAACCGATCTCAGTAACGGTTGATGGAAAATCCAAAATGAAACCAGTTGAAAGCTACGAAGTGAAGATTCTGTCTATAGGATTTTTCACGGCACCAAGTCAAGCCGTAATCTGGAGAGGTCCAATGGCTTCTAAAGCTTTGAACCAAATGATTTTTGATGCTGATTGGGGAGAATTGGATTTTATGTTAATCGATTTACCTCCAGGAACAGGAGATATTCATCTCTCAATCGTACAAGCTTTGCCTATAACCGGTGTTGTAGTGGTGAGTACTCCGCAAGTAGTAGCATTAGCTGATGCGAAAAAAGGGGTTTCTATGTTTTTGTCTGATGCGATAAATGTTCCTGTTTTGGGAATTATAGAAAACATGGCGTATTTTACACCAGAAGAATTGCCAAATAACAAATATTACATTTTTGGAAAAGAAGGAGCAAGAAACCTTGCTGAAGATTTAGCCGTTCCATTCCTTGGGGAAGTGCCAATTGTACAATCTATTCGCGAAGCTGGCGATTACGGTCGTCCGGCAGCAATGCAAACAGGTTCAGTAATTGAGACCGTTTTTGAGGAAATCACAAGAAATGTTGTTCAAGAAGTAATAAGCAGAAATGAAAATTTACCTGCAACCGAAGCCGTTAAAATTACAACGATGGCGGGTTGTTCCGCAGTAAATAAAAAATAGAAATTAAAATCTTTGAAATGATCTCTAATCTTTCAATTTTTTAATCTTTCAATCTTTAAATAAAGAAAATGACAACAGAAGAATTAACAGTAGAAGTTCAAAAAGCACTCGAAGAAATTAGACCTTTTTTGAATTCTGATGGCGGTGACATTACATTGATTTCCATCGAAGACGGTAAACATGTAAAAGTGCGTCTCGAAGGAGCGTGTACCAGTTGCAGTGTCAACCAAATGACATTGAGAGCGGGAGTGGAAACCACCATCAAAAAGTTTGCACCGCAAATAGAAACTGTTGTAAATATCCTATAGAGGATTTTGGCGTGCTCTTTTTAAGAAAAAAGGCTAATCAAAAAATAATGAGTAGTTGCTTTTTTCTTAAAAGGTTCGTCCCGAAATTTTGGGATATCCTTGTCCCGTAAAATGATTGGACTAGCTTTTATCCCTGATGAAAACCCACAACTCATAACTTATAACTCATAACTGATTTATGGATGTATTAATAAAGATTAAAGATCGAGAAGGAGTTGTTCATGAATTGCAAGCTCCCACAGATATGGCGATGAACATCATGGAATTATGCAAGGCCTACGAGCTTCCTGTCGAAGGAACTTGCGGTGGTATGGCAATGTGTGCTTCTTGTCAATGTTATGTGCTTAATGATGTAGCATTACCGGAAATGGGTGATGACGAAGAAGCTATGTTATCAGAAGCATTTTACGTGAAATCAAATAGTCGTTTGGGCTGTCAAATCCCAATCACCGAAAGTTTAGAAGGATTAGAACTGGAGTTGGCTCCAGAAAACTAAAAAAGGCGAGAAGAAATTCTCGCCTTTTTATTTGTAATCTTTAAGATTGGTTGGACCTTCTAGCACTTCTCTCACAATTTGTAAAATACCATTATCCCTTGTGTCAATGTACCATTTTATTAATGTTAGGGTTCCGTTTGCAATCTCAATACCTGTAATACTTCTCGGGTGTACGCAGCTACCGTCATTAAAATAAGGAGTTGAGTTTTGACTTGGGTACGAAAAACTGGGACGGTGGGTATGTCCTACAATGGTGATTTTTCTATTGTTGTTTTCAATCCATTTTTTTATGCGCAGTTCGATTTTTATACGTTCTATATAATTTTTTGCTGGACTTGTTGGGTCAGAGATACCCCAAATTTGTAATGGTTTCCATAATACAGCAACCATGAATCGGTTAATTTTCCAACCGATATAATTCATGAAATCGGCTTGGTGGCCATGCGTTAAAAATAGCTCTTGCTTGGTTTCCTGATGGACTAAAACGATGGCTTCGTGACATTTTATACCGGTAAATAATGGTTCGATTCGGTCATTTTGGGTATTTATATAAGTCGTAAGTGTTTTTTCTGCGTGATCTTTATCTCGAAAAACCATATCATGATTGCCCCAAATTTTGTAGTACCTTTTGGAGTCATGAAATTTCTTCAAAAGTAAATAGACATTTTTATGGGCTTCAAAAATGGTTTTAAAGAATATATTTTCCCATAATTCGTCCCCATCACCCAATTCACAATAAGTAAAACCATCATTAAAATATTGGTTCATAGCGTGAAAATAGACATTTCGATTGTTTGCAAAGTCATCAGCAAAACTATTGTCGCTTCTGTGGCAGTCACTAAAAAGGATAAATTTTGATTGATCATCAAAAGGAATTCTTTGGGCTTCTTTATAGGCTCTTGTTAATCGTTCTTGGGAAGACATTTATTTATTTTAAAAAAAAATAAAGATATATAAAAACACCTATGATATTTGTTTTATAGCGTGACTTCTTTAAAATATAGCTTGTTTTTATTTTTGTATGGCTGAAGCCGCTTTTGGCAAAATACGTTCTACAAATAATGAATAGGCTAATTCCGAAGGATGTAACCCGTCTTGAGCTACAAGATTTGTATTTGCTAAACCTTGTCTGGTGATATCAGTAATATTTATAAATTCAATGGAGTTGTCGTTGCAATACTTTTTTGCGAATGCATTATAAGCATCAATTTCCGTGGAAATCCTCGTTTGATTTCCTGACGCTTGGCCAAAGGGTGTATAGGCATAATCTGGAATAGAAACGACAATGACATTGGTCTTGTCTCCTTTTGCGAAAGCAATAGCTTTAGCTACTAATTCAGGAAACTCTTTTTCATATAACGAAAAAGGTTTGTTTTGATATTGATTGTTTACGCCAATTAATAAGGTGACCAAGTCATAATCTGAACTTGGATTTTGTAAATTAATTGCCGAAATTAAGTTGGTAGTTGTCCAGCCCGTTTGTGCAATAATCTGTAAAGGATAAGTATTATTTGGATTTAAATTGCGCAGACTTTTCTTGAGTTGTTCCGGAAATCTACACGTTTCACATACGCTTTGTCCAATAGTGTAACTGTCACCAAGTGCTAAATAGCTAAAGGTTAGATTTTGTGTTTGCGGGACTGTTACCGGTACAGGATTAGACGGAGTCGTGGGATTTGTGAGTATTGGCGCAGAATTTGTTTTTGGAACTGGATTTTCACTGCTGCAACCAATAATAAAAAAGAGTAAAAAGAACGTAACTATTATTTGAAATTGTTTTTTCATTATTTTGAAATTAAGAATGATTCATTTCTAGATAATAGTTACGTTATTTTGAAGAAAATGGTTTTTTTTAAACCATTTCCACTTTCATAATTGTTTCTTCGATGGCATCCCAAAGTCCAATTCTTTTTTCTAAAGCTAAAACGGAGATTGCCGACACTTCTGACCATTTTTGAGGGTTGGTTCCACAAAGCTCGGTTATCATTTTCATCGCCATTGGTCCGTGCTCGTCAGCGTCCAATTCGATATGTCTTTCGAAATAATAAATTAGTTTACTTAAATCAGTTTCCGGGAAGTTTTCTTGAAAGTTTTTTAAGATGGCGGTAAACATGCTCGGAATCAGATCTTCTCTTCCAAAAGTAAATGCGGCTGCGATTTCATGCGTTTTTCCTTCGTCAATAACTCGGAAAGTAAAGTCTAAGAAGGCTTTAATATTAGGATGTAAATTACTTTTTTTTATGGCTACAAATATATTTTGAAGAGAATGAACTTCTGATAAAAATTGTTCGATTCCTTGCGTATTTGCGCCGCAAGCGTGCATCGCTTCAATATACATTTCGTAGTGACTTTGGTGACGGCCATCAATTGTCAAATCAGTTTCTTCCGCCAAAACAATTTCGTTAATCAAATATCTTGTTTCTGGATTTTCGGTAGCAAACCATGGAGTTGTAGTGCAAGTTAGCTTAGATTGTAGCGCTTTTAATAAGGACATGAAATCCCAAACTGCATAAACGTGATTTTCCAAAAAAGTGTGTAAGTCGTCAATTGTTTGTACTTTTTTGTATAAGGAATGTTGTAACAAAGATTCTTTTTGAGACTGAATCGTTTTGTTAATAGCTTCAATATTCATAATGGTATTTTTTACTGTAAATATAAAAAAGCTTCTTGTTTCCAAGAAGCTTTTGCTATCAATTTTATAAACACTCTAATAGTCGTTTTCTATTATTTAAATGCCGGAATACCAGTAATGTCCATTCCAGTAATCAACAAGTGAATATCGTGTGTTCCTTCATAAGTAATCACAGATTCTAGGTTCATCATGTGACGCATAATAGAGTATTCTCCAGTAATTCCCATTCCACCTAAAATTTGTCTGGCTTCACGAGCAATGTGAATGGCCATGTCTACATTATTTCTTTTAGCCATCGATATTTGGGCTGTTGTAGCTCGTCCTTCGTTTCTTAAAACTCCTAAACGCCAAGTTAATAGTTGTGCTTTGGTAATTTCGGTAATCATTTCGGCTAATTTCTTTTGCTGTAATTGCGTTCCAGCAATTGGCTTGTCAAATTGAATTCTCTCTTTGGCATAACGCAAAGCGGTATCGTAGCAATCCATTGCCGCACCAATAGCACCCCAGGCAATTCCATAACGAGCTGAATCTAAACAGCCTAGTGGAGCACCAAGTCCTGATTTGTTTGGCAATAAATTTTCTTTTGGTACTTTAACGTTATCAAATATTAATTCTCCAGTTGATGATGCGCGTAGCGACCATTTGTTATGCGTTTCTGGAGTTGTAAATCCCTCCATTCCACGTTCTACTATTAAGCCGTGAATTCTACCTTCTTCACTTTTTGCCCAAACAATAGCGATATCTGCAAAAGGAGCGTTTGAAATCCACATTTTGGCACCATTCAATAAATAATGGTCTCCCATATCTTTAAAGTTGGTAATCATACTTCCTGGATCAGAGCCGTAATTCGGTTCAGTCAATCCGAAACATCCCATAAACTCGCCGGTAGCCAGTTTTGGTAAGTATTTCATACGTTGTTCTTCGTTTCCGTATTTCCAAATAGGATACATTACTAAAGACGATTGTACCGAAGAAGTAGATCTCACTCCTGAATCGCCGCGTTCAATTTCTTGCATAATTAAACCATAAGAAATTTGGTCTAATCCAGCTCCTCCATATTCTTCTGGAATGTAAGGACCAAAACCGCCAATTTCACCCAAACCTTTTATGATTTGCTTAGGAAATTCAGCTCTTTGAGCGTATTCTTCTATAATAGGAGACACTTCGCGTTTCACCCATGCACGGGCGGAGTCGCGAACTAATTTATGTTCTTCTGTCAATAAATCGTCTAGGTTATAATAATCTGGAGCTTGGAATAAGTCTGGTTTCATGATCGCTAATTTTAAAGGAACAAATTTACATAAAGAAATATAACAAAACCATTATAAAATGTTATATTTTTAAATAATTCAAAAATGATGGCTTTGTCGAAATGTTTCTTCGAATAAATTTAATGTTTATTTTCCACACAAGAATTGTCCTTTGCAGAGAAAGCAAAAAATATAAATAATTAGATGATTTAAAAATAGAAATTGACGATGTTAATCGAAATAAAATCTTTTTGAATTTACATTTTCAAATAGAATTCTTTCGTCAATTCAATATATTCGGCGGTATAAATGTGTCTTGCCGTTTCGATGATTAGTTCATCAATTGGGAAATCAATGTTTTCATTTCGGCTAAAAGCCAATAAGCTTCTTTTGATTTCTGTTGTTGGAGTTCCTTTTACACGAGTTATTTTAAAAGGGTATAATTCATATGCTGCGGCTAAAGCCAAGAAATTTTCTTCCTCTTTGAATGGAATGATTATGGAAAAAATCCCGTTTTCTGAAAGTAATAATGCAGCGGCTTCAATCAAATCTACAAAAGGCATTGAGTCAGCAAAACGAGCTAAATCGCGTTGTTCCGTTGCGGATTTAAAATCATCGGTATAAAAAGGAGGATTGGAAACGATTAAGTCATATTCGTCTTCTGGTTCTTCCACAAATTCATCTAAACCGGCATGAAAACAGAATAATCGGTCGCTCCAAGGCGAGTTTTCAAAATTATCTACTGCTTGTTCGTAGGCATCTTCATCAATTTCTAAAGCATCAATTTGTTCGGCATGAGTTCGTTGTGCCAACATCAAAGCGATTACACCAGTTCCAGCACCGATATCCAAAATGCTAAATGGATTATTTTCTATTGGTGTCCATGCGCCAAGTAACACACCGTCAGTTCCAATTTTCATGGCGGATTTGTCTTGATGAACGATAAACTTTTTGAAGGTAAACAAAGCGATTTAAGATTGTAGATTAACGATTTTTGACCCGAGCGATAGCGAACGGGCGAAGCATTTCAGGTTTTTTAGAAACTGAACACTGCGACTGAACACTGAATACTGTTTATAAGTACATTTCGATTAAGCCTTCTGGTAAATCCATGACCACTTTTTTGTTTTCACGATCAATTTTTACAAGAAAATGATCAATCATTGGGATTAGAATTTCAACTTCGCCATTTAGCACTTCAAAAAGGGGCTGTGCGGTTGAATCATTTATAGATTCTATTTTTCCAACAACGCCAAGACGTTTGTCTTCAACTTCAAATCCTATAACTTCGTGGAAGTAGAATTTGTTACCGGTAAGTTTTGGTAACATTTTTAATGGAAGGTAAATGTCATTGCCTATTATGGCATCTGCATCTTCTTCGGTATTCATGTCTTCAAAACGAATTCTAAGGAAATCGTTTTTGTGCAGTGAACTGCTCTCAATAAAAAAAGGAACCAAGTGTTTGTTGCATTCAACAAACACTGATTCCAAGTTTTCGTATAACTCAGGTTCGTCCGTATCTAAATAGGCAAGAACTTCCCCTTTGAAACTAAATTTTTTAGCGATTTTACCTAAATAGAAACAATCTTCTTTACGCATCTTCGCCTTCTAAAATTATGCTTCAGTTGTTTCGTTATTTTCTTCTGCAGCAGGAGTTTCTTCAGCCGAAGCTTCAACTTCTTCTTCTACAGCAGGAGTAGCAGCAGCAATAGCATCTGCTTCAGCTTGTGCAGCTGCAGCTAAACGTTTTGCGTTTACATCTTGTTCTGCTTTGAAAGCTTTCGCTTTAACATCCGCTTGTGCTTTTGTCAAACCTTCTTTTTTAGCATCAACTGTTCCTGTTTTTTCTTCTAACCAAGTTGCTAATTTTGCATCAGCTTGTTCTTGAGTTAAAGCACCTTTACGGATACCACCATCAAGGTGATGTTTCAATAAAGCTCCTTTGTAAGAAAGAATTGCTCTAGCAGTATCAGTTGGTTGAGCACCATTGTGCAACCATTTAACTGCGCTATCAATGTTTAAATCGATAGTTGCTGGGTTTGTGTTTGGATTGTAAGTACCGATTTTCTCTAAGTATTTACCATCTCTTTTTGAGCGAGCATCCGCTGCTACAACCCAGTAAAAAGGTTTTCCTTTTTTACCGTGTCTTTGTAATCTAATTTTTACTGACATAATCTTGTGATTAAATTTTGAGGTACTCGACCTCTATTAATTAAGGGTGCAAAGATACATTTTTTATTGGTAAATACTAATCGGATTAGTATTTTAATGACTCATAATAAGTTACGGGAAAAATGACTGTGTTTTTTATTTTTGTTTTAAATTTTCTAACTAAAATAATTTACTTTTGTGTAGATCAATAGCCACTATTATGAAAAAGCTTTTTTTAATTATTATTGTTCTCTTTGCATTTCTATCATGCCAAGAAGATGTTCGTTTCAATAATCCTTCTTTGCAAGGGATGAAAGACAATGTATTTTGGAGAGCGATAGAATCTAGGGCGACTTTAGCTCCTGATGGGTCTTTGCTTATACAAGCTTATACCGGGAATGAAACCCTATCCTTAAAAACCACTTCTACAAAACCTCAAACATATTTTTTAGGAACCAGTGAATCAAAAAAAGTCACTTACATTTTAAATGATCCAAGCGGATTAATTACTTTTTCTACGGGTTTTGGTGTTGGCGATGGTCAAATTGTGATAGAAGAATATGATGCTGTAAACAATACTGTGACTGGAAAATTTAAATTTAACGCAGTAAATACTGACAATAACGCAATTGCGAGTGCAACAATAAATTTTCAACAAGGCGTTTTTTATAAAGTTCCGGTAAGTAAACTTGTTCAGTAAATTAAGGTAAAAATTAATCTTAAAACACTTATGTAAGATGTGTTAGCGATATTTTTTTGCGTAATATTTCAAAATAAAAACATAAATAAGCTAATAGATAGTGTTTTAGAAATAAATAGCTGTACATTTGTTCTATTATTTAAATAAGTACATATGAATATTTTTGTTGGAAGTCTTCCATTCAGTATTGAGGAAGCAGATTTAAGAGAGTCTTTCGAGGCTTACGGAGCAGTTGATTCAGTTAAGATTATTACTGATAAATTTACTGGAAGAAGTAAAGGATTTGGTTTTGTTGAGATGCCAAATGATGAGGAAGCTCAAAAAGCTATTGACGAATTGAATGGTGCTACTGTTCAAGGACGTGCAATCGTAGTAAACAAATCTGAGCCAAAACCAGAAGGCGAAAGAAGAAGTTTTAACAATAACAGTCGTGGTGGAGATTCACGCGGTGGTTATGGTGGTGGAAACAGCCGTGGTGGAGAAAACCGTGGTGGTGGAAACAGAGGTGGATATTAATATTTTTCTCTACAACTATAAAAAAAGGTGTCAATGTAAATTGACACCTTTTTTGTTTAGAAGAGATGCACTGCAGTGCATCTCTTCTAAAACATCTAATATTTTACAAATTAGCCACTAACCAGTCACCAACTTCGCTGGTTTTATATGCTTTTGCTTCTTTTATAGCTAAATCTTCTGTTACAATTCCTTGTTCTAAGGATTTATTTACAACTATTCTAATTGCTGCCGCTTCTTCTTTTAAACCAAAAGCATCTTCAAACATCATTGCTGCCGATAATACTGTCGCCAATGGATTGGCAATATTCAATCCCGTAGCTTGTGGATACGAACCGTGAATTGGTTCAAATAATGAAGTGTGTTCTCCAACAGATGCGGAAGGCATTAATCCCATAGATCCTGAAATCACTGAAGCTTCATCGGTTAAAATATCACCGAATAAGTTTTCTGTAATTAATACGTCATAGGAATTAGGCCACTGAACCAAACGCATCGCTACAGCATCAACAAATTCGTAACTTACTGTAACTTCCGGGTAATCTTTCTCCATCGCTTGAACGGTTTCTCTCCATAAACGGGATGTTTCCAATACATTGGCTTTGTCCACGCAACACAGTTTTTTAGTTCGTGTCATAGCCAATTCAAAACCTTTTTTTGCCAATCGTTGCACTTCGACTCTGGTGTAAGTACAAGTGTCATAAGCAGTTTCGCCATCATCTTTCCTTCCTTTTTCACCAAAATAAATTCCACCGGTAAGTTCTCTCAAGAAAACTAAATCCGTTCCTTCAATTCGTTCTCTTTTTAATGGAGAATTGTCAATCAAAGATGGAAAGGTAAATGTTGGTCGAACATTGGCAAACAAACCTAATTTTTTTCGCATTAACAATAATCCTTGTTCGGGTCTTACTGTTGCTTTTGGATCATTGTCATATTTTGGATGTCCAACAGCGCCAAATAAAACAGCATCTGCTTTTAGGCAGATTTCGTGCGTTTCGTCAGGGTAAGGAACTCCAACAGCATCAATCGCACAAGCGCCTGTTAATGCAGGCATCCAAATGATTTCATGGTTAAATTTTTTTGCAATGGCATCCGAAACTTTTACGGCTTCATTAATTACTTCAGGTCCAATTCCGTCTCCGGCTAAAAGGGCGATATTAAATTTCATACTAATTATGTTTATTCCTCACCCCTCCCAAAGGTCGGGAACCTCCGATGGAGGGGAAGACTGGGTGTTGATGGATTATTTTTATTATTTGATTGTATTTCTTTAATTTTATTCTAAATTTTAATCTGCGATTGGATCTTGTCTCCTTGAATTTCTAAGATTTCTGACGCATCGGGAGGAGAGGGGATTACATTTAACATTTTTTGAGTAGCAATAATTGCGGCTACCGTTTGGTCCGAATCTAATCCTCTTGTTTTAAATTCTTTACCTTTATTAGTCCATGTTATTATCGTTTCGCATAAAGCATCAGAACTACTTCCCGGAGGAATTCGAACTGCATAATCGATCAATTTAGGCAGTTCTAAATTTTTACTTTTATATATTTTTGCCAATGCATTCATAAAAGCGTCAAATTGTCCGTCACCTTGCGCGTGTTCTTCAATTACTTCTCCGTCAATTTTTAAGGAAAGGGTGGTGGATGGGCGCATTCCTTTAGCATGGGATAAAATATATGATTCTACTACGATTTTTTCTTCATAGGTCTGACTGTCCAAAACATCAGATATGATATAAGGTAAATCTTCCTTGGTAACGGTTTCTTTTTTGTCCCCTAATTCGATAATCCTTTGGGTAACTAATTTTAGATCTTCTTGATTTAATTTCAATCCTAATTCCTGAAGATTTTTCTCAATATTGGCCTTGCCGGATGTTTTACCAAGCGCATATTTTCGTTTTCTTCCAAAACGTTCCGGAAGCAAATCATTAAAATATAAATTATTTTTGTTATCTCCATCTGCGTGAATTCCAGCTGTTTGCGTAAATACATTGTCACCCACGATAGGTTTGTTGGCGGGAATTCTATATCCTGTGAAAGTTTCTACCAACTTACTCACAGAATATAAGGAAGATTCTTTTACACTGATTTCTATTTCCGGTAAAAAGTCATTGATTACTGCCACAGTACTTTCAAGCGGTGCGTTTCCAGCGCGTTCTCCCATTCCGTTTACGGTTACGTGAAGTCCTTTGATACCCGCTTTTACCGCTTCCATAACATTAGCAATGCTTAAATCATAATCATTGTGTGCATGAAAATCAAAATGGATATTTGGATATTTTGCAGTAATTTTCGAAATAAATTCAAATGTTTCTGTTGGAATAAGAACGCCTAAAGTATCCGGTAATAATATTCTTTTAACGGGTTGAGTCACTAAAAAATCTAAGAACTGAAATACATATTCAGGTGAGTTGCGCATTCCATTGCTCCAGTCTTCTAAATAGACATTCGTCTCTATATTATTTTCTTTAGCCAAAGAAATGGCTTGTGCAATTTCAGTAAAATGTTGTTCGGGTATTTTTTTTAACTGATGGGTCAAATGATTCAAAGATCCTTTGGTTAATAAATTCTGAACTTTCGCGCCAGTATTTTTCATCCATTCTATCGAAAGTCCTCCGTCAACAAAAGTTAAAACTTCAATTCGGTTACTATATCCTTTTTCCTCAGCCCAAGTCATGATACCTTTTACGCCTTGAAATTCGCCTTCGCTGACACGTGCCGAAGCAATTTCGATTCTATCAACATTTAATTCTTCCAACAATAATTGTGCAATGGTCAGTTTTTCTGCAGCAGAAAAGGATACTCCTGAGGTTTGTTCACCATCACGAAGTGTCGTATCCATTATTTCAATCTTTCTTTTTTCCATTGTTTTGCTTAGGCTACTATATTTTCCTCACTAACTTCCCCTTTGGGGGTTGTGGGGCATTTTATTTCAAACAAACTCAAAGTTATTCCGTCGTAATGTTTGGGTAATCCGTTATAATCTGGGGTTATAATTCCTAAAAAGTCAAACCCACATTTTTGATAATACTCAATTAATTCTTCATTATCTCCCCAAGTATCCAGTCTCAAATAATCGAGTCCTTTTTCTTGGGCAAATGGTTTTGCCCATTCCGTAATTTTTTTTACAAAATTTTGTCCTCGAAATTTTGTATGGGTCACAATCCTGTGAAAGTAAACTGCTTTGTCATTATTTTTTTCTTTCCAAATGCTTTCGTCATCAAATGTGATTGCAAAAACACACGCGATTTCATTGTCAATAATTATTTTCCATTGCCGTTCTTCTGCGATTTCTTTTTTCACCAAATTTCTTTCAAAACCCTGCCAATGTTTGTTGAATTTGGTTTTTTGATATTCGACCGCCATATCATAAAAATGAAAAATGGAATCAATATCCTCTATGGTACTTGCTTCAAATGTCATATAAAATGGATAAATATTAAGGTTTAAAGCTCGGCACAATAAAACACCAGACTTAAATTTCAAACCTTAAACTATAGGGAATAAATTAAATAAGTTGCTTGTCAGCAAACGTTACAATTTCTTCTTTGATGTTTTGTAAATAATCAATGTCGTCAAAACCATTGATCATATTGTCTTTTTTGTAACCGGAAATGTCAAATGTTTCTTTTTCTCCTGTGGTCAAAAGAGTGATAGTTTGCTCCGGAAGGTTGATTTCTAATTCTGTTTTTGGATCAGCTTCAATCGCTTTGAAAATTTTATCAGCAAATTTTGGGCTTACTTGAACTGGCAAAACGCCAATGTTTAAGCAATTTCCTTTAAAGATGTCTGCGAAAAAACTGGAAACTACAGCACGAAAACCGTAATCGTAAACTGCCCAAGCTGCGTGCTCTCTTGAAGAACCCGAACCAAAGTTTTTCCCGCCCACTAATATTTTCCCGCTATAAGTTGCGTCATTCAAAACGAAATCTGCTTTTGGAGTTTCGTCTGCGTTGTATCTCCAGTCGCGGAAAAGGTTATCGCCAAAACCAACACGTTCTGTTGCTTTTAAGAAACGAGCTGGGATGATTTGATCTGTATCTACGTTTTCTATAGGTAGCGGTACTCCACTACTGGTAAGGATATTAAATTTATCGTATGCCATTTGATTTGTGATTAGCCCCCCAACCCCCAAAGGGGGAGTTGTTAGAGACGTATGTTGTTTTTTATAATGTGTCTTTTTTTACAAATTCAGTTTACTATCTTGAGAATTCCCCCTTTGGGGGTTAGGGGGCTAGTAGCTCTCGTGGATCTGTCAACACTCCGGTAACCGCCGCCGCTGCCGCCATAATTGGACTTGCCAATAATGTTCTGGAACCAGGACCTTGACGCCCTTCAAAGTTTCTGTTTGACGTACTTACCGCATATTTTCCAGCAGGTACTTTGTCATCGTTCATCGCTAAACAAGCGGAACAACCTGGCTGACGCAATACAAAACCAGCTTCGGTTAGAATGTCCAAAAGTCCTTCTTCTTTAATCTGTGCTTCCACTACATGAGAACCCGGAACCAACCAAGCCGTAACATTGTCTGCTTTTTTTCTGCCTTTTACAATTTCTGTAAAAGCTCTAAAATCTTCAATTCTACCATTGGTGCAACTTCCCAAGAAAACAAAATCAATCGGTTTCCCAATCATGACGTCGTTTTCTTCAAAGCCCATGTAGGCTAAAGATTTTTTATAAGTTTCCTCGCCACCTTCGACTTGGCTGGCATTCGGAATGTTTTTTGAGATGCCAATTCCCATTCCTGGATTGGTGCCGTACGTAATCATTGGTTCAATATCAGCTGCATCGATATTTAATTCTGCATCGAAAATCGCGTCGTCATCCGTTTTTAATGTTTTCCAATAGGTCACTGCGGTATCCCAAGCTTCGCCTTTTGGAGCGTATAATCTTCCTTCCAAAAAATCGAATGTTTTTTGATCAGGCGCAATCATACCACCGCGAGCACCCATTTCGATACTTAAATTACAAACGGTCATACGACCTTCCATTGACATATTTTCGAAAACGTCTCCGGCATATTCTGCAAAATATCCGGTACCTCCAGAAGTTGTTAATTGCGAAATAATATAAAGTGCAACGTCTTTTGGACCAACACCTTTACTCAACTCTCCATTTACGTTGATACGCATTTTCTTTGGTTTCGGTTGCATGATACATTGTGTGGCCATGACCATTTCTACCTCTGAAGTTCCAATACCAAAAGCAATAGCACCAAAAGCACCATGAGTAGAAGTGTGTGAATCCCCACAAACAATGGTAGCGCCGGGTAAAGTGATTCCGTTTTCAGGACCTACAACGTGTACAATTCCGTTTTTAGGATCTCCTAATCCCCAGTGAGAAATGCCGTATTCTGCTGCATTATCTTCCAATGCCTTTAGCTGATTTGCTGATAAAGCATCTTGAACAGGTAAATGTTGATTTATAGTTGGAGTATTGTGATCGGCAGTCGCAAAAGTGCGTTCTGGATACAAAACCTTGATATTTCTTGATTTTAAGCCTAAAAAAGCAACAGGACTAGTAACTTCATGGATGAAATGACGGTCAATAAAAAACACATCGGGTCCATCTTCAATTTTACGCACCACGTGCGAATCCCATACTTTGTCGAATAATGTAGTACTCATTTTTAACTATTTTTAATTGTATTTCTTCTTTTTGCAATCCTAATTATCAACTATAGGTGCAGCAATGAGTGCAAATTTAAAAAAAGAAATAAAGTCTTCAATTTCAGTATTTCATTATATACGATACCCAAACTGTTTTTACGATACTTTACTTCTGTCGTTTGTTAATTTATGATGGAATATTGGTTGTTTTAGTTTGAATTTATTTTTTTAAATCCCGCTTTTGGTGGTAAAGACGATTTTCATATAATTTATTAAATTATCAATTTTACGTGGTAATTTAACAATTTTATTTAATTTTAAGGGGAGTAATTAATCATTTTTGTCTAATTATCGTAATAAGTTGAAGAAATTATTTTATAAAAAGCCATCGCATTACTCTTTTAAATATAAGTCATAAAGGATGGTTTGGTGTTCGCTTTCCTGATTTTATTTGATAAAAAAGTACGGCAACCAAATCATAAAATCTTTGTTTTTTTGATTCAAAAAAACAAAGATTTTTTAAATTTTATATGTCAAAATAAATTATAACTTGTTGCTAGAGATAGTTTAAAGTTGTATCTGCTTAAAAATTTTCGGGTTGGCAATAAAGTTGATTTGTATAATTATATCCAACTGTGTTTTAAAAAATTAATAAAAGTCAATCCAAGAAAATTTTTCATTGATGATTTCTTCCTTTTTAGAGTTTATAAAATCAAGATAGGCAGATGCAACAGGTGATAATTTTTTAGATTGGAGCCATATCAAATTCCATGTCGTAATAATAGGAAGTCCTTGTACTGGTATAATCTGCAAATCGTTGTTTTTTAGTTCATTTTTCACACCAATTAAAGGCATAATAGAACATCCCAATCCAGAAATAACGGCTTGTTTTACAGCTTCATTAGAAGAGAGTTCAATTTTTTTTTGTACTGAAAATCCATTGGTTGAAATGAATTTTTCCATAGCATTTCGGGTTGCCGACCCTTGTTCACGATAGATTAGAGAAATGTTTTCTAATAAGTTTTTTTTATCGTTTTGCTTCTTTAGAGTTAACTGGCTGCTGCCTAAGAGGAATAGCCTGTTTTGCATAAGTTCTATTTTTTTAATTTTTAATTTTTTTGGCAAAACAGAAACCAAAGCAAAATCTACTTGATTCACTTCTAAGTTTTCTAAAACTCCCGATTTATTTGTTACGTCAATAATAAGGTCTACTGCAGGATTTTGCTTTATAAAATCTGATAAAAAATAGGGCATTACATATTTACCAGTAGACACTATTGATATATTTAGTCGCCCTGAGAGTTCTCCTTGATAAGCTGAGGTTTTGTAATTAATTGTAGATACTTCATTTAAGATTTTCTCAGCGACTTGTGCTATTTCTTTTCCAAATTCAGTTATATAAAGTTTTCTTCCTACTACTTCGGTGAGAGGAATAGGGAATTGATCCTGGAAATTTTTAAGTTGTATTGAAACTGCTGGTTGAGTAAGATGGAGTTCTTCCGAAGCTTTTGTAATACTTTGTATTTGAGTTATTTTCAAAAAAATTTGCAGTTGATGTAAAGTAAAGTTCATAAATATTTTTTATGGATAGCATAACAAATATAAATAAAAATTTATGAATATAATATATAATATTTGTACCGAAATTAAAAGTCTAATCACTAAAACAGCAACAATGGCAACAAACGAATTAACTAAAACTGATAAAATTATGCAAAAAATTCAATTGGTAAAGGGGGAGTTTACTCCTTTTGAAGCTTCGAATATAATTATGTCTTTGATTGATCAAAAAATTAATTTTCATCAAAGACAAAAAATTCAAAAATGGGAAGAGAACCACGAAAGCAATTCAGATGAACTAAATGATCGTATCACCCAACTTGAAAATGAAAAACAAGCTGCGAAAGAGTTTATCTCCAATGCTATAAACGGGAAAACCAAATTAAAAATAAATGGAACTCTTGAAATCACAATTGTAGATAATCAATAATAAAATCCAAAAAAATGATATTAAAAAATCATCAACTTCTGTCTTTTGCCAAGATTATCAATTACGCATTATGGCTGCTTTTTATAATTAATCTATCTTACTTAATATACAACTTCCCTAATATTCCAGTATGGAATTATGGCAGTGTTTTAAAAATTAATGGTTTTACTGTTCTTATTTGGACGCTTGTAACGTTTTTTAGCGCACTAATTGGTAGCTATGGGAAAAGCTATTTGGAAGGGTTCAGATATCACGCCAAATTTTCAATGCTATGTTTAGGGTTTACCTTTTCTATCATGGTTTTTGTAATGTCTAATCATGTATTGCTTTTACTAATTATGTGGTTATTGATGGGTGTTTTTATGTCTAAATTAATAGGTGTAGATGCTACATGGGGAGAAGCAAGAGAGGCTTCGAAATTTGCTCTTAAATATTTTGTGGCGGGAAGTTTTTTCTTAAGTTTTGGAGTGCTATTATTGGCTTGTCAAGTAGATTCTTTGGCTTTAAGCGAAATTATTTCCAAGATAAGCGAGGTGCCTCAACACATCACGATTATCTCGGGTTTGTGCATTATTATTGCCGCTCTAATTCAATCGGCAATTTACCCTTTCCATCGTTGGTTGCTTTCGGCAATGACAGCGCCGACACCTGCCTCAGCTTTGATGCACGCAGGGTTTGTGAACGGTTCC
Source organism: Flavobacterium sp. CG_23.5 (assembly GCF_017875765.1). NCBI lineage: Bacteria > Pseudomonadati > Bacteroidota > Flavobacteriia > Flavobacteriales > Flavobacteriaceae > Flavobacterium > Flavobacterium sp. CG_23.5. The sequence continues at coordinate 2,030,441 of NZ_JAGGNA010000001.1, read as the reverse complement.
GGGATTTTATTGACACTATTCTCAACCGTGTTATTTGCCTCGAATACGTTGATCATCCTCTTTATTATTGGAGGTTTAACAGCAGTCGCAGCCCAATTTGCCAAACTTCTGCAGGTAAATGTGAAGCAAAAATTAGCATGTTCAACCATTGCCCAAATGGGTTTTATGATTATGCAGTGTGGTTTGGGATTTTTTAATGCGGCTGTTGTTCACTTAATCCTTCATGGGTTTTATAAAGCCTACTTATTTTTATCAGCAGGAGAAGAGATTGGACTTTCAAAACCACAAAATTTGATGACTATTAAAATCAAACCATCACAGGCTATAATTGTGCTCTTCTATGGTATTGTGGGCGCTTTTATGTTTGCCTTCTTGACGGGAAAAGGCACTAAATTAAACAGCGGTATTTTTCTAATACTTATTGTTGCAATTACTGTTGGTCAGGCTACTTACAATATTGTAAAAGAACAAAGCCTAAGCATTTTGCAAAAGTCATTTTTACCACCACTTTTGTTTGTATGTGGCATGGTAACCTATGCCTTAATATATAAAGGCGTGACGTTAGTAATGAGCGATATGCCTATGGCGGTTGTGCCTTTGCCACTATCTGTGATTCAAATAGCGTTTGGTATTCTATTTCTTGCGGGCTTTTTTATAATGAAGTTAGGTATTTACCGCAAGTACCCTTGGCTGTATGTGAAATTGTTAAACATATCTCAACCGTACAAAAAAACTGTTTTAATGTATAAATCGAAATCAATATGATAAATCTAAGCATTCAAAATAGTATTGAAGAAGCAGCTCAGGTTATAGGAAAGACTTGGCCACTGTATTCTTTTGTCGCGTCGAATCCATTATCAGGTCAGGAGAAAATGCCTTTTGAAAAAGCAGTAAAACAGGCGCAAAAAGCTCTTAACGCAAATGTGTTTCCAGAAAGCGCGCTATTCCGTCAAGCGTGGGAAAAAGGTGAAATTGATAAAAATGTGCTTTTAGAATTGCTTGAAGAAAATCAACTGTCAGAATCACCAGACCATTATTTACAAAAAATGGCATCTCAAAAAACAATCGATGCCAAAAATAGCCATCATGACCTAGATCGAATCATGGCAAAATGGCTCGCCGCATTTATGGACGAAGGTTTGGCAGAATGGAACATGCCCAATAAAAACGAAGGGTTTTACGGTGCTTGGCGCAAACTTGCGGTATATGATAGTGAGATGCCCAAAATGACTATTGCAGAGATACCAAAAACGAGCGTCGAAGCGCTAACGGATGTGCTTAATGGATATGCAACAGCCGATTTCACTAAAATACTGACCTTTCATTTAGCCGCATTGCCGGGCTGGACGGGATATATAAATCATCGAAACACCTTTGATTCCCAATGGCAACAACTATATCCAATAACATTACAGGACTATCTAGCTGTTAGACTTTGGGTGGCAAAAAAAATAGGAGCTGAAATTTTTCCAGAAAACAATGATACTGCAACCTCTTCATCTGTATCAAAGCTGCAATACATCTTTTTAAAAGCATGGGAAAAAAGCTGGCAAAATGAGCTTGTAAAACTGTTGGACAACCAACAAATAGTTAAACAAACATCCGAAAAAGAAGCGGAGATTCCAGATGCTCAAATGGTTTTTTGTATTGATACACGATCAGAGTTGATACGAAGACATGTAGAGAATAAAGGGCAATATGAAACTTTTGGATATGCAGGTTTTTTTGGAATCGCAATGGATTATGAAGATTTAAAAGATGGTTTAACACGTAAATCTTGTCCCCCGATTTTAAATTCTGCTTACCATGTTTCAGAAATTCCACAAAGGAATCAATCTAAAGAAGTACGAGCATATAAGCGCAAAAATGACGTTTTAAACTTTAAGGAATATTTTCTAAAAAGAATGAAAAACATGCTTCCTTCTGCCTTTGGGTATGTTGAAGGTTCGGGCTTCTTTTATGGAATGTCTTTAATTGCAAGAACACTTACGCCAGCTTATTTATACAGGTTTAATCAAAAGAACACAATGGATTATGAATCTATTTGTGAACCACAGATTAAGAATACTTGCACGTTCGAATCGACAGATTTAGATATTTCTTTAGCAGAGAAGGTAGCGATTGTAAAAGGGGCCTTTGATTTAATGGGATGGAAAAAATTTGCCCCACTAGTTCTTTTTATAGGTCATGGAAGCCATTCTGCCAACAACCCTTTTGGCTCCAGTTTAGATTGTGGCGCTTGTGCTGCAAGCCCGGGCAGGCATAATGCGAGAATGCTTGCAAAAATAGCGAATATCCCAGTAGTGAAACAGGCCTTGAGAGAGAATCATAATATTGATATTCCTGCGAGCACTATTTTCATTGGAGGAGAACACAATACGACGACAGATGCCATTTTGCTTTTCGACGCAGAGGTGCCAGATTCTCACAAAAATCAACTGCAGAAGTTGAAATTAAATTTGATAAAAACCCAACAAACCGCAACTCAAGAAAGGCTGGGTATTGCTAATAACAGTGTTGCTTTTGCTCAGAAAAAAGCGAGTAACTGGGGAGAAACCAGACCTGAATGGGGTTTGGCTAAAAATGCAGGATTTATTATTGGCCCACGAGAATTAACAAAAAACAATAATCTGGACGGACGTTGCTTTTTACATTCCTATAACTGGGAAACCGATACAAATGGAAAAGCATTAGAAGGTATCATGCAAGGTCCTATGGTGGTTACCCAATGGATAAACAACCACTATTATTTTTCAACTGTTGATAATGAGGTTTTTGGTGGTGGTTCTAAAATAACTCATAATGTTACCGGTAAATTTGGTGTGGTAAAAGGTAATGGAGGGGACTTAAAAATGGGACTTCCTCTTCAATCGGTTATGGAATCAGATTTAGAAATGTACCACCAACCCTTACGATTATCGGTTTTCATTCAAGCACCTTTATCTAGGGTAAGCGAGATACTTTTAAGAAACGAACACCTCAAAAACTTGCTAGATAACGAATGGATTTATTTAATGGTTATGGATACTTTGGATGAAAATGTAATACAGCTTTATCAAAAAGATCTAAACTGGATTCCTGCTAATAAAAATGGGAAATGGTCTAAAGATTTGAAAAAAAATAGGATTGAAGATGCTGTTGAAAATCTGGTATAAATGGATATTAAATTTTTTATCGTACTTTGGCAATTATGATTAAAAAGTAATCGCGATGAATTTTTTTTAGTAGTGAATTTTGAAGGTTTTATTAATAGACAATCAAAACCCTAAAAACAAGAAAGCTGTTTCGTAATTCACGAAATAGTTTTCTTGTTTTTACCAATTTACCTTTTGTGATTGGGCCAAAAATATTTAGCGTTTATAATATTAATTGTCGATTAATAAAGTTCTGTTTTTAGGCTTATTGTTTTAAAAAAATTAAAATATAGCTAAATCCAAATTTTGATTTTAACTTTGTCAAGCAAAATAATTCTATTATAATTTCTTTGGATTGTTAATAACTCACCTCTTTTTTTAGAGTAAAAAAACCTAAATTTGAAATTCAATTTTTGTGATTTTGAACAATTACAAACACTTCAATTCCAGATATGTACTTAATATTCGATACCGAAACTACAGGATTACCAAAGCGTTGGGGCGCACCCATTTCTGATATGGACAACTGGCCGCGTTGTATTCAAATCGCTTGGCAGTTGCACGATGATATGGGAAAACTCATCGAGCATCAGGATTATTTGGTCAAGCCCGAAGGATTTAATATTCCGTATGATGCCGAAAGAATTCACGGAATCTCTACGGAATTGGCCGAAGCCGAGGGAATTTCTTTGAGTGAAGTTTTGGAAAAATTCAATATTGCTTTAGGCAAAGCCAAATATATTGTAGGTCAGAATTTAGGTTTTGACATCAATATTATGGGTTGCGAATTTTACAGAATGGGCGTTGATTCTATTATGAGTTCAATGCCTATTCTAGACACTTGTACCGAAGTTACTGCTTCCTTATTAAGATTGCCTGGTGGCCGTGGAGGAAAATTCAAATTGCCAACACTTACTGAATTACACTCTTATCTTTTTAATAAACCTTTTGGCGAAGCGCACAACGCCACTGCCGATGTGGAGGCAACTACGCGTTGTTTCTTGGAATTAATCCGACGTGAAATTTTCACCAAAGAAGAGCTTGATGTTGAGGTTGGTTATTTCAAAGACTTTCAAAACAGGAATCCAGCCGAGATAAAGCTTATTGGCTTAAAACACATTAATCTCAAAGAAGCTTCTGATAAAATTCGTCAGCAGTTTGGAGAAAAGCAAGCGCCAGCAGTTTCAAAGGCAGCACTTTCAGAGAATAAAAAAGTACTTGTAGATGCGCCTTTTGTGCATTTGCATAATCACACACAATTTTCGGTGTTACAATCTACCATTAGTATTGCGGCATTGGTCAAAGCGGCAGCGCAACAAAAAATGCCTGCGGTGGCCATGACCGATCATGCCAATTTGATGGGAGCTTTTCATTTTGTACGGGATATATTGTACCATAACAAAGCCGCCGAAGCCAAGAATAAAACAGCGATTGAAAACGGTGAAGAACCTACCGAAGTTCCTATGAAACCTATTGTAGGTTGCGAATTTTTTGTTTGCGAAGACCATAAAAACAAGTCGGTTAAGGATAATGGTTACCAAATAGTACTTTTGGCGAAGACCAAAAAAGGCTATCATAATTTGGCCAAAATGTCTTCTATTGCTTATACGGAAGGGTTCTATTATGTACCAAGAATCGACCGAAAAGTCATTCAGCAATACAAAGAGGATATCATCGTCTTGTCCGGTAATCTTTATGGTGAAATTCCAAATAAGGTTTTAAATCTTGGTGAAAACCAAGCAGAGGAAGCTTTGCTTTGGTGGAAAGATGAATTCAAAGAAGATTTTTATATCGAGTTGATGCGTCACAATCAAGAGGATGAAAATCGAGTGAATACCTCATTGATTTCTTTGGCAAGAAAGCATGATGTGAAGCTAATTGCGACTAATAATATTTTTTATATAGATAAAGGAAATGCAAATGCACACGATATTTTGCTTTGTGTGCGTGATGGCGAAAAACAAACGACGCCAATAGGCCGTGGCCGTGGTTATCGTTACGGATTACCCAACCAAGAATATTATTTCAAGTCGGGTGATGAGATGAAAAAGCTCTTCAACGATTTACCGGAAGCGATTTCGAATATTTCCGAAATTGTCGATAAAATAGAAATTTTCGATTTAGCGCGCGAAGTTTTGTTGCCCAAATTTGAAATTCCAACCGAGTTTGAAATTCCCGAAGACGCTGTTGATGGAGGCGTTCGAGGAGAGAATGCGTATTTAAGACATCTTACTTTTGAAGGTGCAAATAGAAGATATCCTGAAATTACAGAAGAAATTCAGGAACGACTGGATTTTGAATTATTGACAATTTCTAATTCGGGTTATCCGGGATATTTCCTGATTGTACAGGATTTAATTGCCGAAGCGCGAAGTATGGGGGTTTCAGTAGGTCCTGGTCGGGGTTCTGCAGCGGGTTCCGTGGTGGCGTATTGTTTGAAAATTACGAATATAGACCCTTTAAAATATAACCTGCTTTTTGAGCGTTTCCTGAATCCGGATCGTGTGTCACTACCCGATATTGATATCGATTTTGATGATGAAGGACGTAGCAGTGTCATGGATTATGTGATTCGGAAATACGGTTCGAAACAAGTGGCTCAAATTATCACTTATGGTAAAATGGCGACTAAATCAGCCATTCGAGATACGGCTCGTGTACTGGATTTACCTTTATTTGAAGCCGATAAAATTGCCAAATTAATTCCCGGGATGATGCCCGGAAAATGGAATCTTGCCCGGTTCTTGAGTGAAGATGATGCCTTAATAAAGAAGGCGGTTCGTCCGGAGGAATTTGATAAAATAAAAGAATTAATTGCGCTGGCCAACGAAAGTGGTTTGAGTGGTGAAACTATTCAGCAAGCAAAAGTTCTGGAAGGGAATTTAAGAAATACCGGAATTCACGCCTGTGGAGTGATTATTACTCCCAGTGATATTACCGAATTTGTTCCTGTTGCCACCGCCAAAGATTCGGATTTATATGTAACCCAGTTTGATAACTCGGTGGTAGAAACGGCGGGTTTGTTGAAAATGGACTTCTTGGGTTTGAAAACCCTAACCTTGATAAAAGATACGGTTAAATTAGTGAAATACCGAAATGGGATCGATCTCGATCCAGACACGTTTCCTATCGATGATTTAAAGACTTACGAGCTTTTTCAGCGTGGAGAAACAGTGGGGATTTTTCAGTATGAGAGTCCGGGAATGCAAAAATACATGAAGGAATTGAAGCCTACAGTTTTTCCCGATTTGATTGCGATGAATGCTTTGTATCGCCCGGGACCGATCGCTTATATCCCTAGTTTCGTCAAGCGAAAAAATGGCGAAGAGGAAATTATTTATGACTTGGATGCCTGTGAAGAATTACTAAAAGATACCTACGGGATTACCGTTTATCAAGAACAGGTTATGCTTTTGTCCCAAAAACTGGCGGATTTCTCCAAAGGTGATGCCGATGTTTTGCGTAAAGCGATGGGGAAAAAACAAAAGGACGTTTTGGACAAAATGAAACCCAAATTTATCAGTCAGGCTGCTGCCAAAGGTCATGCCGAAGATAAACTGGAGAAAATTTGGAAAGACTGGGAAGCCTTCGCAGAATACGCTTTTAACAAATCACACTCTACTTGTTATGCTTGGATTGCATACCAAACAGCTTATTTGAAGGCTAATTATCCCGCCGAATATATGGCTGCGGTTTTGTCGAATAATATGAGTGATATCAAGCAGGTTTCATTCTTTATGGAGGAATGTAAACGCATGGGGTTGCAAGTTTTGGGACCAGATGTGAATGAGTCGTTTTATAAATTTACTGTAAATGACGATTATGCAGTGCGTTTTGGAATGGGCGCTATAAAAGGAGTGGGTTCCGGTGCAGTGGCTACTATTGTTGAGAAAAGAAAAGATGGAAAATACAAATCGATTTTTGATTTGACCAAACGCATTGATTTGCGTGCGGCGAATAAAAAAGCATTAGAGAATCTGGCGTTGGCCGGTGGTTTTGATTCGTTTGGAAATACAACCAGAGCGCAATATTTTCATGATGACGGTGATGGAATTACTTTTTATGAAAAAGCGATTCGGTATGGTTCTAAGTATCAGGAAAATGAAAATTCGTCGCAGGTGAGTTTATTCGGAGATGCCAGCGAAGTGCAAATTGCGGAACCAGTTGTGCCGCCATGCGAGGATTGGAGTACGATGGAAAAATTGGCCAAAGAAAAAGAGGTTGTTGGAATTTATATTTCGGGACATCCGCTGGATGATTTTAAATTTGAAATGAAATATTTCTGCAATTCGAAATTGGAGATGCTTAAAAATATGGAGTCCCACGTGGGGAAAACCCTTGCTTTTGGAGGGATTGTTTCTAATGTGCAAAGACGAATAGCCAAAAATGGTAAGGAATGGGCGATTTTTAACTTAGAAGGTTTTGACGAAAGTTTTGAATTTAAAATATTTAATGAAGAGTATTTGAATTTTCACCGTTACTTACTTCCTAATAATTTTGTTTATTTTAAAATCCTGATAAAAGACGGATGGGTTAATAAAGATAGTGGGAAAAAATCGGAACCAAGAATGCAGTTTACGGATGCGAAACAGTTGCAGGATGTATTGGGTATTTTTGCCAAAAAGCTAGTTGTTTTATTAAATATTACTGATTTGAAAACCGAATTTATTCATAAACTCAGTCATCTTTTTTCAGAAAACAAGGGAGATAATCAAGTGACTTTTGAAATCATGGAATTGGAAAAAACAAGACGCATCGTAGCTTCAGCAGCTGTTGTTATTGAAAGTGAAGACGTAGATTTTGTAGAAGAGAATGAAGATTCAGAATCGGGGGTTTTGGAAATTCCCGAAACCAGTACGGTAACCGAAATTGAAGAAATAAAGGTGGTCACTAAATTGTCGATGCCAAGTAGAAAACTGAAAATTAAGATTTCGAACGAGTTATTGTTTGAATTAGAAAAAATGCAGATTAATTTTAAGTTGAATTAGGGTTTTGGTGTTAAATTTTAGATTTTATTCTTTTCATTTAGTTAAAAATAAATCTGTAAATATAATATTACAGTTAAAATAATAAATACTGTAATGATTTGCTAGTGATATTGCTAAAGTGTTGTCAAATGTTATGTGAAATTGATTTAAATTTGGTGTAAATTAATTAATATAATATTATGAAAAAGAATTTATTATTATTAGGATTTATGGCTTGCTCGTTGACTATGATGGGCCAAACTGATAAGAAAGAAAGCAAGAAAGAAAGTTGGTATTTTAAATTGGGAGCTTCATACTTCACGCAAGCTACCGCAACTGAATTTCCTACCGTAGGAGGAAGAGCAGCCAATAAAGATGTTTATGTTGGTGGTAAATTAAATTCTAGAGAAAGCGTTACAGGATCTTTTGGAGAAGGTTTTCGTTACGGAGGTAATGTTGGGTATCGTTTTACTGATCGTTTAGGTGTAGAAATGGGAATCAATTATTACAATAGTAATAGTAAAACAATGGTGCAAACTATCTCTCAAAATACTACAGTATTAAAATCAGACGGACAAGTTAAAGCTTTAGATCTAGCTCCAGCTCTTGTTTTGTTTTTAGGAGAAGTTAAAGGATTTGAAACATATTCAAAAGTAGGTGTTATAGTTCCTGTTAATGGTACTTTAACTATTAAGACTGACGCAATAATTCCAACTAGTGCTACTACTACGGTTGCAGTTCATAGCGTTGATAAGGTTAAACCAAACCCAACGGTAGGTTTTATGGCAGCTTTAGGTACTTCTTATAAATTAGGAAAAAACTTATCTGCGTTTGGAGAAGTAGAGTACCGTAATTTTACAGTACATGGTAAAACAAAAGAAACTACTGAATTTACTATGAATGGCGCGGATGCGATGGCTACTAGAACTCAATCTGACATCCATACTAATTATTCAAATCAAATCAATAGTACTTCTAACAATATGTCAACTAATGCAGCTGGTTTTGATAAAAATAAACCAACAGATGATTTAAGTTCATACATCAGTATTAGTGGTGTTGGATTAACTCTTGGTCTTAAATACAGTTTGTAATAAAACGTTATTGGAGTTACACATATGAAAGGTTGTCTGAAAAGACAGCCTTTTTTTTTGATTGGATTTGTTAAAGATGATGTTTATTGGTTTTGGTTTTGTAGCCGTGATGGCCCCGAAGTTTCGGGAGGAATCCTTTTACACTGTCCTGACAGTTCGGGACAGTTTAAAAGACCCATTGTACAGCAGGAAATAGCTTCAAATAACTATTGACAATACATTTATAATCAAAACTAATTTGAGAATGGTGTTTGGTTTGTTTTTAATATCTAAATTTGCGTTGTAATTGAGGTTCGTGAAACTTTAAACTAAACTTTAAACAAAAATATAATATGGCATTAGCAATAACAGACGCTACTTTTGAAGAAGTAGTTTTGAAATCAGACAAACCAGTAATGGTAGATTTTTGGGCAGCATGGTGTGGACCTTGTAGAATGGTTGGTCCAATCATTGACGAACTTAGTACGGAATACGAGGGTAAAGTGGTAATAGGGAAAGTTGATGTTGACGCGAACCAAGAATTTGCTGCAAAATACGGAGTGAGAAACATCCCAACGGTTTTGGTTTTTCATAACGGAGAAGTAGTAGGAAAACAAGTAGGAGTTGCTCCGAAACAAACCTACGCTGATAGTTTAGACGCGTTGTTGTAATCGGTAGATTATGATTTATATAGAATCTGATATTTATTCATATGAAAGGTTTGGCGAAAGTCAAGCCTTTTTTTTGGTTTAAACTGAATTTATTTCGGCTTCCAGATTTAGTTATGTTTCTTTAATCTTTTAATTTTTTAATTATTTCATCTTTTACTATATTTGAGATATGAAGATCGAATCGCAAATAGAGAAAATTTCCAGCTTTCAGCATTTGGAATTGCTAGCCAATCAGGTGGTGGAAGGTTTTATTTCGGGGATGCATAAAAGTCCGTTTCATGGGTTTTCGGCTGAATTTGCCGAGCACAAAGTCTATAACGTAGGAGAAAGTACCAAGCATATCGATTGGAAATTGTTTGCAAAGACTGATCGCTTGTACACCAAACGTTTTGAAGAAGAGACGAATTTGCGTTGTCATATTATTATTGACAATTCCTCCTCGATGCATTATCCCAAATTAAAAGACAAGCAAGCTTTTTTTGAAAACAAAATAGGTTTCTCCGTTTTGGCTTCGGCGGTTTTAATGAATTTGTTAAAGAAGCAACGCGATGCGATAGGACTAAGCGTGTTTTCGGACACTTATGAGTATTACGCTCCTGAAAAAGGCAGTGATCGTCACCATCGAATGATATTGAATGCCCTTGAAAACTTATTGGAAAAACCAACAACTAAAAAAAGTACCGATACAATTACCTTTTTACATCAAATCGCAGAAAAGATTCACCGTCGTTCCATGATTATTTTGTTTACGGATATGTTTCAGTCTGGGAAAGAAGAAGCGCTGTTTAATGCCTTACAACATTTGAAACATAATAAGCATAAAGTGGTTTTATTCCATGTGGTTGATAACAAAACGGAACTGAATTTTGATTTTGATAATGCTCCAAGGAAGTTTATTGATGTGGAAACTGGAGAAGAAGTGGCTATTTTTGCCGATAATGTGAAACAGGAATACGAAAAACAGACCGAAAAATATTTTAGAAAACTAGCATTAACTTGTGCGCAAAACAGAATAAAGTACATTCCGGTGAGTGTTGGCGAAAGTTTTGAAAATATTTTAACGACATACTTAGTTGAAAAACAAAACTTTGGATAATAGGTTAAAATTTTATTCAATATTTCTTCTAGAAACACTTGCGTAAACGGAAATCTATTGTATCTTTGCCACCGCAATAAAGCAGCAGGTTTGGTAGTTCAGTTGGTTAGAATACATGCCTGTCACGCATGGGGTCGCGGGTTCGAGTCCCGTCCAGACCGCTAATATTGGGGAAAGCCTTTCGTAACAGAAAGGCTTTTTTGCCCCATAAAAGGTATCTAAAGCTAGTTGTGTTGTTTTGGTCAGTCTTGTAAGCTGACCGGGTTTAGTAGTTAGACCAATGAAAAGCTTTCCAATGTTTCTAAATTTATTTAGAACCTACGGATGGCTTTTTTGATTTAAAGAAGTTGGATATTTTGTTATATAACATTTGGGTGAAGATTTTGCATCTTATCTGTGTATAAATGGAAATCTATTGTATCTTTGCCACCGCAATAAAACAGCAGGTTCGGTAGTTCAGTTGGTTAGAATACATGCCTGTTATCTCGTCTTTTGGGACGAGACGGGTTCGAGTCCAAATCGGGAGTTCAGAATTAGATTGTTATGGATTAAAATATTGGTTTGGTAGTTCAGTTGGTTAGAATACATGCCTGTCATCTCGTCTTTTGGGACGAGACGGGTTCGAGTCTAAATCGGGAGTTCAGAATTAGATTGTTATAGATTAAAAATATTGGTTTGGTAGTTCAGTTGGTTAGAATACATGCCTGTCACGCATGGGGTCGCGGGTTCGAGTCCCGTCCAGACCGCTAATATTGGGGAAAGCCTTTCGTAACAGAAAGGTTTTTTTGTGTTTAATAATTTTAATCAGCAGTGCTATGTATTTTGTTTATATAATTAAAAATGGACAAGGTATATTTTATAAAGGATTCACTCAAGATATTGAGAAACGTATTTTTGAACATAATAATGGCTTTAGCAGGTACACATCAGGTAAAGGTCCATGGGTTTTGGTTTATTTTAAAGAATTTGAAACTAAAACATTAGCTTTAAAAGAGGAAGTGCGATTGAAAAAATTGAATGTTGCTTCGATAGAAAGGTTGTTAAATAATTTTTGAAGTTGGTTAGCATACCTGCCTGTCATCTCGTCTTTTGGGACGAGACGGGTTCGAGTCCTCTCGTTCCAAAAACGAGACTAATATTTGGGAAAGCCTTTCGTAACAGAAAGGCTTTTTTTGTATTTAATAATTTTAATCAGCACCGCTATGTATTTCGTTTATATAATTAAAAATGAGCAAGGTATATTTTATAAAGGATTTACTCAAGATGTTGAAAAACGTGTTTTTGAACATAATAATAGCTTGAGCAGATATACATCAGGTAGAGGTCCATGGGTTTTGGTTTATTTTAAAGAATTTGAAACGAAAACATTAGCTTTGAAAGAGGAATTGCGATTGAAAAAGTTGAATGTCGCTTCGATAGAGAGGTTGTTAAGGGATTTTCTCCTTGGTTAAAATACGTGCATGTCATCTCGTCTTTTGGGACGAGACGGGTTCGAGTCCTCTCGTTCCAAAAATGAGACTAGTATAAAAAAGTCTTTCGAAGGAAAGGCTTTTTCAGTTGCTATATTTAAAACAACTCCAGCTTATATTGCCAGACAATTCCCAGAAACAATCCCAAATACATCATACAAACTAAAAATTTCATGAACGTAGAAGCTAGGAAGCCCAAAAATGAACCTGTTGCAGCTTTAAAAGCCTGTTTATGGTTTTTAGAATAAATTAGTTCACCCACAAAGGCACCGACAAAAGGTCCAATTATAAATCCGAAAGGAATAGGAGCCAAAATCCCAATGATTAGACCAATATTAGTTCCCCAAATTCCATATGAGCTTCCACCAAATTTTTTAGTGCCTTTGGCCGGAATCACATAATCCAACACAGAAATAATAATAGTAATCAATAAAGTTATTCCTAAAATCCAATAATTTGCTGCAATGGCATTGGTGAAATAAAGCAAAACCAACCCAATCCAACTAATGCTTGGGCCAGGTAGAACCGGCAAAAAACTCCCAAAAACTCCTAAAATCATGCACATAAAACCTAAAGTCAAAAGCAGTAAATCCATAAATTAATTTTTAGTATTTTTGAAAACATTAAAGAAACACTTATTTAGTAAACGAATATGAGAAAAATAATTTTAACCTGTTCCATTTTACTCTATTTCACGCTTTCTTTGGGCACTTTAATTGCGCAAGAAACAAAGACAACCGGTAAGGACGATCTTTTAAAAGACTCTTTGTACAGGGTGAATAAAGTAAAAGTATTAAATTATTCCCTAAAAGAGTTCGATCATCTTTTTTTTGAATTTTTCGAAAAGAAATCAGACACAAAATTATTATTGACCAGAACAGAATTCTATAACTATACCATTCAAATTGCTGTTTTCTCTGATCGTTTAGCCGCTTTGTATCCCGACCAAAAACAAATTGCCGATGAAAATAAAAAGAAGTGGTTTGCGGAGTCCTATGAAGATTATTTGCGGTATAAGGCTTCTCAAAAAAAATAATTGTATTTTTATAAAATATTAGTCCCATTCAAAATCTTAATCTTGAAGCAATATTACCTTTTATTAACACTTATACTTTTCAATTCCTGTCAATATTTCGACAAGCAAGTTCCTTCAGAAAAGGAATTGTTGCGAAAGGAATTGAAAACAATCAATTGGAAAGAAGTCGACGAATACCCATCAGTCGCAGATTGTGAAAAAATAGATAATAAAACACAGCGTCAACAATGTTTTTTTGAGGTTTTAACCCAGCTTATTCAGCAAAAATTGAGCGTAGATACGCTATCCGTTCGCTATCCGGAATTGGATACCATTCAGGTGAAAGTCACTGTTTTTCCTAATTCCACTATCAAATTCGAACCCCAATTTCCTAAAGATTCGGTGGCGTACGATAAAGTAAAAATCGATAGCATTCTTCAGGCGCGTTTGGTCGATTTTCCAAAAGTAAATCCAGCCATCAAACGTGGAATTCCAGTAAAAACGCAGTTTATACTTCCCGTTATTCTTAAAGTGGAATAGTTTTTCTAGGAGCTATTTCCAGCTGTTCACTATATCTTTTTCTTTTTTAATCAAAAAGTAAAAGGATGCCGTTTCCATCTGGGCTAGGGCATTTGTGAAAACAAGAGGTATCGTTCTGCATAGATCTGAAATAAAAAATCTAGAATCGTCTCCCTTTCCATTCGTATTTCCCAAATAGCGAATATAAAGCTACGCTTACGCTGAAAAACGGATAGAAAAAACTGCTCATAATTAAATACCGCATTCTTTTTTTGGTCAAAAATAAGTGGGACTTTTGGATCAAAATAGTGTCAATAACAAATTTTGACAGCCATAAGAAAAAGACGTTATGCAAAGTAACATAACCAGAAATCCATAAAAAAACAGCTAAAATCAAACTCAAATTCCCTCCAAACACGACTAAACCTAAAGCTTTTCCAAAACTACTTTCATACGAACTCGTTTTTGAAGCCCAACGCACTCTTTGATAAAACAAAGATATCCAATCATTCAATGGTTTTGTGATGACAATATTGTTTTCAGATTTCAAATAATGTACTTTTTCCGGAAAACGTGAAATTGCTTTTTGCAGTAGGAAAACGTCATCGCCACTTGCAATTTTGTTATTTCCCTCAAAACCATTTAGTGATAAAAATAATGATTTGGTATAAGCGAAGTTCGCGCCATTGCACATAAATCCTTTTCGCAAACCAAAACTCCCGAAAGTAGTGCCTTGTAAACTCGCCAAATCTAATTGCTGGAAATGATGCAGAAACGAACTTTTGCAATCATAAGTCACAGCTCCTGCAATCATCGAAGTATTGTGAAGCTGAATGTAATTATCCAATGTCAGTAACCAGTTCTTATTGACCTGACAATCTGCATCGGTAGTAATGATCCAGTCCGTTTTTACGATTTGCATCGCGGTCACAATCGCATCTTTCTTAGGGGAGTTAGAAACCCGAATGTTCTTTATGACCGAAACTTTAAACTTTAAACTTTGAACTTTAAACTCTTCTTGGGAAAAATCATCCACCAAAATAACTTCAAACAATTCCATCGGATAATTTAACTTGGATAAACTATCTAACAAAATAGGCAAATTTTCGGCCTCATTCCGAAAAGGAACAATAATCGAGAATTTATTTATTGGCTTTAAGCCAATGTAATCAACAGTATTTACTTTGGTGAAGCCATAAATCAAAAAGCAAATAGTAAAAAGATAAACTATTACAATCGCACTTAAAATTAAGGTAATCATTCTTTAGGAGTTAAATTAATCTCCTTTGTGATTCCCTCTTTGGGGGTTAGGGGGCTTTTAAAATTCAACACATAATAACTCCCAATAAGTACTGGTAAAACCACATTGAGAAACCACATTAACGTCGAAATAAAAATTACAATCCATTCATTTATGCCTAGAATCCCGAAAAAATAAACGGCTACACTTCCCTTCACAGCAAAGTCTAGAAACTGAAAAGTAGGCAAGGAAGACGCTAAGAAATATACACTCGAAATACACGACATCATAATTAAATAAGGGAAATGAACATCGAAAGCCAAAAACAAGAAATAATATTGGTGTGAAAAAACCAGATAGCGACAAACTCCCAAAAAGATATTTTTTTGATGAATTGATTTTGGAATTTCATTAATCTTAATAATTAGTTTTTCGATAGAATAGCCTTTGATTGCGATTTTTTTAACCAAAAATAAAACAACGAATAGGAGTAATAGCATTCCAAATAGCAATGCCACGGTTTTTGTAGTAATCACATTGTACTTTGCATTGAAATACAATAAGCCGAAAACTCCAAAAATAACGGTCAAAATCATTTGGATTCCGTTGCAAATCAGGTTTAAAAAAAGGATATTTTTAGTGTCTTTTTTTTCAAAAAACAAAGCTTTTCCGGCATATTCTCCTACACCATTAGGTGTAAATAGTCCGGCAGTCAATGCGCCAAGAACTTGTTTAGTGGCTTCGCCGATAGATATTTTATGGATAAAATGAACCAAATTTTGCCATTTCAAGATTTCAAAAAATCGATTCAAAAAACTGAAAAATAAAATAAAGGCGATTCCCCCAGTTGATTGGTTTTTCTGGAACAAAACAAGGAATTTCTGCCAATCGAGCTTGTCGTTATTGGCAAGTTGATTGTAAATAAAATAAAAGGCACCGCCCACAATCAAAATTTTGATTATAAGAACGAGGAATTGTTTAGTTTTGTGTGGAATTGTAATCATAAGTCCCCTAGCCCCCGAAGGGGAATAATTAAGGTGTAAAATAACGAATAAACTTTTAAACCTGAAACTTTAAACCTGAAACAAATCAACTTGGCAAACGAACGTATCATATTAGGAATTGACCCCGGAACGACGATTATGGGTTTTGGATTGATAAAAATTGTCAATAAAAAAATGGAATTTTTGCAATTGAATGAATTGCAATTATCTAAATATGACAATCATTATCAAAAACTGAAAATCATTTTTGAACGTACCATTGAGTTAATTGACACGCACAATCCAGATGAAATTGCAATTGAAGCGCCTTTCTTTGGTAAAAACGTGCAATCGATGTTGAAGTTGGGACGTGCACAAGGTGTGGCCATGGCAGCAGGACTTTCGAGAGATATTCCTATTACTGAATACGAACCCAAGAAGATAAAAATGGCGATTACCGGAAACGGAAATGCCAGTAAAGAACAAGTCGCTAAAATGCTGCAGCAACTTTTAGGACTGAAAGAATTACCTAAAAATCTTGATAGCACGGATGGTTTGGCAGCAGCAGTTTGTCATTTTTTCAATTCGGGAAAAGTGACTGGCACCAAAAGTTATACCGGTTGGGACGCTTTTGTAAAACAAAACGAAGAACGAGTTAAAAAATAGTTTTCATTTTGTAATTATAATACTTATAAAAAATCTCGTAATAATGTTTAAAGAGTTCTCATTTATTGGTTTATTGTTTATTCCATTAATTTTTATAATTAGTAGGAAAGTATTGAGAGAGAGAATGCCATTTTTAATAATATTTAGTTTCGCTATTTTAATTTCGATCCTATCTTTTTTTGAAATGAGCAATGATAAAAGCACTTCGCCAAACTTTATATTATTGTGGTTTTGTCCCATATATTCGTTATTGCTTTACAGGTTAATGTTAATTCCTTTTTGGGCAAGAAAGAGAAGAGATCCAAAAATTCCACAACGAGAATTATTTTATTCAGGAGATGTAAGTCTTTTTGCTGATAAATTTTTTGGGTTTGTTTTTATGTTATTAAGTATACTGTTACCGATGGTTTTAATAATCAAATTAAGTTAAAGATAATTTATGTCAGGAATCTACATTCATATCCCTTTTTGCAAGCAGGCATGTCACTACTGCGACTTTCATTTTTCTACTTCGATGAAGAAGAAAGAAGAGATGGTTTTGGCTATTGTCAAAGAAATTGAAATGCGCAAAAATGAGTCTGAAAATCAAATGATTGAAACTATCTATTTTGGTGGTGGAACTCCTTCGGTTTTAACTTCTGAAGAGATTAATTTTCTGATTGCTGCAGTTTATAATAGCTATTCTGTTTCAGAAAATCCTGAAATCACGCTTGAAGCGAATCCTGATGATTTGTCAAGTGAACGAATAATTGAATTGTCTAAAAGTAAAATCAATAGGTTAAGCATTGGAATCCAGTCTTTCTTTGAAGACGATTTACAATTGATGAACCGCGCTCATAATTCGACGGAAGCCAAAAAATGCTTAGAAGAAGCAACAAAGTATTTCGATAATATTTCTCTTGACTTTATTTACGGAATTCCAGGAACGAGCAACGAAAAATGGAAGCAAAATATAGAAACCGCTCTGAGTTTTGGGATTCCGCATATTTCGAGTTATGCCTTGA
This sequence comes from Flavobacterium sp. CG_23.5, assembly GCF_017875765.1. Taxonomy (NCBI): domain Bacteria; kingdom Pseudomonadati; phylum Bacteroidota; class Flavobacteriia; order Flavobacteriales; family Flavobacteriaceae; genus Flavobacterium; species Flavobacterium sp. CG_23.5. The sequence goes on along the minus strand of NZ_JAGGNA010000001.1, from coordinate 2,012,604 downwards.
CGGTGGAACCTAAAACGGCTTTGAACAAACTGATTCAAACGGGAAAAATTGCCGCGCCTAAAGATGAAGTTGCCCAAGAACATTTTGCTATTTTGGTGGAAACGCTCGAAGCCAATGATTTCATTCATTATGAATTGTCGAATTTTGGAAAGGAAAATTACTTCTCCAAAAATAATTCGGCGTATTGGTTAGGAAAAAAATATATTGGAATTGGTCCTTCGGCGCATAGTTATGATGGCGTTTCCCGAAGTTGGAATGTTTCTAACAATTCTCTTTATTTAAAATCCATTCAGGAAGATAAGTTGCCTAACGAAATAGAAATTCTTTCGATTGCGGATCGATATAACGAGTATATTATGACGGGGTTGCGAACAATTTGGGGTGTTTCTTTGGATAGAATTGAAAAGGAATTTGGAAAGGAATTTTTGGATTATCTTTTTAAACAAAGTCAGAAGTTTTTGAATGACAATTTGCTTTTCATTGAAAATAATATTTTAAAAACCACCAAAAAAGGAAAGTTTTTGACAGATGGAATTGCATCGGATTTATTTTATTTAAATTTGGAATAAAATATAACCACTAAGTACGCAAAGATGGCACAAACTCCACTATGCTTTGTGATCTTGGTGATAATCTTAATGCCCTTTGTGGTTAAATAATTATGCTAGCAATTATCGATAATAAATATCAAGTAGACCTATCAAAACCTATTGATATTTCGATTCCATTAACGAATACAGATGAAAATCCAATTGCTTGGTATATTGATAAACCGATAATTGAACCCGTAGTTTTTGACAATTGGATTGGAAGCGTGAAAAAAGGAGCTTCCACTAATTTCAATAATATTTTCTTTAATCCGCACGGTCACGGGACTCACACGGAATGTCTGGGCCACATTACACGAGAGTTTTACAGCATAAATCAATCGTTGAAACAGTTTTTCTTCTTGGCGGAATTGGTCTCGGTAGAACCGGAATTACATGGGGAAGATTGGGTGATTACTAAAATTCAGATTGAAAAAGCCTTGAATGGAAAAACCCCAGAAGCAATAATAATTAGAACGTTGCCCAATTTAGAATCCAAAAAACATTTAAAATATTCCAATACCAATCCGCCTTATCTGGATGAAGTTGCTGCGCGGTTCATTTGCGAAAGCAAAATACAACATTTGCTGATTGATTTGCCAAGTGTGGATAAAGAACATGATGAAGGAAAATTATTGGCGCATAAAGCTTTTTGGAATGTAAAAGACGTTAATAATTTGAATGAAGATGCAAGATTGGAAGCAACTATTACTGAAATGATTTTTGTTCCGAATGAAGTGCAAGACGGAAGTTATTTGTTGAATTTGCAAATTGCTTCGTTTGAGAATGATGCGAGTCCAAGTAAACCAATTTTGTATAAAATATGATTACCGTTTCAACCGATAAAAATAAGCTCGATATTCCGTTTATCCAACATTTTTTGAAGGATATTTATTGGGCCGCAGGACGAACCATTGAAGAAGTGCAAACTACTATCGATCATTCTTTTTGTTTTGGAATTTACCTCGATAACAAGCAAATCGGATTTGCACGTGTTATTACAGATTATGTGGTTTTTGCTTATTTAATGGATGTATTTATTACAGAGGAACATCGCGGGAAAGGATATTCGTCAATTTTGATCGAAAATATGATGAGTGAGCCGATGCTAAAAAAGGTAAAAATTTGGAGGCTTGCCACGTCTGATGCGCATTTTTTATATCAAAAATTTGGTTTCAAGCATTTAGCGAATCCCGAAAAATTAATGGAAAAAATTATCGAATGAAAACAATTATTAAACTGGAAGAATTGGGATTGTTGTTACTTGGGATTTATTTTTTTAGTATTTTAAATTATCCTTGGTGGTGGTTTTTCACGTTGATTTTAGCACCGGACTTTTCTATGGTTGGCTATGTTTTTGGAAATAAAACAGGTGCATTCAGCTACAATTTATTCCATCATAGAGGAATTGCTATAATCATCTATTTAATTGGAATATACTTTCATCAGAATGAAATTCAGCTGGCTGGAGTAATTCTATTTGCTCATTCGTCGTTCGATAGAATGCTGGGTTACGGATTGAAATATGAAAAAGGTTTTAAATACACACATTTGGGATTAATTGGAAAACAGTAATTAATGAACCTAGAAACATACTACGAATATTGCCTTTCTAAAAAAGGAGTGACGGAACATTTCCCTTTTGATGAAGATACCTTAGTTTTTAAAGTGGGAGGTAAGATGTTTGCTTTGTCATCTTTAAGTCAATGGGAAAAAGGCGAACCATCGGTTAATTTGAAATGCGATCCAGATAAAGCAGAGGAATTGAGGGCGCAATACGATGATATTAAACCTGGGTTTCATATGAGTAAAATTCATTGGAACACGGTAAATATAATTAAAGATGTTTCGGATAGTGTTGTCAAAGGATTGATCGATCATTCCTACGAATTGGTTTTCAAAAGTTTAACAAAGAAATTGCAAACCGAAATTATTGAATTAGAAAATTAGGCATTACTTTTGCGATGCAATTTGAACATAAATAATAAACAGATACTGAAATAAATTCAGCATAAAAATGAAAGAACAACTTAAAAAATTCCTGAACGAAGAACAAGATCCGAAAGCCATTGAAAAAATCACTTCAAAATTGAATGATTTATTGATGAAAAACGAAGAAATTGGTTATATCGCTGTTCAGAAAAAACCTGCACTGACCGTTTTTCCGGATAGTATTGTATTGACAAACAAGCGAATTATTATTTGTCAGCCTAAAAACCTAGGACTTTCTATGGATTTTACGGATTATACTTGGGATCAAATTGAAGGTACTTTTGTTAAAGAAAATATTTTAGGCTCTGAATTTTCGTTTTCCACCAAAACGGATATGCAAGTTTCGATTGATTATATTCCAAAAATTCAAGCAAGAAAAATTTTCACTTATGCCAAAGAGCAATTGGATATTTTAAAAAGTGGAACAGTTACAAATCAACCAACTGTTGAAGAAATTCAAGATGCTGTGATTTTAGACGAAGATTTTGTTGAAGAAATGGAAACCGAAGAAGTTACCAGTTTCTCTGAAATAATGCCAATTTCACCTCCGCCTTTTAATATGGAACCCGAAGAGTTCAGTCCTCCTGTTGAAAATCAAAAGGAAATCGGCTTAAGCAATTTGTCACAAGATGAACTTTTTGAAAAATTACAGAATTATAAAAGATTATTGGATAATGGATTGATTTTGCAAGGCGAATATGATGTTTTCAAAAAAGAGATTTTGAGTCATATGTAAAATAGTCGAAAGGCGTAAAGTTGAAAGTCTTAAAGAAGGAACTCGTATCCTGACTTTAAGACTTTCGACTTTTTAACTTAAAAACTAAAGTGTTTTCTTCTGCTTTTCTACAAAGTTATGTGCTTGCAATTCCAGTAATTCCGTCGCTTTCTTGCGTTGCAAGTCATATAAATTCTTGTCTTGAGCAATGTCTTGATAGACTTTATCGTGCATAGCAGCACTTGTTTTTACTAACAAGCCTCTTTGGTATTTATCTTGTTCCAAAGTTGCTTTCAGCGCTGTTTCTAGATCTTCCAGTTTATAATCATATTCGCCTTTTGGAGATAAAAGTTTGGCAATTATTGGGGAAGCTTCAATGGCTAAAAACAGCAACATGATGAAGAATGAAGGAATCCATGGCAATTTGTCTAATGCGTTTATTCGCACCATTAAACCGTCAAAACCATCAATGATCGGTTGGGTTTCGGTTACTTTTTTATCTAAATCAGCTTGTAGCGTTTTAGATTTTTTCTCCTTTTCGGCAATTTTTGCCAAGTTGTTTTTTCTAATAGTATCGAGTTCGGCAGTAGCCAAGCTATGTTTGGCAATTTTTTCTTTAAATACGGGACCTTTCCCCAATTTCATAGTGCCTTTTGTACCTTCGGCTTCTGTAATGTAAGTTTCATAAAGCGTATTCACTTCCTTTTCTTTCTTAGTAATATCCGATTTTAAGCTATCGATTTCGGTTTTGTTTTTATCTAAATCCGATTTGAAATAACTGGCAATTTCTTTTTTGTTGTTCAAAGCCATTGCGTTTTTTTCTTTCAATAAAACGGTGTTAATTTCTTTTTCGAAAATTTTAATTTCTAATGGTTTAGAAATCACAATGGCAATGATAACTGCCAAAATAATTCGGGGAGTTGCTTGTAGAAATTCACTTCCGAACTTGTCTCTTTTTCGAATAGTGGAAACGATAAAACGATCCAAATTAAAGATGAGTAAACTCCAAACCAATCCAAAAAGTAAAGCGGGATAGATACTGTCAAAAACGGTAAACAAGGCATAAGCACTTGCAATAAAAGCCATAACGGCAGTAAAAAAAACAGTGGCGCCAATACCAACATATTTGGTTTGTTCGCCTTCGGAACAGCCTTCAAGGAGTTCTTTGTCGGCTCCGGAACAAAGGATGAAAAAATGTTTTAACATGATTGATGATTTTGATTGATGCTTGCAAATTTAACGCCAAAAAACAAATAATGGTATAAATAGTTGATATGATTTTAATTAGCTTTTTCTACTATATAAAAAGAGCTGTTCATTACGAACAGCTCTTTTTGTTTTTGAATTAAAATTAACTTAAGCTAAGGGAGCTCCTGCCATAATTTCGGCATTAGCAAACTCTTCAAACTTGGCGAAATTGGCTTTAAATTTTTGAGCTAATTCGACCGCTTTTATATCATACAACTCAGGATCTTCCCAAGTATTTCTTGGATTTAATATTTCAGTGGGTACATTTGGGCAAGATTGTGGTTTTGCAATTCCAAAAACTTCGTGATTTTCATAGTCCACATCATCCAATTCTCCGTTTAACGCAGCAGTAATCATTGCACGAGTGTATTTTAGTTTCATTCTGCTTCCTGTTCCGTAAGGTCCACCAGTCCATCCGGTATTGATTAACCAAACTTTTACATTAGCGTCTTTTATTTTTTTGCTTAGCATTTCAGCGTATTTTGTTGGATGCAAAGGCATAAACGGTGCGCCAAAACAAGCAGAAAAATTAGGTTGAGGCTCCGTAATACCAGCTTCTGTTCCTGCCACTTTTGCCGTGTATCCTGAAATAAAGTGATAAGCCGCTTGTCCAGGAGTTAGTCTCGAAATAGGAGGTAATATCCCGAAAGAATCGGCAGTTAAGAAAAATATATTTTTAGGATTTTTCCCAATAGAACCGGGTTGGATATTATCAATATGGTAAATAGGATAACTTACGCGGGTGTTTTGTGTGATTGAAACGTCCTCATAATCAACTTCATTCGTGTCATTGTTTATAATTACATTCTCTAAAATTGCGCCTTTTTTTATGGCTCTAAAGATATCTGGTTCATTTTCTTCGGAAAGATTGATGACTTTTGCATAACAACCTCCTTCAAAATTGAAAACGGTATTTTCATTAGTCCAACCGTGTTCATCGTCTCCAATTAATTTTCTGTTTGGATCTGCAGATAAAGTTGTTTTTCCGGTTCCTGATAATCCAAAGAAAATAGCTGTATCTCCTTTTTCACCTACATTAGCACTACAGTGCATAGGTAATGTATTTTTGAAAACAGGTAAAATGAAATTCAAAGCAGAAAAAATTCCTTTTTTCATTTCCCCGGTATATCCAGTTCCACCAATCAGAACTATTTTTTTAGTGAAATCTAAAATAGCAAAGTTACTTTGACGGGTTCCGTCAACGGCAGGATCTGCCATGAAACTAGGAACACATAGCAAAGTCCATTCTGCTGTAAAGTTTTCAAGTTCTTCTAATTCAGGTCTCAAAAACATATTGAAACAGAATAAATTTGCCCAAGGAGTTTCTGTAACCACTCTAACATTTAATCTGTAATTAGGATCAGCACATACATAAGAATCTCTTACGTAAACTTCCTTATTTGATAAATAATCCGTAACTTTTTTATATAAAGCATCAAATGCTTTAGGTTCAAACGGAATGTTTACTTTTCCCCACCAAACTTGGTTCTCAGTAATGCTGTCTTTGACAATAAATCGATCCTGAGGAGAGCGTCCAGTATATTCGCCAGTGTTAACTGCTAAAGCGCCGTTCGAAATTTCAATTCCTTGACCTAATGCAATTGTCTTTTCGTGTAATTCGTTGGCTGATAATTGGTAATGAATCTTTGCGTTTTCAATTCCTATGTCTTCTAGCGAAATCGATTGCGTAAACGGTGTGTTATTATTCATAAAATTATGTATTGTGAAGTTTAATTTATCGACTGCAAAAGTAGAACTTATATTTTAGATAGGATTTAATTATCGTGGTTTTATTGTTTTTTCTTGATTATATTAATAAATAATATCCCCCAAGCCAGTATTAATAAGAGTCCACCGATTGGAGTCACAAAACCAATCGCTTTAAAATCAAAAGAAGTAAGTGTATTTGTGGCCAATAAATAAATAGATCCTGAGAATAAAATAACACCAAAAAGCACCAAATTATAGATAGTTTTCTTCGTTTTTTGAGACAAGTCTGTCATTAGTCCAGTAAATAATAAAAATAGCGCATGGTACATTTGATAGCGTACTCCAGTCTCAAAAGTGGAAAGTTGCTCTACAGACAGTACTTTTTTTAGGGCATGTGCACCAAAAGCACCTAGAATTATCGCTATCATTCCAAAAATTGCTCCGGTTGAAATTATTTTTTTGTCCATTTTTTTTTGTTCTATTTTAATTGCAAAAGTATCTCATTGCTATCTAAATTGAAAGAATATTGGTTGATACTTTTTTTGGAGTTTGATTGCTATATTTTCTTTTTTTAGTGTTAGTTTTTCTTTTTTAGAAAAAAAATTAAGTTTTAATGTTTGCTATTTGTTATAAATACAACAATTTTGTATGTTTGTGTTATAATTATAGAAAAATGAGAACAATACTTATCATTGGGGCAGGAAGATCAGCGTCATCGTTGATTCAATATCTTCTAAGTAAATCTGAAAAAGAGAATTTGCACCTTATTATTGGTGACTTATCGATGACATTAGCCCAAAAGAAAACCAATAATCACCCCAATGCGACTCCTATTGACCTAAATATTTTTGATGAAAATCAAAGGAAAGAAGCGATTCAAAAAGCAGATATTGTTATCTCGATGTTGCCTGCGCATTTGCATATTGAGGTTGCCAGAGATTGTATTGTTTATAAAAAGAGCATGGTTACGGCTTCCTATGTGAGTGATGCCATGCAAGAATTAGATGCAGCTGCCAAAGAAAATAATCTTATTTTCATGAATGAGATTGGTTTGGATCCTGGAATAGATCACATGAGCGCCATGAAAATTATTGATGAAATTGGTGATAAAGGCGGGAAAATGCTTTTGTTTGAATCTTTTTGTGGTGGTCTAGTTGCGCCAGAATCTGATACAAATCTTTGGAATTATAAATTTACCTGGGCGCCTCGTAACGTTGTTCTTGCCGGACAAGGCGGTGCTGCCAAGTTTATTCAGGAAGGAGCTTATAAATACATACCGTATTGTAATCTGTTTAGAAGAACTGAATTTCTTGAAGTAGAAGACTATGGTAGATTTGAAGCGTATTCCAATAGAGATTCCTTAAAATACAGAAGTGTTTATGGGTTAGATGATGTTCTTACTTTATATAGAGGTACAATTCGTCGGGTAGGTTTTTCCAAAGCTTGGAATATGTTTGTGCAATTGGGAATGACGGATGACAGTTATGTTATGGAAGATTCCGAGCACATGAGCTATCGTAAATTCGTAAATTCCTTCTTGCCGTATCATCCTACGGATTCCGTTGAAATAAAAGTGCGTTTGATTCTCAAAATAGATCAGGACGACATTATGTGGGATAAATTAGTAGAATTAGATTTATTCAACAGCAAAAAAATTGTGGGACTAAAAAATGCCACTCCGGCACAAATACTGGAAAAAATATTGAATGATAGTTGGACACTACAACCCGAAGATAAAGATATGATAGTGATGTATCATAAATTCGGATATGAATTAGATGGTGTGAAAAGACAAATCGACTCCAAAATGGTCTGTATTGGCGAAGACCAAACGTATACTGCAATGGCAAAAACAGTCGGTTTGCCGGTTGCCATGGCAACATTGCTGATTTTAAATGGTGAGATTACAACCCCAGGCGTACAACTTCCTATTCGTAAAGAAGTGTATGTGCCCATTTTGAAAGAGTTAGAAGAATATGGTGTTGTTTTCAAGGAACAAGCCATGCCATATTTGGGTTATAACCCGATAAAAAATTTTAGTTAATAGTTTTTTAGATTGTAGTTCAATGAATCCGCTTCGTAATGAAGCGGATTTGTTGTTTTAAAATCTATTTAGCCGTTTGAACGGTTATAGGTAAACTATACATGGTTCTAACTGGTTCCTCATTCATTTTACCGGGAATCCATTTTGGGCTCAAGCGTATCACTCTTTCTGCTTCTTCGCCTGTGTTAAAGCCAATGTCTCTTAAGATTTTTGTATCTGTTATGCTCCCGTCTTTTTCTACTATGAAAGTGATGTATACTTTTCCTTTTATTTTGTTAGCTGACGCTTCTTTAGAAATTTGGAAATTTTCGCCTACAAATTTATAGAATTCAACTATCCCGCCCGGAAATTCTGGTTTTTCTGTTAGTCCAGCGATATCGTAAACAGTTTGACTTTGATTAGTCCTTACTTTTTCAGGGGAGACCGTTTTAGCGTCCTGTACTTTGTAAGCCTTGTCATCTCCTTTGTTATAAATACTCAATTCAACTGACGTTGGTCCTTTTGCTTCTTTGAGATTTTTATCCTGCTTACTTGTTGCTGGAGGTGGAGGAGGCGGAACATTTTTTTTCTCTAGATTGGTAAGCTCGTTGAATTTTTTTTCGGATACAATTGTTCCATTTTTATCCTTGATTTTGAAAATGGTATTTTCAAAATACTTTTCCATTCCGGTAAGTTGAGTCTTCGTCTGCTCAGCCTTTACTACTTTTTTTTCTTGAGCTACTACTTTTGTGCAGAGTGAAAATACTAATACAGTCAATAAAGGAATTAGAAGTCCCTTCTTTACTAATGCTCTCGTTGTGGAGGTGGTTTTTGTCATCATAAGTAATCGTTTTTTAGTTATTAAATAATTCAAATTACTGGCCAGGTAAAAAGGTTGGTTCTCGTTTGCTTTCGATAGTAATAAAGATTGGTAAAACGGAACGTTTTTATAGGATGTGACTACTTTCTCATCAGCAAGAAATTCGTGATTGAGCTGTATAGCTTTCTTGTAAAAAATAAAAATAGGGTTGAACCAAAATATCGTTTTGATGATTTCTATAAACAAAATGTCTAAAGTGTGTTTTTGAGTAACATGCGTCAATTCATGGGTATATAATTCCGCTTCAATATTTCGATTATTATAATCCGTTTCGTTGATGAAAATAGAGTTGAGGAAAGTATGCGGCAGTGTTTTTTCAGGCACCAAAATCAATTTGGCGTTTTTATAAGCAATTGGTGAATTCGACTTCATTTTTGCCGAAATCTTGATGACGTTGCTAATAAAACGGATTGCCAAAATCAGTGTTACTAAAGCATACAAACTCCATAATGCTATGGGTAAATAGTTTGTTTCTTCAACTATTTGTGTGCTTCCCTGTAGTACTTGAATGTTTGCAGGAACAGCTGTACTTTTCGCTATTTCCTGAATCACTTCTATTGTAATGAACGGAACTACAAATGAAAATACTAGACTGAACAACAAGTAAAACCTGTTGAATAGGTGCATTTTTTCTTTTTCCAAAAACAAATAATACACTGCCAGTAATACGAATAAGGTAATGGTTAATTTAATTAGAAAGTCTATCATTTTTTCTTTTTTTGAATTTCACTATCTATTATTTTTCTGAGTTCTTCCAATTCTCTTTCTGACAAATTGGTTTCGGTGGTAAAGAAAGAAGCAAATTGTGATGCCGAATTATTAAAGAAATTACTAATCAATCCGTTGACGTGTTTCGAGAAATAATCCGTTTTTTTGACCAAAGGATAATATTCCCGAGAGTTTCCAAATTCATTGTAGGCAACGAATTTTTTGTCAATCATTCTTTTTAAAAGTGTGGCAACGGTTGTGGTTTTGGGTTTTGGATCCGGGAATGCTTCGAGCAAATCCTTCATGAAAGCTTTTTCTAGTTGCCAAAGATGTTCCATCAGTTGTTCTTCGGAGTTAGTTAGTTGTAGCATATTTATTTTTTTTATTTTGTATAAATTTCTTGAATTGGTATACCTTTTTCATAGATCTTGGTTCCGAGTAAAATCCCTTCGGAGTCATAAAATTTCCATTCTCCTGTGGGTAGCCATTCTATCTTTGAATTTATCATGGCTTTGTTTGAAACACCTATTTGTTGAATTTGTCCAGTATTGTGATATTTGATTATATGGCAACTGTTTTTTTTATATTTTTCTTTTGAAAGTAATCTATCGCTCATGAACTCTTTCCAAGTTCCAATCTTATTTCCTTTTTTGTATCTTCCTGTTGCAGTGGATTCGATATTCATGAATTTTTTCGTTTGAATCCATTTACCCGTTTTGAATCCATTTTTAGTTTGATTGACTTTACAGCTAGTTAGGCTTATACATATTATAAGGAGGACAATTTTATAAAGATTTTGCATTTTCATATTCTACAAATTAAAACATTGTTCTACAAATGTAGAGCAAAATCTTTAAAAAACAAATTTTTTTTAAAGATTTTGATTTGGAAGTATTTATTTCTTAGTTAGCGCGTTAGGGATAGCAGCGGCATCCTTTTGTGACAATAGAAAGGGCTAGCGAAGCAAATAAAATTGGAACAAAAGATAGAGCGAATAGCCCGACCTTGTTTCTAAACAGAAGTTTTTATTGAACGAGATATTTCTGAAACGAGGTAACGCCCAAAAAAAATCCGTTCACTCTATGTAGAAGGAACGGATTATTTATTTTGAAAAGGGTTCTCGATACTTTTTTGTTCCGTTGCTCTTCTCAAAAAAACTCGAACGGACGGAATGAGAAATATTATTTCGAAAGTTCTACGAAATATTTATAAAACAATGGGATAGTTTCGATTCCTTTCAAATAATTGAAAATTCCGAAATGTTCATTTGGCGAGTGAATCGCATCGCTATCCAAACCAAATCCCATCAAAATAGTTTTACTTTTCAGTTCTTTTTCGAATAAGGCAACAATAGGAATACTTCCCCCTGAACGAACAGGAATGGCAGGCACACCAAAGGTTTCTGTATAGGCCATGTTCGCCGCTTTGTATCCAATGCTGTCAATTGGAGTCACGTAACCTTGTCCGCCGTGATGCGGTTTTACTTTTACGGTAACGCCTGCAGGAGCAATACTGAGGAAATGTTTAGTGAATAATTCGGTGATTTGTTCCCAATCTTGATTTGGAACTAAACGCATCGAAATTTTAGCGAAAGCTTTGCTTGCAATAACTGTTTTAGCACCTTCTCCAGTGTATCCACCCCAAATTCCATTGACATCAAGTGTTGGACGTATGGAGTTTCTTTCGTTGGTTAAATAGCCTTTTTCACCATAAATATCGTTTAACTCTAGTGCTTTTTTATAGTCTTCTAATTTGAAAGGGGCTTTTGCCATTTCGGCTCTTTCTTCAAGAGATAATTCTTGAACATTATCATAAAAGCCAGGAATGGTAATGTGATTGTCTTCGTCGTGAAGCGAAGCAATCATTTTTGCCAGAACATTTATCGGATTGGCAACGGCTCCGCCATATAGTCCAGAATGTAAATCACGGTTTGGTCCCGTAACTTCTACTTCTACATAACTTAATCCACGTAATCCTGTAGTGATGGATGGTTGTTGATTTGAAATCATTCCGGTGTCAGAAATTAAAATCACATCGTTTTTCAGCTTTTCTTGGTTGCGTTCCACAAACCAACTCAAACTCTTAGAACCCACTTCTTCTTCGCCTTCAATCATGAATTTTACGTTGCAAGGCAAGGTATTGCTTTGGACCATATATTCTAATGCTTTTACATGCATGTACATTTGGCCTTTATCATCACAAGCACCGCGAGCAAAAATGGCGCCTTCGGGATGAATATCTGTTTTTTTAATGACAGGTTCGAATGGTGGAGAAGTCCAAAGTTCGATTGGATCTGCAGGTTGAACGTCATAATGACCGTAAACTAACACCGTAGGCAAGGTTGGATCAATAATTTTTTCACCATACACAATTGGATATCCCGGAGTATCGCAAATTTCAACAAAATCGCATCCTGCTTTTTCCAGACTGGCTTTTACAGCTGCGGCCGAATCGATAACATCTTGAGAATAAGCCGTGTCAGCACTAACGGATGGGATTTTTAATAATTCGATTAATTCGGTAATGAAACGATCTTTATGTTGTTGAACATACGATTTTATATTTTCCATGGATTTAAATTTTATAGTTTCAAAAGTACAAAAAATAGAATAAATATTTTTTCAATAAATTGCTTTGAAAGTTGGAAGATATGTTTATATTTGCACCCACAATTGCGCGGATATGGTGAAATTGGTAGACATGCCAGACTTAGGATCTGGTGCCGCAAGGCGTGTAGGTTCGAGTCCTATTATCCGCACAAAAAAAGCTTCTCAATCGAGAAGCTTTTTTTATTTTATACTATTTGGTTTCTGGGATTACTCAAAATTTGAGTATAAAAAAACCAGAGCAAGTCTGGGTTTACGTTTTTATAAATTACTGAGTTAATATAAAAGATAGCGACACTTATATTATCTAAAGGCAAAAGCTATTCGGAATGTTTATAGTAAAAAATAGAAAAACAATATAATTAATATTCTAAATTATTCGTCTTCTAGCTTTTCTTCAAATTTTGAATTTCTTACAGACACGACCAATACAAATCATAAAACATAATGTTAATTTGTTTACCGGTATTTCGATGGTTGTTTTTAATTTAGGAGCATGTTAGCCCCACATACAAGACAACGAAGAAGACTAATATTAATGTTAAATCTTTCATGATTTATGGTTTTAGGTTTGCAATATTTTTTATGTGAAAGCTACGATTACAATATTCTTTTTTTGAAATATTTAGATAGTACAATTCTTTCAATTGTTGAGCAAATTTACAAATATAGTCGCTAAAGTGCCAAATTTAATCGATGAAATACACTAAATTAATTATAAATGGTATAATTTTCTTACTTTGAGAATAGAAATAAAACGTGGTTGATTAGTTGTATAAATTCTTACAAACAATCTGTAAGAAATTCCAAATTAAATAAAATTAGTAAAACATTCTTGAAAATATAGTTTGCCTTTTTGTGGAGTAGTTTTAAAGCAGAAAAGCTTCCGCCGCGGCGAAAGCTTTTTTGATACAAATGACTGGAAATTATTTCTCGTCTATCCAAGCATTAATCTTTTTTTCTAATAATGTCAGTGGCATATTGCCAGATTCTAATACTTTTTCATGGAATTTCTTAATATCAAATTTGGCTCCCATTTTATTCTCCGCTTTCTTGCGAAGTTCCATAATCTTCAATTGGCCAATTTTATATGATAAAGCTTGTCCCGGAATCGCCATATAGCGCTCTATGGACGTTGTGATACTTGCCTCATTTTCGGCTTCATTTTCCAATGAGTATTTGATAGCTTGTTCTCTCGTCCATCCTTTGCTATGTAATCCTGTGTCAACTACTAAACGGATAGCACGGTGGATTTCATTACCTAACATCCCAAAATATTGATACGGATCTTGGTATAAACCCAGTTCTTTTCCTAAACTTTCTGTGTATAAAGCCCAGCCTTCGCCATAAGCGCTAAAAAAATTGAATTTTCTAAAATCAGGCAATGATTTATTTTCTTGTTGCAGCGAAATTTGGAAATGATGGCCAGGAATGGCTTCGTGTAAGAATAGATCTTCTGCGGCATAGACATTATAATTTAGCACATCAGGAATAGGTACATAAAAAATTCCGGGGCGCGTTCCATCGGCTGAGCCTTGATTGTATTCTGCAGAGGCTGATTTTTCTCTAAAAGCTTCGGTTCTTCTAATTTCAAATTTTGTTTGGGGTTGTAACGAAAATAATTTATTTACGTTTGGTTTTATTCTTTCATAAATGCTTTGGAAATTTGCAATTACTTCTTGTGGTCTTTTGAAAGGTTTTAGTTCTTTTTTATTTCTTACTTCGACGAAAAATTCTTGTAGTGAACCTTTAAAGCCAACTTGGTTTTTTACTTTTTCCATTTCTATTTTTATACGCGCAACTTCCTTAAGTCCTAATTCATGGATTTGTTCAGGAGTCATTTCAGTAGTCGTCATTTGTTTTGCATAAGTAGCGTATAATTCTTTTCCAAAAGGCAAACTCCCTATTCCGCTAGTTGTTCTTGATGCAGGAAGATATTCCTTGGTCAAGAATTCCGCCATTTTTTTGTATTGAGGAATCAATTTGTTGTTGATTTCTGCCGTGTATTTTGCCGTCAAATCTTTTTTAACTCCATCTGAAAAAGAAGCTGGCATCAATTTTATAGACGAATAAAAAAGATTATCTTCTATTTTTGCGGTTGGCATTTCTGCGAATTGTGGAATTATTTTTAGGGTCAGAGCTTTTGGCATAACAACTCCTTTAGCCATCCCTTTTTTCATATAGACCATTGCCGAATCTATCCAAACAGCATATTTATCGATTCTTTTTAAGAAATTAGTATAATCTTTTTCAGTTTTGAATGGTTGAGCACTAGAGCCTCCCGCAAATTGCCCTATAGTCAGTTGTGTTCCATACATTTGATTAAATGGCATTAAGTTGGTGGGATATTTTAGCATGTTTTTGCCTATTTCAACTTACCATTTTATGATTTGATAGCTATTTTTTTCTTCTTCGGATAACTTGGTAGTGTCAATAGTTTGAATTGCTTTTTGATATTTATCAAAAAATGCGGCTTGAGAATTTCGATATCCATCCGTCATATCAAATTGTAACTGATCGTTATATTCGTTTTGACCATTTTGAGTTGCACCCAATGGGTCTAGCACATTTTTGTCGTCAAAATAATTTTTTGTCAAAGCGGTAAAATCTTCTTTTTTGTTGTCGGATTTGCAATTGACCAGTAAAAACGAACAAGTGATTGTAATAAGAATAGCGGTTAATTTTTTCATATTAGTTGATTATTAAATAGTTGTAGCTAATTTATCTATAATAAATGGATTTGAGGTGATTAATTTTGTAATACTTTAGAGTCTTTTTTATTCTAAATTTTTAGTAATGCACTATTTTTGAATTTCAATTTTCATTTTTTAGTTTATGATCAGCCATGTAATTTAAGTAGTAAATAATATCATCGATTTCTTTCTCTTTTAGATTCGGTAAAGTGGGCATTTTAACCCCGTTTCTAAAAGAGGCCGGATTCTTAATGAAGTCTTTTAATTGTTTTTTGTCCCAATATTCGGTGACACTTTTAGGGTAATTTAATTCCGGTCCCATATTTCCACCAATTTTATTTATGGCGTGACAAGTGACGCAGTTTTTTTCGAATAATTCAAATCCTATTTGAGCTTTTTTGTCTTCTTTTGGAAATAATAATGAAACATTTTGACTGTTAGCGACAAGATGGATTTTGATAAGGTTATAGGGCCATTTGAAATCAGTGTCTTTTGTCGATATCCCTTGGTAAATTAAATAGAAAGGCGCGGCTTTCATTCGATGTCCGTCTTTAATAATTTCCGCCCATAATTTCCCTTCTGGTGCATCCACGTCACTAACTGCAATAAACGATTTAGCCGAAATAAATTTTTTCAAAGACATCATCGGTTTATATCCATCTTCACATTCAAAAATTATCTGATACTGGTCCGCCTTTAAGTTTTTTATAGAGGTATAGGTTTTTAATAATTCTGGTAAAGGAACTGTATTGTAATGCTTGGTGCTGTGGTACACAGGGTCATCATAAACAGTTATTATACTTGTCTGTTGAAATTTGCCTTGCTTTTGTAAAGCGACTAAGTCAATCGTTAGAGAGTCCGAATTAGAAATTACAGTCGGGCTTTGTTTAACAGTTTTAACAACTGTTTTCTTTTGAGAATTTTGTTGGCAACTCAAAGCAAAGAAAAATATGAAAACAAGTATTTTGTATCGAAATTGTCGCATTGTTTTTATGGAGATTGATTGTTAATCAATGTCTGCTAATTTACGAGTAAAAATGGATATTTAAAAGTAGATGGTTTTTAACTTGAATCCAGCGTATAAAAAAATCCCATTTGTTCTAAACCAAATGGGATTTTGAAGTTTTATTTTTCTCCAATCTATTAAAAAAGAATTAAAAAAAAGGAATTTTAACCGTGATATACTCGGGAAGCAATTATCTTATTTTCTTTGATATCAAGTACTTCGGCAACAAGCATTTCAGCCTCTCCGTCCACGGTTCTTATGTATTCCATAAAAACGCGATCGCCATTTGCGGTAAGCGAAGTCACTTTGTAGTTTAAAGTTGGTAATCGTTCAAAAGCATCTTTCCACCAGTCTCGTAAGGCTTGTTTTCCCGCAACAAATCCATTTGTTTCGGGCTTATGGATTTTTAGTTTTGGACTAAAATGCACGGCATCATCGTCATATAATGACAATAGTTTTTCTAATTCTTTGTTGTTAAAAGTTTCAAACCATTTAAAAGCAATTGATTGTAATTTTTCTGGTGTCATGGTGGTAGTTTGTATTTTTAATTAAAAAAATCCCATTTCACGTGAAGTGGAATGGGATTTAATATATAATTTCAAAGAAATATTAAACGTTCTTCAAGTTGATAATTTCTTGCTCCGTTAACAATCTCCAATTCCCTCTCGGTAAATTTTTCTTTGTCAATCCAGCAAAAGAAACCCTGTCAATTCTTAAAACATCATAACTAAAATGTTCAAAAATATTTCGAACCACTTTTACGTTAGACGATCTTAATTGCAATCCAATTTCACTTTTCGCTTCACCATCAATATAACTTACATCTTCCACAAAAACGCGGTGTCCGTCAAGCGTTAAACCTTTGTTGATTTTCTCTAAATCTTCAAATTTCAAGTTTTTATCCAGTGAAACTTGGTATATTTTAGATGATTTTTGACTTGGTAAAGTAAACTTACGGATCATATCCGTATCGTTTGTGAACAATAACAAACCAGTTGTATTTTTATCCATTCTTCCTACAGCACCAATTTTTGCAGTAGTAGAACCTTTAACTAATTCCATTACATTACGATATTCCTGACCTTCGTCCATGGCAGTCGTAAAGTTTTTTGGTTTGTTCAGTAAGATGTAAACTTTTTTCTCCGGTGTCAAAGTTGATCCGTCAAAATTCACTACATCACCCGGTTTTACCATATATCCCATTTCGGTAACAGGAATTCCGTTTACTTTTACAGTCCCGGATTGAATGTAAATATCTGCATCACGACGCGAGCACGCACCTGAATTAGCAATATATTTATTTAAACGAATTTCGTCTTTTACTTTTGGTCTCTTCGGAGCCTGATTTGGTTTTTTCTCTACTTTATCAGTAGCAACTTCGGCAACTTTAGTATTTACTTTAACTTTTTTTGGCCCTTGAGCGCGCTTCTGCATGGCAGGTTTTGGCTTATTCGAACTGGGTCTTGAGCTATTTGCTCTAGGTCCACTTTTCTTATTATTGCCCTCCTTGTTATTCATAATATTCCAATAATTTGCGCAAAGATAGTATTTATATACTTGACAAACGATTTTTGACAATTAGAAAACGCTAACTATCTAATTAATAAGCTGATTAAGGAGTGTTGGTTTGGTTTTTTGTAGCTATTTCCCGCTTTCCACTGTATCTTTTTCTTTTTAAAGGAAAAAAGAAAAAGGATGCCGTTTTAATCGGGGCTAACCAAATGGAGAAAGTAGGAGATTTTTTGATGAAACTATTTTCAACCTTTTTTATGATTTTTAGAAGAAAAACCTAAACCATCAACAATAATCTCTTTCCATGCCATAACACACTTGGATTGATCAGTACAATACAAAATACACCAGCTACAATAATGAATTTTAAAACATTATGAAGCAATAGAAATTGTGCTTTTGTATTGGATTTCGATAAATACAACAAGAAGAAAATTAAGATGATAAGACAAGAGTAAAAATAAATATCCATATACCCTACATCGTAAATTTCAATCAAAATATAAACGGGAAAAATGGTTGAAATGGTCAAAATCGTAATCACTTTCTTCGAAATGGATTCACCGTATATAATAGGGATTGTTTTATAATCGTTGGCCAAATCTCCTTTTAAATTCTCTAAATCCTTAATCATCTCCCGAACAAGCAGCAATAAAAATAAAAAAGTGGCATGGGCAAAAATTACAGCAAACTGATTTTTATAAGTCTCAATATCGCTAAATGAAATTTTTGTATAATAATAAAGCAGGATGGCAAAAAAAGGAATAACAGCCAGCAAAGCCGCCGTCAAATTGCCGATTATTGGGTATTTTTTTATTTTATGGGAATAGAACCAAACTGAAAATATGTAAACAGAAATAAATAGAAAAGCACGCCATGAAACAAACATCGACATTAATGCCGCAATAAAATTAAGCGAAAAGTAAACTGTCAGTTTGGTCTTCTGGCTCACTAATCTATCAAGCATAGACTTATTTGGTCGATTGATTAAATCTTTTTTGCTGTCGTAAAAATTATTAATGATGTAACCGGAAGCAATAGTTAAAGAAGATGCAAATACAATTAAGAATAAATTGAAATCCAGTAGTATATCCAAGGCCCTTATCTCTGGCGCCAAAATAAATATCGCTGAAAGATACTGCGCCAAAATAATAATTGGAATGTTGTACCCTCGAACGACAGAGAACAAACTTATAATTTTCATCAATAAAAGTTTGTGCTGCCTACTTAACATTATGATTATTCGAGTTTAAGGTTTGGGTTTAAAGTTTTAAAACTGATAAACTACTTCTAGTTTATAATCTTTCAGAGATAATTTGGCGCGTTCTAAATCCTCAGTGAAACCAAGAATATAACCGCCACCGCCAGAACCACATAATTTCAAATAATAATCGTTCGTGTCAATTCCTTTTTGCCAAATCCCATGAAATTGCTCAGGAATCATTGGTTTGAAATGATTCAAAACTACTTTTGATAATTTTTTGGTATTCATGAACAATGAAATCATGTCGCCACCAAGGAAGTTTTCTACACAAGCATCCGTATGTTTTACAAACTGATTTTTAAGCATGGCACGGAAACCTTTGTCTTTCAGGTTTTCCATAAAAATATTAACCATCGGAGCAGTTTCGCCTACAATCCCTGAATCTAACAAGAATACAGCGCCTTTCCCGTCAAAACTTTGTGTTGGAATTCCGGTTGCTTCAATATTATCGTTAGAATTAATCAGAATTGGAATACTCAAATAACTGTTTAAAGGATCCAAACCAGAACTTTTTCCGTGGAAAAAACTCTCCATTTGAGAAAATATATTTTTTAACTGTAATAACTTTTCACGTGTTAAATTCTCCAGAACCGTGATTTTATTGTGAGCATATTTATCATAGATAGCGGCAACTAATGCGCCACTGCTTCCTACACCATATCCTTGCGGAATACTGGAGTCAAAATACATTCCTGTAGCAACATCACTGTTTAAAGTCGCTAAATCAAAAGTAACTAAACTAGGATGTTCGCTTTGTAAAGTTTCCAAATAGGTAACAAAACGTTTTAGATTCCCGTTAGATTTTATAGCTTCAGCAGAAGGATTTTCGTCTTTTTTAAGGGCGCCGTTGTAAAAGTTATAAGGAATAGACAACCCCTTTGAGTCACGAATAATTCCGTATTCTCCAAAGAGTAATATTTTAGAATAAAATAAAGGTCCTTTCATATTAGGTAGGTAATTAGCAATTTGGGATTGATAATTTGGTTTTGAATAATGTTAAAAATCGACAATATCACCGCGATTTTCTTTTTGTATTACTATATTGATTTCTTCTTGTTGTTCAGGCGATAATTTCTCCCAAACTTCTTTTTTTTCAGACTTGAAGATGTTTTTTATAGCTTCTATTATAGTTTTGTCATCAGTTTCTAATAACATTTTTATCAATTCTAATTTCTCTGATTGAATGTCCATAATTTTAACTATTTAGAAATAAAGGTATTGAAAATTATTCAATTCTCAACAGCGCCACTTCCAATTTGATCACAAATGTACTGACCATTTTGACAATAGCCAACTAATTCGTCCTGAATAAATTGTAATACTTTTGGTTTATCCGTATTTGGATACAAAACATGCACATTTGCACCAGCATCCAGTGTAAAGCAAACAGGGATTTTAGTGTCATTTCTAAATTTCCAAATGGCATTAATGATCTCTAATGTGTTCGGTTTCATTAATATAAAATAAGGCATTGAAGTCATCATCATGGCATGTAAAGTCAAAGCTTCACTTTCCACAATTTTAATGAATTCGTCTAAATTTCCATTTTCGAATATGGTAATTAGTTTGTCCAAGTTTTCGTGCGCTTGCGCAAATCGCCTTTCGGCAAAAGGATGGTCGTGCATCAAATCATGGCCAATGGTGCTAGAAACTTGTTTTTCGCCTTTGTCAACCAGCAGAATCGTATCTTGGTAATTCTTGAAATTAGCGTGAATAGCATTTGGAAATTCCACTCCAAATAAATCCGAACTTCCCTGAATATTCGTGTGATTTCCCCAAACTACCACTTGTCCTTTTACGCTGCGACAAGCACTGCCGGAACCTAAACGAGCTAACATAGATGCTTTTTGAAAAAAATAGTCGTCGGTCATTTCTGGGTTCAACGCTTTTTCTAAACTCATCAAGTTCATCGCTAAAGCCGCCATTCCTGATGCCGAAGAAGCAATTCCAGAACTGTGCGGAAACGTATTTTCCGTGTCAATCGTAAAATGATAGTCCTTCAAAAAAGGCAAATAGATTTCTATTCGTTCCAAAAATTTCTGAATTTTCGGTTTAAAATCTTCTTTTGGTTTTCCTTCAAAAAGCAAATCGAAAGAGAATTCACCATCGTTTTGTTTTATGGCAAAAGCCAGTTTGGTAATCGTTTTGCAATTATTCAACGTAAAACTCACCGAAGGATTGGCTGGAATTTGGTTATTCTTTTTCCCCCAATATTTCACTAGGGCAATATTACTAGGTGCGCTCCATTGGAAACTTCCCTTTTCAATGGAATGTGTATATTTTGATGGAATAAAATCGTTTGCTGAAATCATGAACTTAAAAATTTACGCAAAGATACTTTTTTTGGTTTATCCTGCGATTTGTTTATTTATTGAATTGTACTAAAGTTTTGATTAAATTTGGCCCACATTAGAAAATAGAATTATGACGAAGATTACTCGAATTTTAACGATGGTTGTAACTTGTGTTGCGATTGGTTATTTATCCGGAATGGTTACACGTTCTGCAATAACAACGTGGTATCCCACTTTGATAAAACCAAGTTTTAATCCACCTAATTGGATTTTTAGACCCGTTTGGAGCATGCTTTATATTATGATGGGTGTTGCGGCAGGATTGGTCTGGAACCGAATAGAATTTGAAAAAGAAATCGTAAAAAAAGCGTTGGTTTTATTTGCGATACAATTGGCTTTAAATGCCTTGTGGTCCTATTTGTTCTTTGGATTACACAACCCAATGCTTGCCGGTTTAGAAATCATCGTATTGTGGTTAATGATTTATGAAACCTATATCCAGTTTTCTAAAATCAATAGAATTGCGGGCTATTTGTTCATTCCGTATTTGGCTTGGGTAAGTTTTGCAGCCGTTTTAAACGGAAGTATTTGGTGGCTTAATAGATAGTTGGCAGTTTGCAGTAGCAGTGATCAGTTTGTCTTGTATGAGAAAACTAAATTGTTTTCAAAGTCTTATAGCTTCTTAAATTCAATATTCTTGGTTGATAAAAAATCCATCATCGATAAGATATTGCTGTTCTCTACTAGTAATCTCGATTTTGGGTCAGCATCACAAAATTGAAGAAAAAGGGCTATTTCCTCTGGTTTTAATTTTAAAGTTTGAAGATAAAATTTTTGATCACAGGTGTTTCTTGCTAATGCTGTAAATTCAATTTGAGGAACTTGTTTTTTGACTTCTTCTTTTTCTTTTTTGAATAGTCCTAAAATCATCCCACCAATTCGCATAAAATCCATTCCATTTTCAATAGTTCCATTGTTCATGCCAAGTATTTTTGGGGTTCTTACTGCTTTCTCTAAAGCTAATTTGTCTAGCTTTCCTTGTTCCCAATTTTTATCTTTACTTAATTGTAAAGAAGGCATTTTTGTAACCACAACTTCTTTTAATTGTTCTGGTTTTAGGCTTAGAAAAACAGAAAAAAAAGCTTTGTCTAGAGTCTCTTTTTCTAATAAAATTTTTTGTAGTTCATATTTTTTAGAAATAAATACAAGTAAATCTTTTGCTTTAGCTACAATGGAAAAATTACCATTCCCATCTGAAACGGTCAGTTTTTTGGTGTTTGCATTTATGACTTCCACATCAGGAACAATACTATTTTCAAAATAGATTTTTCCTTTTAGTGTTTTTTCGGTTTGACAGAAACCTAATTGGCAAGTTAATAAGAGCAGAGTACTGAGTAGTTTTATTTTCATAGATTTCTAATAAGCTAGAGGTAAAGTTATCAGATTAGTCTTAAGAAAAACTTAGAAAAGCCGTAAAGTCTTGTTAATTAATTCAAGGTTTTTAATTAAATGCTGTTAGCCACAATAAAGCCACTTGTCCATGCATTTTGAAAGTTAAACCCACCGGTAATCGCATCGATATTGACGATTTCTCCAGCGAAATATAGGTTTTTGTGGAGCTTGCTTTCCATTGTTTTGAAGTTGATTTCCTTTAAATCGATTCCTCCGGCAGTCACAAATTCTTCTTTAAACGTGCTTTTTCCGTTAACTTGAAAAGTTCCATTCGTCAACTGATTGGTCAGGTTTTGTAATTGGAGTTTTGACAAATCTGCCCATTTGGTTTCCACTTCAATTCCCGAAGCGAGGACTAAACTTTCCCACAAGCGATTCGGAAAATCAAAAGGTGATTTTTTGGAAACCGCTTTTTTGGCGTGTTCTTGTTTTAAATCTTTCAAGATTTTTTCGGCTTCATCGTTTTCAACATCATTTAACCAATTCACAAAAATGGTAAATTGATAATTTTTGTCATGCAGGATTCGCGCTCCCCAAGCCGATAATTTTAGTACTGCAGGGCCGCTCATTCCCCAATGTGTAATCAATAAAGGTCCCGTTGAAGTAAGTTTGGTATCTTTTACTTTTACAGTAACCCTTGCAGCAACTCCGGGTAATTCTTTTATTCGTGCATCTTTGATGTTAAAGGTAAATAGGGAAGGTACCGGACTGACAACTGCATGTCCAAAAGTCTGTAGCATTTCCCAGATTTTAGGATTGCTTCCTGTAGCTAGAATCAGTTTTTCGGTGAGGTAATTTTCAGTTTGGGTTTCGATTTTCCAGAGATTTTCACCGGAAACTTCAGGATTGAAAATAGATTGCACGCTTTGTCCAGTAAGCACTGCGATTCCCAGTTTTTGAGTCGCTTGTAGAAAACAATCAATGATGGTTTGTGAGGAATTCGAAACTGGAAACATACGTCCGTCAGCTTCAATTTTGAGTTCCACACCATGTTTCTCAAACCATTCAATCGTATCGCCAGAGCAAAATTGATGAAAAGGTCCACGCAATTCTTTTTCGCCACGCGGATAAAATTTAACCAATTCGTTTGGTTCAAAACAAGCGTGCGTCACGTTGCATCTTCCGCCACCAGAAATACGAACTTTCTGGAGCACTTCTGCGCCACGTTCCAAAATAGCTACTTTCAATTTCGGGTTTTTCTCCACAATATTGATTGCCGTAAAAAATCCTGCCGCGCCGCCGCCTACTATTATTATATCGAAATTTTGATTCATTTTTTCAAACCATTAAGGGAGTTAAGATTTATTAAGTTTAGTCATCATCTAACCTCAAAAAATATTCATTTATCAAAGGTCTTGAGGAATTTGTTATGTTGGGTGTTTTAAATTAATAAGCAATCTTCTTTTTTGTCATAAACTCGACTATTTACCTGGTTACTTAATTCACTTCATGGTATAATATTAAACCTTATTTGGAAAAACGGGACTAAGAATATTATAATTCTGGTTCATTTTTTTTAAACCATGAAGTGAGTTAAGATTTATTAAGTTTAGTCATCAGCTAGCCTTGAAAAATATTCATTTATCAAAGGTTTTGAGGATTTTGTTATGCTGGGTGTGTTAAATTAATAAGCAATCTTCTTTTTTGTCATAAACATGACTATTTACCTTGTTACTTAATTCACTTCATGGTTTAAAATTAAACGCTACTTGGAAAAACGGGACTAATAATATTATAGTTTCGTTTCATTTTTTTAAACAATTAAGTGAGTTAAGATTTATTAAGTTTAGTCATCAGCAAGCCTCGAAAAATATTCATTTATCAAAGGTTTTGAGGATTTTGTTATGTTTGTAGTATTAAAATTAATAAGTAATCCTTGGGGAATACTTAATAGTTTCATGTAGGTTAATAGTTTGGCTTCATCGATTGGGTGAAATTTTTCAACTGTTTTTAACTCAACAATAATACAATCATTTACTAATAAATCCAATCGTAATGGATGCGCTAATTCTAAATCATAGTAATCGATTTCTATATTAAATTGTTGCTTAACATTGTACCCATTTTTTTCTAGCTCATATTTTAAGCATTCTTCATAAATTTTTTCCAATAAACCCGGCCCTAGTTTTTTGTGAACTTTTATGGCATATCCAATAATTTCATAGGATAATTGAGTTACTTCTTTTTTTGTCATAAACTGAACTATTTACCTCTTTACTTAATTGACTTAACTCCCTTAATGGTTTAAAAATAAAATCTTATTTGTAAAAAACTGTACTAGTAATGACGAAAATCTGGTTCATATTCTATTTGGGAAATCAGTGATGATTCCGTTTACTTTAAATGCTATTATTTTTTGAATGTCTTCTATTTCATTGATGGTCCAAGGGAAAACCTGAATTCCTTTTTCCTGTATTTTCGCCGTGTTTTCTTTAGTCAATAAATGAAAATGAGGGTGAATGGATTTTGCCTGTATGAATTTGGCGAAAGCCAAAGCCAAATCTAAATCGGTTTCAGTTAAAACGCCAATCTGGATTTTGTCATTTAAAAACCGAACTTGTTGAAGCGCATTCCAATCGAAACTGGAAACTAAAAAATGGTCGTAACGCCAATTTTTTTTCGAAACATACTTCTCAATTAACTTCACTACTTTGGTTGCTGTATCGTAATTTTTTAATTCAATATTGATAAAACAGTGTTGGTTTACTAAGTCAAATACTTCTTGGAGCGTAGGAATCTCTTGTTCGTTTATAATTCGAACTTGTTTCAATTCGCGCAAAGATAGCTGATTTACAAAACCAATTCCGTTGGTCGTTCGGTCAATTGTTTCGTCATGAATAACCATCAATTCCCCATCAGCGCTCAAATGTACGTCCAGTTCTATTCCGTCCACTTGCATGTTCAATGCTTTTTGGAAAGAAAGTAAGGTGTTCTCCGGTTCATATCCTTTTGCGCCACGATGTCCGATTTTGAGCATTGCTATTTATTTTTGGTAAAGGTAAACATAAAAAAAACGCCTTTATTTCTAAAGACGTTTGGATAAAATTATTTTTAAAAATTAATCTGTTTGGTATAATTCAATTTGTTTTATTTTTTTAACCACATAGAAACATAGATTTTGATATTTTGAAAGGCATTTCACTTTTTTAGAGAAAACCATACTATGTGAATCCAAGAATTGGGCTATAACACTCTTTCTTCTATGTTTCTATGTGGTTGAATTTTTATTTATTAGATTGAATTTTTTATTAATTATATCCGACGGGTTAAAATTATTTTTTCAATTCTAATAAAACAATATCAAATTCAGAATCGATATTAGCTTTCCCATTCAAAACCGTAGTTTCTTTTCCGGAATAGGCATCTTTTACTTTTGTTCCATCTTTGAAAATAGATCCAACAGTAATTATTTTTTGACCTAATGGCATATCAAGTCCTACTACAACTTTATCTATGAAATCTCCTTTTGTAAATGTTCTGCTAAAAGTATACGGTTGAGCCGAAATTTCTTTGTGAATTCCTGCTCCAACAGCGGGATGATTTTTTCTGAATTGTCCTAATTTTTGCCAGTGCAAAAGTGTTTTTTGTGTTTCCGGATTTGATTTAATTTCGTCCCAATTCATGAACGAACGCAAAGTGGCATCGCCTTGAGTACCTTCAACTACTAAAGAACGCGCGCTTTCATCACCATAATACACTTGAGATAATCCGGGTGAAAGTAAAAGTTTTGTTCCGGCTTCTTTGCTTTTGGTACGTTTGGCATCAAAAGGGCCTCCGTCATCATGCGAGGATAAATAATTTAAAACGCTATATCCTTTCAATTCGCCATTTAAAATATTGGAATATTTGGAAAATATAAATTCATAGTCTTTTTGAGCATCCCATTTGAATTCAAAATTGATCATGTTATTGAAACCATTTTGATAATAATTGACTTTTTTATCTCCAAAATCAAAATTTTGTCCGCCACTGACACCATAATTGTACACTTCGGCAATCGTGTAAAACGCATTATTATCTAACACTTTTGTCGGATTGTTTTTCTTCCAATTTGTGAAAGCATAATTACATTGTGTCTTGAAATCGGCCCAAACGGTTTCGTCCGTGTGTTTCACGGTATCGCCTCGGTAACCGTCAATTCCATAATCGGCAATATAATCAGTCAACCATTTGATGATGTAATATTTGGGTGCTCTAGGATAACCGGTACGGGCAAAAAACGCGTCCAGTTCTTTAGTTTCTTGTTCGTAACGTCCTTCTTTTTTCCATTTTTCGATTAAAAAAGGAGGTAGCGCTACATTTTCCATGCTTTCCGTTTTTACATCCGGAAGATTGGCTACTAATGTGCATGAAGTGGTGTTTTTATAATTCTTATAATCACAGTTTGGTCCTGTTCTTACCCAGTCATTCGGCCAAACTGTATCTTCAGCGGTAACCGGTCCGGTATGATTTATTACGCCGTCAAGGATTATTCTAATTCCATGAGCATGTGCTTTTTCGACTAATGCTTTTAAGTCTTCTTTTGTTCCAAAGTTAGGGTCCAAGTTCGACCAATCTCTTGCCCAATAGCCATGAAAACCATAACTCAAACCCGTTCCTTCATCGACACCATCGTGAATTTGTTCGACAATTGGTGTAAACCAAATCGCATTTATTCCCAATTTATCAAAGTAACCTTCGTCTATTTTTTTAGCAATTCCTTTGATATCACCCCCTTCAAAACCACGTAGTTTACCTGTTTTTTTTGTTCGGTTGAATGTAAGATCATTTGATGTATCTCCGTTGTTAAAACGGTCTGTCATTAAAAAGTATACGTTTGCACCTTCCCACACAAAGGGAGTTTTGCTAGTATTTTTGTTGCTTTCTGTCATAGTTTTTGTAGTGGTACAACTCGTGAAAATTGCCATTGCTGCCAGTAAAAACGGGATTGAATATTTTTTCATTTTATATTTTTTTATTTCAACTCTAAAATTAAAACTGATTTTGGTTCAAGGGTAATTTCGTTGGTAACATCAAATGTTAATTCCGAAATTACATCCTTTCCGGTTTTAAAATTTTTGATATTTTCTTTAAAACGATGTGTGTTTATTTTATGGGTTTCCTTACTGTTGTTTATTAAAACCATAACCGTTTCATTGGTATTGTATCTAAAATAAACATAAACATTGTTCTCCGGAATGTAATGGGTCATTTTTCCAAAATGTACTACTGATTTGGTTTTTCTCCAATTGAATAACTTGGCAGTGAAATCAAAATATTCACTTTGCCCCAGAGTTCTTCCTTCTTTGATGAAAGCATTGTTCTGATCGCCTTCCCAACCGCCTGGAAAATCTTGGCGAATATCCGCATCACCTTTGTTTTTATCGCCAATCATGCCTATTTCGCTTCCGTAATACAATTGTGGAATGCCGCGAACCGTTGCCAACAAAGTCATTGCCATTTTGTATTTTCTGATGTCGTTTCCGTAGGTCTGATTGAATCGATTGGTATCGTGATTTTCGACAAAAACCAACAGATTATTGCTATTTGGATATAGAAAATCATTGGTGAAATTGTCATACAATTTTATTATTCCTTTGTCCCAGGAACCGTCATCTTCGTTAAAAACTTTTGTCGTTGCTTCGTATAAAGTAAAATCCATGACACTTGGCAAATAGGAATTGTAATTTTGAATTTGGCTTATTTTACTGTCTTTTTGCCAATATGCCATTTGCGCCTGACTTTGCATCCAAACTTCCCCAACAATATTAAAATTTGGATATTCGTCGGTTATGGATTTTGTCCATTTTGCAATTCCTTTTGGATCAGAATAATTATAAGTGTCGACTCTGAATCCATCCAAATCAGCATATTCAATCCACCAAATCGCATTTTGAATCAGGTATTTTAAAGTTAAAGGGTTCGCTAAATTTAAATCAGGCATTGAAGTTGCAAACCATCCGTTTAAACAAGTTTCTGTGTCAATTTTTGAAGCATGGGTATCGTGGATAACCGTTCTTTTATGATTGGTTTGGGTGTAGTTTTCAAATTGGTTAATCCATCCATTAGTAGGTAAATCTTTCATCATCCAATGTTCGATTCCCCAGTGATTGACTACATAATCCATTACCAATTTCATATTTTTTTTATGCATTTCAGAAGCCAGTCGTACGTAATCTTCATTAGTTCCGTAACGGGGATCAATTTTATACACATCAGATTGGCCATACGTGTGATACGAAAAAGCGGCATCATTATCCTCGCAAAGCGGTGTACTCCATACAGTGGTGGCGCCTAATGCCGAAATGTAATCCAAGTTTTTTATGATACCTTCAATATCACCGCCGTGTCTTCCGCCCGGTAATTCTCTGTTGTATTTCTCTTTGGTCGCATCTTCTGAGTCGTTATTCCTATTTCCGTTTGCAAAACGATCGGGCATCAATAAATACATCATGTCTGACGAGTCAAAACTTTTGCGTTGAGCAGAATTTTCTCTTCTTTTCTTCAAAGAATATTTCTGTGTAAAACTTTCTTTTTTGCTGTTTTTAAATGTGAAAACTAAATCTGAAACGGGAACTTTTTTGGTGTTAATGGTAACAAAAAGATAGTTGGGATTTTCAGTTTTTGTAACGTTAGTAATAACAATTGAATTAGAAACTGCAACTTGATATTGCGCTATGTTTTTACCATAAAACATGATTTGCAGTTCTGGATTTTGCATTCCTGCATACCAAAAAGGCGGTTCCACTTTGTCGATTTGAGCGTTTAAGGTTAAAGACATAAAAAAAAGGAAGATGGTTATTTTTTTTAAGAAGCTCTTATTTTGTAACGATAAAGGAATGATTTTATTCATTATGAAATCTATTTTAGTGTATTAAAATTTTTCGCCAACTTCAATCAAATGGAAGCTTTTTTTGTTTTGATACCCTATTTTAAGTAAACAATCCCAATAATTATTGGGATTGCTGGTTAGCCATAGGGCTTTTTTTAAGTGATAGAATTAACTACAAGTTCTAACAATTAAGTTGTTTATACGGTAACCGATTTTTTAGCAGAAACCAATACGGTTTTGCCATTAACGACAATTGATAAATCAGCTTGGCCGTCAATCGAAAATGAAGTTTCCTTGTGGTTAATGTCTACTTTCAAAATTTGATTTCTGAAATTTATTTTAAACGAATAACCAGTCCATTCTTTTGGAATTTTTGGAGAAAAATGAAGTTTGTCCTCTTTAACTCTCATTCCGCCAAAACCTTCTACGATACTCATCCAAGTTCCTGCCATTGAAGTTATGTGACAACCTTCCTCCACTTCTTTGTTATAATCATCTAAATCTAAACGAGAAGTTCTCAAATAGAAAGTGTAAGCCATATCCATTTTGTCTAAAACGGCCGCTTGAATGGAATGCACGCAAGGCGAAAGTGAACTTTCATGAACCGTAAAGGATTCGTAAAATTCGAAATTCCGTTGTAATTCTTCTTTTGAGAAATGTTCTTCAAAGAAATAAAAACACTGTAAAACGTCCGCTTGTTTGATGTAAGGAGAACGTAAAATTCTATCCCAAGACCATTTTTGGTTAATTGGTCTTTGGCTTTTGTCCAAATCAGCAACTTTAACTAATTCTTTATCCAAGAATCCGTCTTGTTGTAAGTAAACTTGATGTTCTTCGGAATAAGGGAAGTACATATTGTCAGCCACTTTTTTCCAAGATTGCAGTTCCGCATCCGAAATTTTTACTTTTTCGGTAATTCTTTTATGGTCTGAAGGATATTCTAATGACACTTTTTGAATTTGTTCAAACGTATAATCCAAACACCATTTGGCAATATAATTGGTGTAGAAATTATTGTTTACGTTGTTTTCGTATTCGTTTGGTCCCGTAACGCCAAGGATAACATATTTATCAAGATTAGTTGAAAAATTAGCTCTTTGATGCCAGAAACGAGCAATACCGATTAGTACTTCCAATCCTTTTTCGGGAATATAACTGTAATCTCCGGTAAATCTATAATAGTTGAAAATGGCAAAAGCAATGGCTCCATTTCTATGAATTTCTTCAAAAGTAATTTCCCATTCATTATGGCATTCTTCTCCATTCATGGTCACCATTGGATACAAAGCCGCTCCATTAGTAAACCCTAATTTAGCAGCATTTTCAATAGCTTTGTCCAGTTGATTGTATCGATACGTCAATAAGTTTCGGGCAACTTGCTGGTCTTTCGTAGCCATATAAAACGGAATACAATACGCTTCGGTATCCCAATAAGTCGATCCGCCATATTTTTCTCCGGTGAAGCCTTTTGGTCCAATATTCAAACGAGAATCTTTTCCTAAATAAGTTTGGTTTAACTGAAAAATATTGAAACGAATTCCTTGTTGTGCTTTTACATCTCCATCAATCGTGATATCTGACATTTCCCAAATTTTTGCCCAAGCATCAATTTGATCTTGCAGCATTTGGTCATATCCTTTTGCAAGTGCAGTTTGGATTATATTTTCGGCGGCACTACTAGTATTTTCGTGGTTCAATGAAACCGTGTAACCACCAATTTTTTGGATAGATGATTTTTGGCCTTGAGCCACATTAACTTCATAACTGAATTGAATCTTGTCCTTAACAGCATCAACTTTTGAAGGGAAAATAGTTAATTTCTCATCATCAGCCAAAATGCTATTTTGCATAAAAGTCGTTACTTTGAAATGCGTTTTGAATGTTTGCGCCGTTACAAAAGCTTCGTTTTCTGATTTTTTCACCTCCAATGGTCTCCAGAATTTTTCTTCCCAGTTCGCATCTTCATTGGTTACACCTGCATCAATATACGGTTTGTAAATTATTTTAGCATCCTTGTTCAAAGGAGTGATTTCATAATTAATGATTCCAACTTCATCTAAAACGATAGAAAGGAAACGACGGATATTTACTGAAATCTCCGTTCCGTTTTTAAGAGTTGCTTCAAAAGAACGGTGATACCAACCTTCTTTCATATTCAATTCACGGCGAAAGTTTTTAACCTCCGAGCACGTATTCAAATCAAGATTTTCTCCGTTGATTTCGATGTCAATTCCAATCCAATTTGGAGCATTCAAAACTTTGGCAAAATATTCCGGATATCCATTTTTCCACCAGCCCACTTTAGTTTTGTCAGGATAATATATTCCGGCAATATAACTTCCTTGAAATGTTTCACCAGTGTAATTTTCTTCAAAATTTGCACGTTGTCCCATCGCTCCGTTACCAATGCTGAAAAGACTCTCAGATGATTTTACGCTCTCTACGTCAAATCCTTCTTCAATGATCGACCAATTATCGGGTTTTATATAATCTTGATTCATTTTTTTCTTTCTGTTTAAAGTTTAAAGTTTCCAGTTGTCTCGAAAACTTTAAGAATTCTAAATTTTATTTTCTAATTCTAAATTTTGAAAAGTAGCTCGTTTCTACTTTATTAAAGACTCTATAAAGCTTGTATCAATATGAGTGAAGTCTTTAAAAATATATTTTGCTTCATGTAAAACGGATTCTTCGCCAATTCCGATACTGGTCATTTTTCCAATATTAGCCGCTTGAACACCTGCCACAGAATCTTCGAAAACGATTGCATTCTCCGGTTTTGTGTCCAATAATTTAGCAGCAATTAGGAAAACTTCCGGATCTGGTTTTGCATTGGAAACATCATTTCCATCGACAATGGCATCAAAATAGGGTAGAATTCCTGTTTTCTCCAGAATAGGTCTTGCGTTTTTACTGGCCGAACCTAAAGCGATCGGTTGGTTTTTTTCTTTTAAAAATTTTAAAATGGTAAAAACACCTGGAAGGATTTCACTTTCATCCATATCTACCAAATAGGTTAGATAATCCTCGTTTTTTTGAATCAACCATTTGTCTTTATCTTCTTGCGAAGCCTCAATTTTGCCTAATTCTAAAATTATATCCAGAGATCGCACGCGGCTAACTCCTTTTAATAGTTCGTTGTGTTCTAATGTAAATTCGATACCTAACTGGTCTGCAATTTTTTTCCAGGCTAAATAATGGTATTTAGCGGTGTCAACTATTACGCCGTCTAAGTCGAATATGAATGCTTTCTTATTCATTTATTATAATTTTGGATTTGTCATTTATGGTAAGCGAAATAATTCCGGCAAGAATCATCGATGCTCCACCAATCAAAAGCGCATAAATAGGTTCGCTGTTAAAAAATTTAGAAACTAAAAATCCTAAAATTGAAGCAGCAACTAATTGAGGAATTACGATAAAGAAGTTGAAAACTCCCATGTAATATCCCATTTTGTTAGAAGGCAAAGAACCTGATAACATGGCGTAAGGAATAGACAAAATACTTGCCCAAGCAATTCCAACACCAATCATAGGCAGCCATTCCATTGTAAAAGCGGTTGGTTCTTTTATGAAATAAATCGATATCAGACCAAGGCCACCACAAACTAGCGCAACAAAATGAGTGAATTTTGTACTCGTATATTTAGCTAATAATGGCAATAAAAAAGCGGCAATCGCAGCAATTAAATTATAGTTGGCAAACATTTCGCCTACTTGATTAGCACCCGTATTGTAAGCGTCAGAAGTCGTGTCTGTAGTGCCATAAATATGTTGTGTCACCGCCAGAGTAGTGTAAATCCACATGGAGAAAAGGGCAAACCAAGAGAAGAATTGAACCCAAGCCAATTGTTTCATGATTTTTGGCATAAACTGAAAATCATTCATAATGGTTACAAATCCATTTTCGGTATTGTTTGCTTTCTGCATTAATCCGGAAACTAACATCGCTAATCCTCCCAAACCTATAAGTCCCAGTGATAAAACGTATAAATCTTTCTTTAAATCAAAATGATAGATGACAAAGGAAAATAGAACACTTACAAGTAGAAACAAGATTCCTTTTGTTAAATGTGATTTTCCATTTGATGCAAACCACTCAGCGGAATGTTCTTCTTTAATAAAAGTCGCTTCTTTGTGTTTCTCAAAAGCGGCTAATTCTTCCGGAGAATATTCTTTAGAAGTGATAACGGTCCATAGCACAGTTAGGATAAATACAATTCCACCAAAGTAGAAGGAATATTTCACTGAATCTGGAATGATACCAAGAGGAGCTGTGTTTTGAACGCCTAAATGCGTAAATATCAAAGGCAGTTTTGAAGCAAAGTAAGCGCCAATACCAATGAAAAAGCTTTGCATAGCAAATCCCATGGTGCGTTGTTTTTCCGGAAGGTTATCTCCAACAAAAGCACGAAAAGGCTCCATCGAAACGTTGATGGAAGCATCCATGATCCAAAGCATTCCTGCGGCAAACCATAGCACAGGTGAATTTGGCATTATAAATAAAGCCGCCGACGCTAAAATCGCACCTGCTAAAAAATAAGGTTTTCTTCGTCCTAATTTGGTCCAAGTTCTATCTGAAAAATAGCCGATAATTGGTTGAATAATTAATCCGGTCAAAGGAGCAGCAACCCATAAAATTGGGATGTCGTCAATATTTGCACCTAAAGTTTGAAATATTCTGCTGACATTCGAATTTTGCAAGGCAAAACCCATTTGAATTCCCAGAAATCCGAAACTCATGTTCCAAATTTGCCAGAAACTTAATTTACGCTTTTCCATTATCGTAATTTAAAAAATTAATACGATAAGCGCTATGCTTATCAAAACTGAACTTATTTTCGAAGTAAAAGTAAAAGTTTTGAAGGGTAAATATAAAAATATATTTTAAACTTTTGTTTTTTAGAAAAAAATAAAATGAAAGATTATCAACTACAAGGTTGTAGTAATGAATATTATACGGAATGTCTGCTGTTTGTTTTAAAAAGCAGTCGCAGTTTTCAGTCACAGTTTTCAGAAAGCGACTGAAAACTGATAAATTCTAATTTGTAGATTCTCTTTCTATTAAATGAGTTTCAATTACTTCTGTTTTATAATTTTCTACGTATTCTTCGTCTTCTTCATGTTCTGATTCTAATCTTTCAATCAGCATTTTTGCGGCCTTATTTCCCATTTTTATACCGTTTTGACTCACGGTTGTAATAGTAGGAGTAGAGTATTTTGAAATAATTCCATCGGTGAAAGCGATTACCGCTAGGTCTTTAGGGACATTCAGACCTATTTTGTTGGCGGTTTTAATACAGGTCACGGCAAAAAGTTCATTAACGGCAAAAACAGCATCAATGGCTTTGTCTTCAAGAAGTTTTCCAATGGTGATTTCACAATTGTCCACATTCTCTATTTTGATAATTAGATTTTCATCAAAAGGAATGTCGTTGTCCAATAATGCCTTTATGTATCCATCGGTGCGCAGTTTACCTACACTTACGTAATCCACGGTGGTCACCAAAGCGATTTTCTTTCTCCCTTTATCAATTAAACTTTGAACTGCTTCATAAGCAGAAAGTTTGTCGTCGATGATGACTTTATCGCAAAAAACTTCGTTAGTCACTCTGTCAAACATAACGACTGGCATTCCTTGATCAATCACTTCAGTAATATGATGGAAATCACCTTTGAATTGGGTTTCTTTAGAAAGTGACATAATGAATCCGTCGATGCTTCCATTAGCTAGCAATTCCATATTAAGAACTTCTTTATCAAAAGAATCGTCTGACAGACAGATGATTACGCTGTATCCGTTTTCGTTTGCGACTTGTTCGATTCCATTAATAACAGTGGAGAAAAAATGATGAACAATTTCCGGTATGATGATTCCTATAGTTTTTGTTTTTCTATTCTTTAAACTTAGGGCGATATTGTTGGGTTTATAGTTATAAAATTTGGCGAAAGCTTGCACTTTTAAGCGGGTATCTTCTCCAATTTCCAAACTGTTTCTTAAAGATTTTGAAACCGTTGAGATTGAAACATCGAGTTCTTTTGCAATTTGTTTAAGCGTTACCTTCCTTTTCATAATTGTAAAATTGATAATTTTTATTTTCGTAATAAAGATATGGTTTGTTTTTATTAATGGCAATTTAACCCTTAAATAATTGGATAATAAAGAAAGTTTTCAACACTATCACGTTTTCGTAAACCAAATAAAAAGGGTCTTTGTCGAGCGAGACAAAATTTACATAAATTTAACATTCGAAGTAAAAATAAAAGTTAAAAACACAACCCAAATTCAAATTAATTTAAACAAAAAGTATGAAAACAATTTATAAAAAGTTGTTATTTTTATTACTGCTACTACCTTTTAGTATTCTGGCTCAGAATACTATAAATGGGACTGTTCTTGATATTGCATCAGGACAACCAATTCCAGGAGTAAATGTAAATGTTCAAGGTGCCAAAAATGGTGCTTCTACAGATTTTGACGGAAAGTTTCAATTATCAAATGTTAAGAAAGGTGACAAAATCGTATTTTCTTTCATTGGCTATAAGGCTTCTGTCGTTAATTATGATTCTCAAAAATCAATAACTGTTTCCTTATCAGAAGATGAAAATCAATTAAAAGAGGTAGTTATACAAGTAGGTTACGGAACTGTTAAGAAAAAAGACGCTACAGGTGCGGTAACTGTGTTAACAGCAAAAGATTTTAATAAAGGACCTGTAACTTCCGCGGATCAAATGATTCAAGGTAAAGTGGCTGGTTTGCAAATCATAAATGGAGGAGGTTCTCCAGGTGAAGGGGCTACTATTAGAATTAGAAGTGGATCTTCATTATCTGCAAACAATGATCCTTTATATGTTATAGATGGTGTTCCGGTTGCGGCTGGTGGTATTAACGGAGGAAGAAATCCATTGACTACTATCAATCAAAACAAC
Source organism: Flavobacterium sp. CG_23.5 (assembly GCF_017875765.1). NCBI lineage: Bacteria > Pseudomonadati > Bacteroidota > Flavobacteriia > Flavobacteriales > Flavobacteriaceae > Flavobacterium > Flavobacterium sp. CG_23.5. Next base: position 1,976,176 of record NZ_JAGGNA010000001.1, on the reverse strand, counting down.
ATTGAATCTATTACAGTATTAAAAGATGCTTCAGCAACAGCTATTTACGGTTCTCGTGCTTCGAATGGTGTAATAATTATTACGACCAAAAAAGGTAAAGCAGGAGATATGCAAGTTAGTTATAGTGGAAATCTTCAAGTTTCAGAAGCTACTAATAAAGTAGATGCTTTGTCGTCAACTCAATTTAAAGATTTTGTAACTGCTAATGGAACTCCAGCTCAAGTAAAATTACTTGGTACTTCGGATACTAATTGGCAAAATGAAATTTACAGAACTGCTATTGGTACAGATCATAACATTGCATTAAGCGGTGGAACGGATAATGTGGTTTACAGAGCTTCTGTTGGTTATGCTAATTTGAATGGTATCTTGAAAAGAGATAACATGCAAAGAACTACTCTTGGAGCTAGTGTTACTGGAAATTTCTTGGACAAACATTTAAAAATTGAATTGAACAACAATACCTCTTTGATCAAAAACAATTACAGTAATAGAGGAGCAGTTGGTGCAGCGATTAGTTTTGATCCTTCACAATCAGTTAGAAATGCTGATGGAACTTTTTTCCAATGGTACACTTCGCCTAAAGAAATTAATCAATTAGCAGGAAAAAATCCTCTTTCTTTAATTGAGCAGTTTGATAACTTCGGTACTTCATACAGAAGCATTGGAAATATCCAAACCGAATATAAAATGCATTTCTTGCCAGAATTGAAAGCTGTAGCTAACTTTGGTTACGATCAATTGAGTGGAAGATCTTATGGTGGAACGTCAGCTAATTTTCTTAATGGTCTTCAAGGTTCAGGACACAATAATACCTATGAAAATACAGGTTTAAGAAATAATAAATTAATGGATTTGTTTTTAAACTACAACAAGAAAGTAGCATCTATTAATACTCAATTCGACGTTACTGGTGGATATTCTTACCAAGATTTTAGAGATTCAAATGATGGATCTTCTTATAACTTTGAAAATAACGTTACAGTTCCTGGTGTTCCAGTACCTTCTCGTGTGAACTTACAATCTTTCTTTGCCAGAACTAATATTACTATTGCAGATAAATATTTAATAACTGCATCTTATAGACGTGATGGAACTTCAAGATTTACTGAATCAAACCGTTGGGCAAATTTCCCTGCAGTGGCAGTAGCTTGGAAATTGAATGAAGAAAGCTTCTTGAAAGATGTAACTAGTATTTCTACGTTGAAACTTAGAGGTGGATGGGGTATTACAGGACAACAAGACATTGGAATAAGTTATCCTTCAATTCCGTTGTATTTAATTTCTAATAGTACAGCGCAATACCAATTTGGTAATACATTCTATTCTACTTTTAGACCACAACCGTATAACAGTAATTTGAAATGGGAACAAACAACTACTGTTAATGCAGGTCTTGATTATGGTTTGTTTAACAACAGATTGACAGGAAGTGTTGATTTGTATAGAAGAACGACTAAAGATTTATTGTTATATACTCAAAACCCATCTTTCTTTGGTTTTTCAAACTATGATAATTATAACGTAGGAACAATCGAGAATAAAGGTATTGAATTGTTAGCGGAAGTTATTCCAGTTCGTACTCAAGATTTAGAATGGAGAATTGGTGGAAATGTTACTTTTCAAGATTCTAAAATCACTAAGTTAACTACAACACAACCTAATACTCCTGGTATTAATGTAGGTGGAATTGCTGGAGGAACAGGAAATACGATTCAAAATCACCAAGTAGGATATGCACCAAGTTCATTCTTTGTATATGAACAAGCTTATGGAGCAGACGGGAAACCACTTGACGGTGTATTTGTTGACAGAAATAAAGATGGAATTATTACAGAACAAGATAAATACCGTTTTCATAAACCAGCAGCTGATGTTTTCTACGGTTTCAATACAAGCGTAACCTACAAAAACTTTGACTTTGGAATGAACTGGAGAGGATCTTGGGGTAATTACATGTACAATAATGTGAACTCTAATTTTGGAACGAGTAATAATGTATTGTTAAGACAAACAGATTTGTCTAATGGTGTTGCTAATTTATTAGAATCAGGATTTACTAAGCAAACTGATTTTCAATTGCATTCTGATTATTATGTCCAAGACGCTTCTTTTATCAGATTAGATAATGTAAGTGTTGGATATACTTTCAATCAAAAACCAAATTCAACTTCATTAGTTAAATTAACGTTGTCGGCTCAAAACGTTTTATTGATTACTGATTATAGCGGATTAGATCCAGAAATTTCTGGAGGTATTGATAACACTTTATATCCTAGACCAATTACTTTCACGTTAGGTTTAAACGTTAATTTCTAATACAAACAAAAAGAAAAATGAAAAAGACACAAATAAAATTATTGGGTATTTCATTGTTACTGATGGTAATGTTATTCCCATCGTGTACTAATGATTTAAACCAAGCGCCAGAGAGCACTAATGCAGTTCCTGGGGATCAATTTTTCACGGATGCAGCATCTTACAAACAAAATCTAGCGAAATTGTATGCAGGGTTTGCTACTTCAGGACAGTCAGGTCCTTCGGGATCACCTGATATTTCTGGAATCGATGAGGGAGAAAGTCAATATGTGAGAGGATATTGGTTATTACAGGAATTAACTACTGATGAGGCAATTATTGCTTGGAATGACGGGACTATAAAAGATCTTCATTCACAAACATGGACTTCTTTGGACCGTTTTGTAACTGCTGTTTTTGCACGTTACTCTTTCCAAATCGTAAACTGTAATGAGTTTTTGAGACAAACTACTGACGAGAAATTAGCAGCCAGAGGAGTAGATGCTACTTTGAAAGCAGAAATCGCAACTTACAGAGCAGAAGCTCGTTTCTTGAGAGCTTTGACGTACTGGCATTTAATCGATATGTTTGGTGGTGGTTCTTTAGTAACTGAAAATTCTCCAAGTACATTCTTTTACCCGGAATATGCTACAAGAGCAGAATTATACAAATTTGTTGACGATGAATTAACAGCAGTTACGCCGTTATTAAAAGGAGCAAAATCAAATGAAGCTTACAGAGTAGATCAAGCAGCAGCTTGGATGTTGCAAGCTAAATTGTATATGAATGCAAAAGTATATACAGGTACGGATCGCTATGCAGCAGCAGTTCCTTTAATTACAAAAATTACAGGTTCCGCTTATAAATTGCATACAAATTACAATCAATTGTTTTTAGCTGATAATGATAAAAATGGAGCTCAAAACGAATTTATTTTTGCTATAGCATTTGATGGTCTTCGCACTCAAACGTATGGTGGAACTACTTTCTTGACTCACGCACCAGTTGGTGGTACTATGAATGCAGCTTCATTCGGAATCAACGGTGGTTGGGGTGGTATTAGAACTACTTCAGCATTTGTAGATAAATTTTCTGCAAACACTACTGATACACGTGGACAATTCTATACTGACGGACAAACTAAAGAAATCAAAAACGTTGGTAATTTCACCGATGGTTATGCAATTCAAAAGTTTAGAAATGTAGATGTGAATGGTAAACAAGGTTCAGATAAAGCAGGTAATTTCTCTGATGCTGATTTTCCTATGTTCCGTTTAGCAGATGCTTATTTAATGTATGCTGAATGTGCAGTAAGAGGTGCAGGTGGTAGTATGACTACAGCAACTGATTATGTTAATGCTTTAAGAACAAGAGCTAAAGGAACAGCAGTGACTCAAGGAGATTTAAACTTAGATTTTATTCTTGACGAAAGAGCTAGAGAATTACACTGGGAAGGACATAGAAGAACGGATTTAATTCGTTTTGGTAAGTTTTCTGGAGGTAGTTATTTATGGCCTTGGAAAGGAAATGTTGCTGGAGGATCTCCAACACAATCTTACAGAGATTTATTCCCAATTCCTGCGACCGCTTTATCTTCAAATAGTAAATTACAACAAAACCCTGGATATTAATAATTTTAAAAATATATAAAAAATGAAAAATATAACTAAATCAATAATTGCTTTATTTGCAGTAGTTGCTTTCTCTTGTACCGTACAAGATGTTCAAGACAGACCCGTTATCGCAGGAGTTGACTCTCCGGTATTAACAGCTCCAACTTCTGGTGCTGCTTATGTTCTATTGCCTGCAAATGCAACTGCACAAGCAGAACGTTTTACATGGAAATCTGCTAACTTTGGTGGTAGTGTTGAGGTTGTTTACACAGTTGAAATCGATAAAAAAGGAAACGCTTTTAAAACACCAAAAGAATTAGCATCCAGAAAATCTGAAAACCAAGCGTCAGTTTCTGTTGAAATTATGAATGGTGCTGCATTAGCATTAAAAAGTACTCCTTTTGCTCCAGCTGAATTTGAAGTTAGAGTTAAAGCAACTGTTGGAACTGTAGTTATGATTTCTAACGTAGTTGGAATCGTAATTACTCCTTACACAACTGAAAATCCTAAATTATGGGTTCCTGGTGGTTATGCAAAAGCATCTGGATATCCAAATGATTGGGATCCTGCTACATCTCCACAGCTTTCTGCTTCTGCATATGGTAAAGTTGATTTTGAAGGTTTTGTTAATTTTAATGATGCTAACGCTGAATATAAATTTACAAGTTTCCCAGAGTGGAAAGGCGAATATGGTGCTGGAGCTGCTGCTGGAACATTAGATCCTAAAGGAGCAAATCTTAAAATCCCTGCTGCAGGTTATTATCAAATTGTTGTTGACACTGAAAAATTGACTTACAAAGCTACTGCAACTGCATGGGGAATTATTGGTGATGGTACTCCTAAAGGTTGGGATGCTAGTTCTGCAATGACTTACAATAAAGTTACTAAAGTATGGACTATAACAGCAAATCTTACTCAAAAAGAAATGAAATTTAGAGCAAATGACGCTTGGGATTTAAATCTTGGTGATACCGGTGCAAATGGTACAATGGAATATGGTGGAGATAACATAAAAGTTCCTTCTGCTGGAAATTACACAATTACTTTGGATTTAAGCTCTCCAAGAAATTACAAATACTCGCTTACAAAAAATTAATATGTTATAATATCTAAAAAGGGCTATCTTATCGGTAGCCCTTTTTTATAATTTAATAAATATATATTATGAAAAAAATTATATTTTTAATTCTGTTTTTCTTTTCATTAGCGGTTTCTGCTCAACAGCAAACGGTTACTTATAGTATTAATCCAGCTACTTTCGAAGAAACAACATCCATAACTATTACCATCAATGGGAACAGTATAGATGAAGCCGCTTGGGGAGTAACTGGAAATGCTTTGTACCTTTGGGCTTGGGCTTTTGATACCAATGATACTACTCAAAAAGGAACTCCACTTAATGGTTCTTGGAATGCATCTGATGAAGCAAGCAGATTTACTTATAATATAGGACCAAATACCTATACTAAAACCATTACTCCTACAACGTACTACAATACAACCGGAATAGGAAAAATAGGTTTTTTGATAAAAGCTAAGGACGGAACGGGAGATAAAAAATCGCAAGATATTCTGGCGGAAGTAGGTACTTTTCAAGTATCTCTAACTGCTCCATTACAAAATAGTTCAACAATAATTGCCTCTGGAGGAAGTTTGAATATTGCTGCAAATAATACCGGTGGGAATGCTAGTTATAACTTAAAATCAAATGGTACTAGCATTAATAGTAATGGTGCTACTGCCAATTATTCGTTTAATCACACCGCTATTTCAGGGAATCAAAACTACGAATTGGAAGTTACCCAAGGAACTACAACCATAGTTAAAAAGTTTACTGCAATTGTTGATCCGGTAACGGTTTCGGCGGCAATGCCTTCTGGATTATTGGATGGAATAAATTACAATGCCACCGATGCAACAAAAGCAACTTTAGTTCTAGACGCACCGTTGAAAGACTTTGTTTACATTGCAGGAAGTTTTAATAATTGGCAACCAGATGGGAACTATGCCATGAAAAAAGATCCAGCCACGGGTAAATTCTGGTTGGAACTTTCAGGTTTAGTCTCAGGAGCCAACTATAGTTATCAATATTGGGTGGTAGATGCTACGCCTATTTCAGGGACACCATCTTTGGTAAAAACAGCTGATCCTTATTCGACTCTGGTTTTATCGCCTTTTGATGATGCTGGTATTCCAGCGGCAAGTTATCCTAATCTTCCCGCTTATCCAGTGGGACAGGAAAGAGAAGTTACAGTATTGCAAACTGGGCAATCGCCTTACGCATGGAGTACTTCAACAACTAATTTTGTAAAACCGGAAAAGGAGAAATTAGTGGTTTATGAATTATTGGTAAGAGATTTCAATGCAGGAAGAACCTACCAAAGCGTCATTGACAAAATGGACTATTTCAAAAATTTAAAAATAAACGCCATTGAATTATTGCCGGTAATGGAATTTGAAGGAAATGAAAGTTGGGGTTATAATACTTCTTTTCATATGGCTTTGGACAAGTTTTACGGTACTTCAAGCAAGCTAAAGGAATTGATAGATGTATGTCATCAAAATGGAATTGCCGTTATTCTTGATGTAGCTTTAAATCATGCATTTGGACGAAATCCAATGGTTAGAATGTGGATGAACGATCCTGACGGAGACGGATGGGGTTCGCCATCTACTGAAAATCCGTATTTTAATACGGTCGCAAAACATACATACAGTGTAGGGGAAGATTTTAATCATGCTTCTGATTTGACAAAAAACTACGTAAAAAGAGTTATTAAACAATGGGTTCAAGAATATAAAATTGACGGTTTCCGTTGGGATTTGACCAAAGGTTTTACACAAAATTGTACTGCCAGTGATGAGTCTTGTACTAATTCTTATCAAGCAGACCGAGTTGCGATTCTAAAAGATTATGCTGATTATTCTTGGAGTTTGGATCCTTCGCATTATACTATTTTTGAACACTTGGGTAGTGACACCGAAGAAAAAGAATGGGCAAATTATAGAGTAACTGAAACACCAAGCAAGGGAGTAATGATGTGGGGAAAAATGACCGATCCTTACAATCAATTGACTATGGGGTATAATTCACAAAATGATATTTCTAGAATGTATGCTTTTAATCACGCGGGCTTTACTGCAAATCGTGTGATGGGCTATGCTGAAAGTCATGACGAAGAACGTTTGATGTATAAAAATATACAATATGGTGCTAATTTGAATGGGTATAATGTTAAAACACCCGCAACTGCGCTTTCTAGAATGTCGGCTTTGGGAGCAGTTACCTTACTGGTGCCTGGCCCAAAAATGATTTGGCATTTTGGTGAATTAGGTTGGGAAACTTCTATTTTTAGTTGTAATGATGGCAGTGTAAATACTTCTTCAGATGCTATTTCAGGGGATTGTAAATTAGATACCAAACCACAACCACAATGGACAAATAATTGGTTAGGCGATGCGAATAGAAATAAAATTTATACAGATTGGGCAAAAATGATTACGATGAAAATTGCGGAACCTGTATTTTCAGGAACGGCAACAATAAGTAGCTCTTCGTTAACTCCAACTATTAAATTAACGAACGCATCCTCTTCTTCACAACTTAAAGATGTGTTGGTACTGGCTAATTTTGATTTATCTACGCAAAATGTTCCTACCGGTTTTCCATATACTGGAACTTGGTATAATTTGATGGATAATTCTGAGATTACTGTTACGGATGTTAGTGCTGCGATTGCAATTCCAGCTGGTGATTTTAGAATTTACGGTAATAAAGTGGCAAACTTAGCGATTGCTAATTATGAAAAAACCAATACCGTTCATTTGTATCCAAATCCTGCGTCGAGTTATTTTACTTTAAATACAAATACGACTAAAGTCCAAGTTTATTCTATTAGTGGACAGTTGGTAAAAAGCTTCGATGCTATTCATTCTAAAGACACTCCGTTTGCGATCAGCGATTTGAGTAAAGGACTTTACATAGTGAAAGCATGGAATGAAAACAATGAAGTTGAAGTGATGAAATTTATAAAGGAATAATGTTTGGTTTGATTTCTGAAAAAGCTGTCCCTCAAAAGGCAGCTTTTTTTATGCAAAAAAACTGCTCCATAAATGAAGCAGTTCTCAACTACAAATTAAAAAACTAAGAATTATATTTTACCGTTTTTTATTTCTTCCACAATTTCTGGATTCAATAAAGTGGAGGTATCGCCAAAATTCGAATAGTCGCCTTCGGCAATTTTGCGCAATATTCTACGCATAATTTTACCGGAACGTGTTTTAGGCAAACCAGATACAAATTGAATCTTATCCAGCTTGGCGATAGGCCCAATTTGATTAGAAACTTGTTGATTGATTTCCTTGCTTAGATTTTCTCTATCGCGATATTCCCCTGTTTCTTTTAGAATAACAAATCCATAAAGTGCATTTCCTTTTATATCATGAGGGAAGCCTACAATCGCAGACTCAGCCACTGCAGGATGCTCGTTTATAGCATCTTCAATAGGAGCGGTTCCCAGATTATGTCCCGAAACGATAACAACGTCATCTACACGACCGGTAATTCTATAATAGCCAACTTCATCGCGCAATGCTCCGTCGCCGGTGAAATATTTGCCTGGAAAGGCAGAAAAATAAGTTTCTTTATAACGCTGATGGTCACCCCAAATGGTTCTGGCAATTCCAGGCCAAGGATATTTAATACATAAACTACCAACTACTTGATTTCCTTCTATTTCATTGCGTTTTTCGTCCATGAGTACGGGCTGAATTCCGGGTAATGGTAACGAAGCATAAGTTGGTTTTGTTGGGGTTACAAAAGCTATTGGCGAAATCATTATACCTCCTGTTTCGGTTTGCCACCACGTATCCACAACAGGGCATCTTTTATCTCCTACATGATCATTATACCAATGCCAAGCTTCTTCATTGATAGGCTCTCCGACGGAACCAATTACTTTTAGCGACTTTAACGGAAATTTTTGCACGTAATCTAAGCTTTCTTTTGCCAAGGCACGAATCGCTGTTGGTGCCGTGTAAAACTGCGTTACTTTGTGCTTTTCGATTATTTCCCAAAAACGACTGAAATCAGGATAAGAGGGAACGCCTTCAAAAATTACAGTGGTTGCGCCATTCAATAAAGGTCCATAAAGAATATAGGAATGTCCGGTAATCCAGCCGATATCAGCGGTACACCAAAAGACGTCATTTTCTTCGTAATTGAAAACATTTTTGAACGTATAAGCGGTATAAACCATGTAACCTGCTGTGGTATGTACCATTCCTTTTGGTTTTCCGGTAGAACCAGAAGTGTAAAGGATAAATAACGGGTCTTCGGCATCCATGATTTCGGCTACATTATTATCTGAAGCCTGGTCCAAAAGAGGTTGCAGCCATTGGTCACGACCTTCTTTCATATTTATCGAAGAATTTGTTCTTTTTACCACCAAAACGTTCTCTATCCCAGGACAACTTTTTAAGGATTCGTCAATGATTCCTTTTAAATCAATGGTTTTGTTGCCGCGATAACCACCATCGGAGGTGATGACCATTTTACAATCGCAATCGTTTATTCTTGCCGAAACTGCCGAAGCCGAAAATCCTGCAAAAACTACCGAATGTATGGCTCCAATTCTGGCACATGCCAACGTTGTTATCGCTAATTCAGGAATCATTGGTAAATAAATACAAACACGATCTCCTTTTTTTATGCCTTGTTCACGAAGCACATTTGCCATTTTGCAAACCTGTTGGTGCAACTCATTATAGGAAATATGCAAGGCTTCATCCTTTGGATCATTGGGTTCAAAAATGATCGCCGTTTTTTCTCCTTTTTTAGCAAGATGTCTGTCGATACAGTTTTTCGTAATATTTACTTTGGCATCAACAAACCATTTTATTTCAGCTTCAGCCATATTGAAATCGACAACTTTATCCCATTGTTGATACCAAGTGAAGTTCTCAGCAGCAATTTTGTCCCAAAATTTTCTTGGTTCACGAACTGATTTTTTATATTCTTTAAAGTATTCTTCTAAATTATTGATTTTATAACGGCTCATATTGTATGTATATATTTAGTTATTTTTAATTTTTATTGTAGATTCCAATTTCATATTTTTTTAATACGGTGTCAATTTCGCCAACAATGGTTTCGTCGTCAATTGTGGATGGGATTTGGAAGGTTTCCCCATCTGCAATGCTGCGCATTAGTTTTCTGAGGGTTTTACCCGAGCGAGTCTTAGGCAATCGTTCCACAATTACTACATTTCTCAATGAAGCAACAGCGCCAATTTGTTGACGAACTAATTTTATAATCTCCTGTTCTAATTGAAAATGTTCTATGGCATCATCTAATTTGGTTACCACCAAAGCCAACGGAGTTTGACCTTTCAAAGCATCATTTATTCCAATTACTGCACATTCCGCAACTGAATGATGGGAAGCAACAATTTCTTCCATTTCGGCTGTCGAAAGCCTATGTCCGGCAACATTAATCACGTCGTCCACTCTGCCGGTAATAAAAATATAATCTTCTTCATCTTTAAATCCTCCATCTCCAGAGAAATAATAACCTGGGAATTTATTTAAATAACCCGCTTTAAATCGGGGATTGTCATTCCATAAATCCATTAATGTTCCGGGAGGCAACGGTAATTTTAGCACGACATACCCTTCTTCATTTGGTCCTAATTCAGTGCCGTCTTCGCCAAAGATTTTGATGTCAAAGCCACAAACTGCTTTTCCTACTGATCCTGGTTTTATAGGTAAATATTCAACGCCCATCATATTGGCAATCATTGGCCAACCAGATTCTGTTTGCCACCAATGATCAATTGCCGGAACAGGAATGTGTTCTAAATACCATTCTAAGGTGGCAACATCACAACGTTCTCCTGCCAAAAATTGAGTTTTCAACGAACTCAAATCATATTGTTTTATAAAATCTCCGTTAGGGTCTTCTTTTTTTATGGCGCGAATCGCTGTTGGCGCGGTGAACATGGTGTTCACTTTGTGCTCGTCAATTATTCTCCAAAAAGTACTGGCATCAGGAGTTTTGATTGGTTTTCCTTCAAAAATGATGGTGGTGTTTCTATTGATTAATGGACCATAAACAATAAAACTATGTCCAACCACCCAGCCCACATCCGAAGCTGCCCAAAAAACTTCATTTTCTTTTACACCATAAATATACTGCATCGAAAATTTAAGCGCAACGGCATAACCTCCGGTATCTCGTACAATTCCTTTTGGTTTTCCCGTTGTTCCTGATGTGTGGAGTATGTATAAAGGATGTGTTGCACTCACGGGTACACAAGGCGTTTCTTCCGATCCGTAAACCAAAGAATCATAATCAACATCATATTTTTTAAACGGTACTCTTGCTCCTAGTTTTCTGTTGAAAACAATAACTTTTTTTGGTTTGTGTGAAGCCAGTTCAATTGCTTCGTCCACCAATGGTTTATAAGCAATTAAGCGATCAATTTCAATTCCTGAAGAAGCAGTTATTATCGCCCTAGGTTTACAATCGTCAATTCGAATGGCCAATTCATGTGGTGCAAATCCTCCAAAAACTACAGAATGTGTCACGCCGATCCTAGCACAAGCGAGCATAGCAAACGCGGCTTGTGGAATCATTGGCATATAAATAATTGCAGTGTGTCCTTTTTTTAAACCTAGTGAGAGCATTCCTCCGGCGAGTTTTGCTACTTCGGTTTTTACTTCAGAGAATGTATATTTTTTTATGGTTTGCGTTACTGGAGAATCATAAATAAGAGCCACTTGGTCTCCAAAACCATCTTGAATATGCTTGTCTAAAGCCAAATAACAAACATTCAATTCTCCATCTTTGTACCAGAGTGGATATCCATTTTCATCCGTGGACAAGGTAACTTCTGGTTTATTATACCATTCGATCGCATTAGCTTGTTCTGTCCAAAAAGCTTCGGGCTCGTTAATACTTTTATTGTAAAATTCGGTGTAGTTCATTTGTATGTTGTTGTAGTTAAATTTCTTTGTTCTAATGCTAAAATTGAATAACTAAAAATCTAATTTCTTAGATTAATTCTTGTACCTGCTCGACTAATTTCTTGACCGAAAAGGGCTTGACTACATATAAATTAGCACCTAGAGAAAGTCCTTTCTCAATGTCTTTTTCTTTGTTTTTTGCCGAAAGGAAAATTACTTTGCAATGTTGCAACCTTTCGTCTTTTTTAATTTGTGCCAATGTGGCAAAACCGTCAACCATCGGCATCATTACATCGAGAATAATAACGTCCGGAAGTTGTTTTTTCAAGATATCTAATGCTTCTTGTCCGTCACGAGCTATGAAAACTTCGAAATTGTTCTTTTTGAATGTGTACTCAAGTGACATAACAATATTTGGTTCGTCATCTACAATTAAAATTTTTTTCATCTTTTTAATGATTTTCAGTAGTATTATAATTGGGTAATGTGAAAATAAATGTGGCTCCATTGCCTTTCGTATTTTCAGCCCAAATGTTTCCTTTATGATGTTCTATAATTGACTTGCAAATGGCCAATCCTAAACCGCTTCCAATTGGTTTTTTTACATTTTGATTTCGTGATTGATAGAATTTATCAAAAATGGCTTCAAAATCTTCTTCCTTAATTCCTTTACCATTATTGTGAATATGGACTTCTACAACCTCCTTTTTTTTCAATATCGCAATAGTAATTTTTCCTTCTGTTTCTGAACAGAATTTTATGGCATTGGACAATAAATTATGAATAACTTGAATGATGCGTTCCTCATCATAAAATGCTTTTATTTCTTTGGAAGACTCATCGAATTCAACACTTATGTTTTTGTTTTTAATCAATTGTTTCAATGAAGCCAAAGTGTTTTTTATGGTTTTTGAAATGTTGTTTTTAGAAAGATAAATTTTTTGTTTCCCTGTTTCGAATTTCTCCAAATCGAGAATTTTGTCAATTAAGCGATTCAATCTATCCGATTCGGAGATGATGTTTTGTAAAAACTGTTTTCTCAATTCTTCTGGAATATCATCGTCGTCATGCAGGATTTCGCTTGCTGCACGGATGGCGGTTATTGGTGTTCGCAATTCATGAGTAACCGTGTCGAGAAATTCGTCTTTTTGAATGTCTTTATTAACCAATTCCTGATTGGCATTTTTTAGTTGGGTCGATATTTTTTTTAATTCATTGGAAGTGTCTGTCAGTTTCTTGTTAATGATGATGTTTTCTTTGGATTCTTCGAGAATTCGCAGAACTTCTGTCAGGCTGATTTTGTCTTCTTTTACTACACTTGATATTAAGATTTTGGCGGAAGCCGTACCAATATGTCCAGTCAATAAATTCTCGGCAAATTTTATAAATCGAGCATCGGCAGTGGTGATGTTTTTGTCAATGTTGTATTTCAAATTGAAAATCGCCAACGCCCTTTTGGTTCTTTCTTCGCCAAGAAATCGTTGTAAAACTTTTTGAATATCGGATATATATGCGGTTCCTTTCCATACAAATGCATTTTCGTGATTGGTAATGTATTTGTCAATATCCACGAACATTTCGGCGTAATTGCGTTCTCTATAATTTCCACTGAAACTTACAGAAATTGCAGCATAACTGATTATATTAAAAAACAAACTCCAAAAAACAGCTTGCGGAATAGGTTCTAAATAATCCAATCCAAAAAGCTGAAAGGGTTTGAGCAATGCAATTCCCCAAGGACCTTCCTGAATAAAGAGGCTGGATGATTTTGTAAGTCCTATAGCATAGGGCATTAATAAGGTGTAAAAACAAATTAAAAAACCAATGATAATTCCCGTTATTGCTCCTTTTTTTGAACCTCTTCTCCAAAACAATGCTCCAAAAAAGGAAGGTGCCAATTGCGCAATCACAACAAAAGAAACTAAGCCGATGGAAACCAATGAATAATCTAAAATGAAAATGCGGTAGATGGCATACGCCAAAATAATGAGTGAAAAAATACCTATTTTCCGACTGTTAACGATTCTTTTACGGTTTTTTTCGGGTGATTTATTTTCCAAAGAACCCACGAAACCATAAGGAATTAACAGGTTGTTACTGAGCATAGTCGCCAAAGCAATCGAGGAAACAATAATCATTGATATGGCGGCAGAAAATCCTCCGAGAAATACTAAAACGGTCAAGAAGTTATTGTTGAAAAATTGAGGAATCAATAATGAATAGGTGTCAGAATTGAATCCCTTTCCCTGAAAAAGAATATTTCCTCCCCATGCAATTGGGAATACAAAAATATTGAACAGCAATAAATACAATGGAAAAAGCCACATCGCTGTTCGAATATGAGTTTCTTTATTGTTTTCAACGATGGCAGTGTGAAACTGTCTTGGTAAAAGAAAAATAGCAAACATTGACAAAATGCAGAGGAAAAACCAATTGATTGCGCCCGTTAAATCTCCGATGGAATTCTTCTTGTCGAAATTTTCAAGAACAGAAGCTTTGGTGTAAATGTCTCCAAAACCATCGTAAACAAAATAGGTCACGTATATTCCAATGATTAAAAAGAAAACTAATTTCAAGATGGATTCCATTGCCACCGCTGTTACAATTCCGCGTCTTTTTTCGGAAGCATCAACATATTTTGTTCCGTAATAAGAGGCAAATAAAGCCAAAGCAAGGCAAACATAAGTGGTGGTATCCGTAAAGATATTGTCACTCGATTGGGTTTTGGTAACAATATGAAAAGTATCTGAAATCGATTTTAATTGTAAAGCGATGTAGGGAACGATTCCAAAAATGCAAATCATGGTAACCAACGCGCCAAGGAATCTACTGTTTCCGTATCGTAAAGAAATAAAATCGGCAATACTGGAAATTTTATTTACTCTCGAAATTCGGATAATTCTCTTGAGGATAATCATCCAAGTGGGGATAATTATTATTGGCCCTAAATAAATAGGTAAGTAGCTTAAACCTGAGTTCGCTGCCACACCGATGCTTCCATAGTAAGTCCAAGCAGTGCAATATACCGCTAACGAAAAGGAATAAACGTAAGGGTTATTCGTCCATTTTGAATGGCTTCTTTTTTCGGCCCAATAGGCGATGTAAAAAAGAATGGACACATAAAGTCCTAAAATCAATAAAAGTCCTATGCTACTCATAATATCTTTTTATGATTAGGTAGGAGATGGCAATTGAAAACAACCATGCCGAGAAAATGTAGATGTACACTATTGGTAATCCAAAAAGTGGTTTAGAACTGTCAAATAAAAGCAAAAGTGGTATGTTCAAAGCTAATAGCATTAGCATTGAAAGTATAACCAACTTTTGTTCGTGTCTTTTTTTCATCGAAATAGAAATAAGCAATCCCTACAAATAAATGTAGAGATTGCGTATTATAAAATTTAATTAAGCATTATTTTTTTTCATCGTAATCACCCATTAAGGAATAATAACCAAAGGTTCCTAATCCTAAAACGATTAAAGGAGTAAGTATAAAAAGGATGATAATTCCAAAGACTAAATCGTCTTGTTTGCCCGACATAAATTTTGGTAGTCCAAAAGTGAAGATGCAAAAATAGGCTGCTGCAATTGCTAAGGCGATCCAAACCAATCCTAAAGCTCTTTTTATCTGATTCATAGCTGTGTTTTTTTTAAATGTGAGCGTTTTTATCTTTATTCTTAATATAAATCATTCCAATTACAAAACAGACTGAAGCTATTACGATTGGATACCAAAGTCCTTCTAGATAAAATTCAGCATCTCCGGCATCTTTGGCATGAGTTACAAAATAGGTGGATATCGCAGGAAGCAATCCCCCAAAAATTCCGTTTCCTACGTGATAAGGCAATGACATAGAGGTATATCTGATTTTTGCAGGAAACATTTCAACTAAGAATGCCGCAATAGGACCGTAAACCATTGTTACAAATAATACCTGTATGAATATTAAAAATATTAAAGTCCACTTGTCATCCCAATTAATATTAATAGTTGTTTTGGTTTCAATCTTTGGTTTTCCATCTACAATCTTGGCAGTTCCATTCTCTAAAGATACCGTTTTTACTTCAAGAAAGGTGGTTCCGTCACTATACTCTTTGTTTGTAGTGTAGATAGAATCCATAGTTTGTTTCTTGTTCTCCTTTAATTCAGCTACCAGTTTTGTATTAGCAACAACTTCTGTTTTGTTTTTTATTGAAGTAGTCTCATACATTTGTTTGTAAATAGGTCTGTATAGTAAAATAGCCAGTAACATTCCGCCCATCATAATGTATTTTCTTCCCACTTTATCACTCAACCAACCAAAAACAATGAAAAAAGGCGTTCCCATAATTAATGCAATTCCCAGTAAAGTGTCTACTTGAGAAGAGTCTATTGACATAACTGTTTTCATGAAACTCATTGCGTAAAATTGGCCAGTATACCAAACAACTCCTTGTCCCATTGTAGCTCCAAATAAAGCCAATAAAACAAATTTCAAGTTGTAACGATTTCCAAAACTTTCTTTTAACGGATTAGTACTGGTTTTTCCCTCTGCTTTCGCTTTAGCAAATACAGGAGATTCATCCATGTTTTTTCTAATCAAATAAGAAACTCCAACCATGATGATCGAAACCCAAAACGGCACTCTCCATCCCCAAGCATCAAATTGTTCTGGTGTAAGAATGTTTCTGGTTGCTAGAATAACCATTAAAGAGATAAACAATCCAACAGTTGCCGTGGTTTGAATCCAAGAAGTCCAATATCCTCTTTGTCCCACGGGTGCATGCTCTGCAACATAAGTCGCTGCGCCACCGTATTCACCGCCCAGCGCAAGACCCTGAAGTAAACGAAGAATCAAGACTAACAAAGGTGCCATAAATCCTATCGTTTCATAACTCGGGATACATCCTATTAAGAAAGTCGCTCCGCCCATCAATACTAGCGTTACCATGAACGTATATTTTCTTCCTATTAAGTCACCCAATCTTCCAAAGAAAAGAGCGCCAAATGGTCGAACCACAAATCCGGCTGCAAAAGTTGCTAAGGTTGATAAGAAGGCCGCAGTAGGATTATCGGAAGGGAAAAACTTCGTTGAAATTACAACAGCTAAACTTCCAAAAATGTAGAAATCATACCATTCAATCATTGTGCCCATGGAGGAAGCGGAAATAACTTTCCAAATTCCTTTTGTTGATTTTTCTTTCATATATTGTTATTTTTTAAAATTGATTAAAGATAGATTTGGAGTTGAACTATGAAATCACCTTTTGATCCAGAGATATTAGAGGGAGTAGTGTAAACAGGTCTAGTTGAATATTGAGCTGTGATTTTAGCATGTTGTCCATCGAGAAAAAAGTTAGATCCAAGGTCAAATTGGGTACTTGATTTATCCAAAGCGTCGAAGTTTTTATAAGTAAAAGCTCCAAATGGCTGAATTCGTACTTTAGGTTTTGCTACTTTGCTCGGTAATAAAATCCCTGCTTGTGTGTACCAAATATTTCCTGATCCAATGGTAGCTTGTGCATTTCCAGGTCCAGCCAATGCTTTGTTTCCTGTGAAGTTTGGGTCGACAGAACCAATATTCATAATGGCTACATTACGTAAATAATTTGGGCCGAAATCATAATCATAGAAAACACTGTATCCGGTTAGTGCCATTTTATTTTCTTTTTTGCCAATAGGCAAATCAAGGAAAACATCAGCTGCAAAAAGATTAATGTTATGTTTGCTAATGACATTGTTCACGGAAGATTTTGTTGCGTCAGGCGCGGTGTAAAAACCAGCACCAATGTTGAATACTTTTTTAGTTCCCAAATAGCTGCCTACTTTATAAGGCAATAAATTAGCTTCTTGATCTAAAAATTGATATTCGAAATAACCGGCTTTAGACCATTTTGTATTGCCGCTATTATCCACTGCGATTGCATTATCAGCCGAAGTTACATTAGTAGGAACTAAGTTTGTCGCGTATGGTTTGTTGTAACTTAAACGGTATTCTAATTTGCCATACTTACCTTTAGCAAATAAACCCATTTGTCTGGCAAATTGATCGGAGTTTTCTATTAATGGCCAGTTGAATATAGGTGCGTCAATGGTTAGGAAATTCAAAGTAGATGCCATTGTTTCTCTGGATAGTCCCATGTAATAATGTAAACCACCTCCAAGCGACAAGCTAAATTTTTTGTCTTTTTCCGGTAAAACTAATGCGTATTCATTCCAGGCATCATGAAAAAATAGCCCTGGTTTTTTGCCAGCACCGTATCCGCCGGTTCCGGAAGTTCCTGCTGCTCCACCATTAGTAAAGGTTTGATTGTTTATACCAAAATGGGTTACAATCATGTATCTTTTTGATATTTGCGAATACGCGAGAAAACGCAAACGTCTGTTTCCAATATCAGTTCCGGTTGAAGCTGATTCTCCTCCAATCATTGTTCCAGGGTTCATTTGGCTGGAACGGAACCATATTTGGTTCCATACTATAAATCGCATGTATTTTGAACCGTCCTCGTTCAAGTTGAATTTCATTCCAGCTCCATAATCTGGAGAGCCTTGTGAAAAACCTTTCAAAGATAAAAGCAGTATTGCTGCTAATAAATAAATTTTTTTCATAATAAGTTAAAGTTTGGTTAGCGGAAATGGTTAGTTTCAACACTGCCAAATTCTAATTTTTTGTTTATAAAAAAAATTAAGTAATATATAAGTGTAAAGTAGTATAGTTAATCTTTAAATCGCTCCCATTTTATAAGCATAAACTTATCACCAAGCTCGGTTATAATCATACCGGCTCCCGACAATAATTCTTTGTTTTTAATATATTCGACCAGTTCTAAATGGTTAAAAATCTTATAGGTAGGGTGGTAATTAGCGTGGGAAGGTTTTTTTATGTTAAAGGTCTTTACCCAATTGCTGACCGTAACATGCGAAACCCCGATAATGCGCTCAATTTCTCGATAACTCAGGCCTTCGAGATATAATTGCAGTGCTTTAGTAACATAGTAATCGTCTATTTTTTTTCCAATTTTATTTACCGTAAAAAAGTACTTGCAATTTTTGCATAAGTACCTTTGTTTGCTATTGATTATGCCGCTTTTTACAATATGATTATTTTGGCATTTCGGACAGGATAAAATCTCCATATATATAAATTTTGCATAAATATAGTAAATTAGCAATTATTATTTTTAGAATTTCACAAAAAATTGCAATAATATTTACGAAACCCTTATATATATTGAATAAATTATTTAATATTCCTAAAATGGCTGTGGTTTTCACAATGTGTTTCTAAGCGCTAGAAAGCTTTTATTGTTTGCTAAATCCCATTGTTTTTTAAATGCTGATGGTCCAATAATGAAAAACCATCTTTGAATAACGCCCATTAAAAAAATAAAGGGCTTAGCTTTTCTCAAAGACTAAACCCTTTTGTTATGTTGATTCTGTTTTTTTTTAAAGTGAGTGAAATTTATTCTAAGCCTTTTAAAATTTCACCGTTTGCATGAACTACTAACTTGCGCACTTCATTGTTTTTTTTGATTTTGAGATGATATTGTTTCTTGATAATGTCGCCATTTTCCTGTGTATAAAGAAATTTATCGTTGATGATTACCCAATCTGGAAATTCCTTGTAAATGGAGTAAATCACTTTACTGGGAAGTCGTACGTTTTTGTAATTTTCGACAACGCGTGTTAATTTGCCGTTCTCGTTATAAGTTGCTGCTAAAGACCCGTTTTGGGTTTCCATAGTAACTAAATAGGAGTCATACCCTTCGTAGTCTTTTCCAAGGTTGTAACTAATAAATTTCTCTTGAAGATTCCTGACACTCGCATCAGGGTTTTTATCGGTTAGGTAGACTGAAAAATCTTTTCCTGCACGTCTAATTACCACTTCCGGTAATTGCTCTGTCCTAAGATTTTCTTCTTCTACCTCATTATTTTTTGTGTCTTGGGAATAAGATGTACTTAAACACCCAAAGAACAATAAGCTTATTATAAATGCTTTCATGATATTCTTTATTAATTTAGTATTAAATAGGTATCTTGAATTTTAAAGTAAATCAAAAGGCATTTAATTTCTTCCTCTTTTTGTTTTGTTAACTTACTTTATGTGTTACTAAATTGTTGTACGAATCGTGTTGACATAAGTTTAATTATTGATGATTTTGTCAGGTAAAATTACGATTTTCTAATAAGGTTTGCAGTTAATAAAATCCATTTATTCTGTTAATATTTGTCAAGTTATGTGGTTTTTTTTAATAAGAAAAGATGTATCGTAGAAAATGGAGTTTCAACGGTACCCAAGAAAATGGATTATTTGAATCGAAGATATATTAGGTGCTAAAGGGGGTTGAATATTGCAGCGGGAATTTTTGATAATAAAAAAAAATCTTCCGCGTTATATATTGCAAAGGTTCTTGAAATTTGTAAAAATTAGGAATATTTACTTCTGATTTTTAGATATTTAATTCTGTTTTTAATAGATTAAAATTAGTTAACTAATTGATAATCAAGTAATATTTTATTATTTGAAAAATTTAGAGTATATTTGAATAAAGACTTTTCATTTTTGGATTCTTGTATAAAGTATTAGTCTAGCCGCAATTTATTTCACAACAATTTAAAATAGGATATATGAAAAAGTTAAATATTATTTGGGTAATGGTGCTCGCTTTTGCGCTAAACATAGCGCCTATGTTTGGACAATCGGACGCTAAAAAGAGTAAAATTATTGCCGACAGCAAGAATGCAAAGGCTGAATTCATTAAAGCAGATCCTCTGTTGAAAGGACTTTTTGAAAAAGCCGCTGGATATGCCATTTTCCCTAATGTGGGCAAAGCAGGATTCGGTATTGGAGGTGCAGCGGGTAATGGAGTGGTTTACGAACGTAATACACTTGTCGGGATGGCAAAATTATCTCAACTCAGCATAGGATTTCAGGCAGGAGGACAAGCGTATCGCGAGGTAATATTTTTTGAGTCTAAAAAAGATTTAGAACGGTTTAAAGGAAGTAAATTCGAGTTTTCCGCTCAAGCTTCGGCAGTAGCGGTGACGGCTGGAGCCTCCGCAAATGTAAAGTACGCCGAGGGCGTTATGGTGTTCAGCATGCAAAAGGGTGGGCTCATGTACGAGGCATCAGTAGGAGGACAGAAGTTTAAATTTAATAAATTATAAGAAATTTTTTGTAACCGACAATCAACGAATGTATGACTAGTTGAACGCAATATCATTGCAATTTAATAAGATGTTTAAAAAAAAGGAGCTAATTGCTCCTTTTTTTGTGATATAATTAGGCGGTAAATAACAACTTAATCATCTTTTAATTACTCAAAGTTTTGATTTTTTAAAATAGAATCTCCGGCCTAAACACTTATGGTGAGCCAAGGACTCATCAATTACGTGGTCTCTCTAGATATAAAACGTCTTGGTATAGAAGGTTCTGGAATAATTTCACAATAAATCCGGATAGATTTTTAAAACAAAAAACCCGAATATTTCTATTCGGGTTTTAAAGTGGTACCTCCAGGGATCGAACCAGGGACACATGGATTTTCAGTCCATTGCTCTACCATCTGAGCTAAGGTACCGCGCTATTGCGGGTGCAAATATAGAATCATTTTTAGTATATCCAAAACATTTTTTTAAAAAAATCAATTCGTACCTTCGCAACATCAAAATATAAATTATGATTTTAACTATTGATGTAGGGAATACCAGAATTAAAGGCGCTGTTTTTGAGGGTGATACTCAAATCGATACTTTTTTTTTTACCAAAAATGACTTTCAAAAAAAAATTAAAAATATTTTAAAAACACACCAAAAAATAACACATTTGGTAGTTGCGTCTGTTGGAGATGTCGAAAAAGAGTCTTTTTTGGAGTTTAAAAAAGAGGTAAATGTTCATTTTATATCAAATGAGGATCCTTTTCCTTTTTTCAATGATTACCAAACCCCGCAGACTTTAGGAATTGACCGGATGGTTCTCGCTGCCGGAGCGACATTGCAATTTCCAAATCAAAACAGGCTAGTTATTGATGCGGGAACTTGTGTTACTTTCGACTTTATAGATGAAACTAATAAATATCATGGCGGTGCAATTGCTCCAGGATTGCGATTGCGTTATGAATCATTACATAATTTTACTGCTAAACTACCTTTGTTAACATTAGAAACTCCTAAAGATTTAATAGGGAAATCAACATCGGAGTCTATTCATTCGGGAGTTGTAAATGGTTTGGTTTATGAGATTGATGGTTTCATAGAGGAATATAAGGCACGGTATTCAAATTTTATAATAATTTTAACGGGTGGAGATACAGATTTTTTGGCTAAACGATTAAAAAATACCATATTTGCCAATTCAAATTTTCTTCTAGAAAGTTTGAACCAAACATTTCAATATAAAATCAAAAATGATTAAAAAAATTATAATAAGCGCCTGCTTGCTTTTGTCACTTGTATCCTTCGCTCAAGAAGGAACTTCTTCACCTTATTCTTTTTATGGTATTGGTGATATCAGATTCAAAGGAACGCTTGAAAATCGTTCGATGGCAGGAGTGGCTGTGGAGCAAGATAGTATTCATATTAACTTAGAAAATCCAGCCAGTTATTCAGGCTTGAAGCTTACAACATTTGCATTGGGTGGAACTTATGGAACTAAAAGCTTAAAATCTAATACAGGTTCGGCAAATACGCGAAGAACGACTTTGGATTATTTAGCTGTTGGTTTGCCTTTAGGGAAATTTGGTGTTGGTTTTGGATTGATTCCCTATTCTTCTGTAGGATATAAAATTGAATCATTGTCTTCAATAGATGGCCAAACAAACAAGCGTTTAAGCGGAACTGGTGGTTTGAATAAAGTATTTTTGGGAGTTGGTTATAAAATAGCTCCTAATTTTAGTATTGGTGCTGACGTTCATTATAATTTTGGTAAAATTGAAACCACTAGTTTGGAATTTATCACCAATGTTCCAGTTGGTACTCTTGAATTGAATTCCGCGGAATTGTCTGGAGTGAATTTTAATATTGGAACGATGTACCAAGCTAAATTAAATAAAAAACTGACTTTATACAGTAGCTTAAATTATACAGTGGAAGGTAATATGACCTCAAAAAACACAAGAGGAATAGCAACAGTGGTTTATAATTCAGCATTTAATGTGTCGGTTGTTGATGCTCTTGCAGATCAAAAAACTCAAACAGACGTCAAATTTCCTAGCAAAATATCCTTTGGTGCCGGAATAGGAGAGGCTAAAAAATGGCTTTTAGGTGGTAAAATTTCGTATCAGAAGAATTCAGGTCAAGAAAACAGTTATAATAAAGCAAGTAATGTTGGCTATGGTAGGTATGGTAGCGTGAGCATTGGTGGATATTATATTCCAAACTATAATTCGTTCTCAAACTATGCTCAAAGAATTGTCTATAGAGCAGGTTTGAAATATGAAAAAACAGGCTTGGTGATTAATTCACAATCGGTAAATGATATGGGATTAACACTAGGGTTTGGATTGCCAATAACAGGTAGTTTCTCTAATGTAAATTTAGGTTTTGAATTAGGCAAAAAAGGAACAACAAATGCGAATTTGGTTCAAGAAAATTATGCTAACTTTAGCGTAGGTTTTTCACTTAATGACAAATGGTTTGAAAAACGAAAATTCAATTAAAACTTTATAAGTAAATTTAATTACATTGCTTTCTCAAGCACAGCGTATGACTTTACTAAAAAAATATATAATCCTACCAGTAGTCACAGTTTTTGCTGTGACTCTGTTTTTTAGTTGTGAAAGCAATTTTAAAGAAGTGCAGAAAATTAATTTTTCAGATTTTGTTCCTGGTGGAGATGCAGATAATGTAAATCTAAAATACACGGATTCTGGGTTGATTAAATCAATTTTGGTAAGTCCGAAAATGTTAGATTTTTCCAATGTTGATTTTCCTTTTACCGAATTTCCAAAAGGAATTGATGTGACTTTATATGATAATAAAGGAAAAAGAACGTTTATAACTTCCAAGTATGCGGTTTCCTATAAATCGACAAATATTATTGATTTACAGGGAAAAGTAAAGATTAAAACGGATAACGGACAAACAATGGAAACGGAACAGCTGTACTACGACCAAAAAAACGAATGGTTTTTTACCGAGAAAAAGTTTAAGTTTACCGATCTGAAAGGTTCTTCAAACGGTCAAGGAATTGATTTTAGTAAAGATTTCAAAGTAATCAATTCACAACGAATCACTGGCGAGTTCCAATCGGCTGAATAATTTTATAAATACCAATATGACTTTCTTAAAATACATACCCTATTTTTATTTGATTTTCGCAATTATCTTTATTTATGATGGCGTTACAAAACTTAATGATCCTGCAGCAACACCTTACTTGAGTTTTGGGATCGCGGGAGTGGCAATATTTATGTTTTTCTTTAGAATGAAATTTGCTAAAAAATTCGAAGACAGAAACAAAAAATCCTAAATCATGGAAATTAGTATCATAATATTGTGTTTAATACTATGTGCCTTTTTTTCAGGAATGGAAATTGCTTTTATTTCTTCCAATAAAATTTATCTTGAAATAGAGAAAAAACAAGATAATTTTGCCTCGAAAATACTAACAAAACTTACCGAAAAACCATCTAAGTTTATCGCCGCTATGCTGATTGGGAACAATATTGCATTGGTAATATATGGGTTTTTCATGGGTGAATTGTTGATGCGGTGGATAGAATCCTTTGGTTATCACCTGTCCAGTTTGTTAGATTTATTAGTGCAAACCGTTCTTTCCACCTTGATCGTTTTAATTACGGCAGAGTTTCTACCTAAAGTCTTTTTCCAAATTTATGCCAACACATTAATAAAGTTTTTTGCTATTCCGGCGTATGCTTTTTATGTTTTGTTCTATTTTATTTCTACTTTTTTTATCTGGGTTTCTGATTTTGTTTTGAAAAAATTCTTCAAAACCGAAGGAGATCAAGTGCAGCTTTATTTTAGCAAAGTGGAACTTGGGAATTACATTACGGAGCAAATGAGTACCGTTGAAGATAACGAGGAAGTTGATTCTGAAATACAGATGTTTCAAAATGCTTTGGAGTTTTCAGGGGTGAAGGCCAGAGACGTAATGAGTCCCAGAACTGAAATCGCAGCCATTGATTTACATGATTCGATCGAAGAGTTGAATAAATTGTTTATTGAAACTGGGTATTCAAAAATTGTCGTGTATAAAAACTCGCTTGATGATATTGTAGGGTATGTGCATTCATTCGATTTATTCAAAAAACCAGTAAGTATCAAAGAGATTGTAATTTCAGTAGAATTTGTGCCTGAGACTATTTATATCAAAGACGCAATGAATTTACTTACCAAAAAAAGGAAAAGTGTTGCCGTTGTTATTGATGAATATGGTGGTACGTCCGGAATAATTACGCTCGAAGATATTGTGGAAGAACTTTTTGGCGAAATAGAAGACGAACATGATTCAGAAGAAGAGCTAATTGAAAAAGAATTAGGAGATGACAAATATCTTTTTTCGGCTCGATTTGATGTGGAGTATTTAAATCAAACCTATAAACTTAATATTCCGGAAAGTGATTCTTACGGTACGCTGGGAGGATTTATAGTTGATTCTACGAAAGAGATTCCTCATAAAGGAGCTGTAATTACCATTGGATTCTTTCATTTTGTTATAGAAGAGGCCACGAAACAGAAAATTGAATTGGTTAAAATGACCATAAAAGAGTAATTTATTTTGCAATTTATTTTTTTTTGCAAAATAAAACGCTACTACTATAATTATTAATTAGATAATTGTATTTTCGCAAACTATATATAAAATTAACAACAATAAAAATGGCAGTTTTATCAAAAATTAGACAACGTTCCGCTTTAATGATTGCAGTTATCGCATTAGCTTTATTTGCATTTATCATTGGTGATTTATTCAAAAGCGGTAGTTTCAATAGTACATCAAAAGATGTAGGAAGTATCAATGGAAAAGATATTGCTTTCGAAGATTTTAGAATCAAAGTAAGCAATGTTGAGAAAAGTGGTCAAGGGATTACTTCCACAGCAGCGGCAAATAGAGTTTGGGATCAAGAAGTTTCTATAGCTTTATTGTCTTCAGAATTTGATAAATTAGGATTGAGAGTAGGTGAGAAACACATATTGGAAGTTTTAAAATCAGATGAAAATATTGGTAAAAACCCATTATTTTTGAATGCAGCAGGTATATTTGATATTGCTAAATTTAAAGAATATTTTAAATCAAATCCTGCACAGTCTCAATACTTGAAAGACAGAGAAAAAGATGCGGAGTTGAATGCTAAATATCAAATGTACAATACTTTGATTAAAGCGGGTATTTATACAACTGAAAGCGAAGGAAAATTGAAATATGAAATGGAAGCCAACAAAGTAAATTTTGCTTACGTTGCAGGTTTGTATTCTACTATTAAAGACAGTGATGTAAAAGTGACTGATACTGAGATTGTAGATTTCATGAAGAAAAATGAGAAAAAATACAAAGCAGACGAATCTCGTGAAGTGGAGTATGTTTTGATTGAAGATAAAGCTAGTACAGCAGACGAAAATGAGGTTAAATCTAAAGTAAACGGATTGTTATCTGGAAGAGTGGTTTACAACCAAGCAACTGGTAAAAATGATTCTTTGCCAGGATTTAGAAATGCAACTAACACCATCGAGTTTGTTAATTCAAATTCAGATGTTCCTTATGATTCGACTTACATCGCTAAAAAAGATTTGCCAGCTGTAGATGCTGATCAATTGTTTAACTTAGCTCCAGGTGCTGTTTATGGTCCTTATATGTTTGGAAAATACTATTGTATTTCTAAATCTATGGGAATGAAAGCTGGCGTAAATGCAAAAGCAAGTCACATTTTGATAAGCTATGAAGGAACACAAGTTCCTAATAAAAAAGAGAAAAGAACAAAAGAGGAAGCTAAAGCTAAAGCAGAATCTATATTAGCTCAAGTAACTGCAAATCCTGACAGTTTCCTTATGTTAGCGTTTACAAATTCTGATGACTCTTCAGCACAACAAGGTGGTGATTTAGGTTATTTTGGTCAAAACCAAATGGTAAAACCATTCAATGATTTTGTTTTCAGTGGCGGAATAGGAAAAGTTGGTTTAGTAGAAACTCCTTTCGGATTTCACATTATCAAGATTACAGATAAACAAGACGGAATTCGTTTGGCTACTGTAGCTCAAAAAATTGAAGCATCAGAAGTAACTTCAGATAAAGTATTTACACAAGCTACTAAATTTGAAATGGACGCAACCGATAAAGATTTTGGTAAAATTGCAAAAGACATGAAACTTACAGTGGCAGCTCCTGTTACTTTAAAAGCGATGGACGAAGCTTTTGGTCCTTTAGGAAATCAAAGATCTATTGTTAGATGGGCATTTGAAAATGACACTAAAGTAGGTGCAGTAAAAAGATTTGAAGTGGCTAATTTAGGACACGTAATTGCAAGACTTAAAAATACAGATAAATCTGGTTTGGTAGCCGTTGCTACAGCTAGACCTTATGTAGAGCCAATTCTTAAAAACAAGAAAAAAGCAGAATTGATCAAAGCTAAAATGACCGGAACTTCATTAGAAGCTATTGCAAAAACGGCAGGTACTACAGTTCTACAAGCATCTGGTTTAACAATGGAAAATCCTGTTTTAGCAGGTGTTGGTCAAGAACCAAAAGTAGTTGGAAATGCATTTGCATTAGCGGCGAACAAATTATCTGCTCCAATTGAAGGTAATGCAGGAGTTTACGTTGTGAAAAACATCAGCACTGTAAAAGCGCCAGCTATCAAAAATCATGCTCCGTATGTTGCTAAGTTAAAATCACAAAGCGCATCGGATGTGAATAGAGTTATTCCAGCATTGAAAAGCAGTGCTAAAATTGAAGACAACAGAAAACAATTCAATTACTAAACTAAGTTGAAGTAATTAAAATTTGATTATAAAAAATCCCGATACATTTTAAATGTATCGGGATTTTTATTTGGGGTAAAACCAAATTAAATTAATATCATCTCACTATAAGGAATAACGGTTTCAAAACCTTTTTTCTTAAAATAGGTTGTCGGATTTTCTTTTGAAACTGCCAAAACGAAATCACCTCCCCAAGCGCCAAGACTTTTTACCATACCGTTAAAATCTGGAAATAACGATTCTTTAACGGTTCTCATTTCGAGAATAATGCTCATTTCAGCTTCGTGTTCTTCTAATGCATCCGAGAATTTTTTAAGTGTGTTTGCGTGTAAAACCGCTTGCGTTAATTGGTTGTTATTGGCAATTGTTTTTACTAAATTGTTGCTTCGGTGATTATAGTACGATTTTATTGCTGCTTTACTATTCTGCTTTTTATTCAGATAGACAAAGTATAAGTTTTCTAGAAATTCAGGATTAAAGACTACTTTTTCTACAATGGGTTTGCCTTGCTCCAGATGATATAAAATAGGCGTGTCGTTTTGAGCGCAGGCAATATCATAACCGCTTCCTCCAAAACTGTTTTTAAGCAACTCAAAGGCATCAATTTGCAGCCACTGAGCGATATTGTTGATTAGTGTAGAAGAGGTTCCCAGGCCCCAATTTTTAGGAAAGCTAAGTTGTGTGGTAACATGATACCCTTCGGAATTATTTATGAAATCAGGATTTTTAAAAAAAGCTTCTTGCAAAATGGTAGTCAATGTGCTTTTAACAGATTCTGTTTCTGAAATTGTCTTATTCGAAATATCGGAAAATAAAATAGTGTCTTCAAACCAAATAGTTCCGTCCTTATCATAACTTTTCCATTTTATCTCTTGATTGCTTCCTTTTTCGACAATCAGATTTTGTCCGAATTTTGTGGGTAACGCAAACGCTTTGGCTCCATCTAAAACAAGATATTCGCCTGTTATTAAAAGTTTTCCGTTACTGTAGAATGTTTGTTTCATTTATGCTGAATCTATTTCAGTGTTTTTTTTAGCCCCGATAATAGTGGAAATCCTTTTTTGACGCGCCTTTGCGAGGAAAAAAAGATTGAAACGGATAGCGGGAATAGCTCCTAAAAACAGGATAATTATTTTCTTAAGTTTTCAATATAATCAACAACGGCGCTATGAGAAACGACATGGTGTTTAAAATGTTTTCGTATCAAAACGCGTTCCTCGTCATTGGCTTCAAACTGATTTATGATATTGTTTAAATGCATTTTCATGTGTCCTTCCTGAATTCCGGTTGTTGTTAAGGACCTTAATGCGGCAAAATTTTGCGCTAAACCGGCAACGGCCACCACTTGCATTAGTTCTTTAGCAGATGGTTTCTCAAGCATTTCTAAGGAGAATTTCACTAAAGGATGTAAAGAAGTTAAGCCGCCAATTGTGCCCAGCGCTAAAGGGATTTCCATCCAAAATGTAAAAATTCCATTCTCTATTTTCGCATGTGACAGACTGGAATATTTTCCGTTTCGAGAGGCATAGGCGTGAATTCCTGCTTCGACCGCACGGAAATCATTTCCTGTAGCAAGCACCACAGCATCGATTCCGTTCATAATTCCTTTATTGTGAGTAACAGCTCTGTATGGTTCGACTTCGGCGATTTGAACCGCTTGAACGAACTTCTCTGCAAATTCAAGAGGATTTGGTATGTGTTTTTCTTTTAAGTCTTCGATTAGACAAGAGACTTCGGCTCTAACGATACAATTAGGGACATAATTAGATAGAATACTCATGACAACTTGAATGTCTTTTTCTGTTTCTGTAAATAATTCGTAGGTAGAAACTTCTTCTTTTAATGTTTTAGCAAATTGCTCCAAACAGGAATTGATAAAATTGGCTCCCATGCTGTCTATGGTTTCAAAAGTAGCATGAAGTTGAAAGTAATTGGGCAGCAAATCGGTTTTGTCATTTAGCACAATATCCAGAATTCCACCACCACGTTTTTGCATATTTTTGGTAATGCTTTCCGTTTCGGTAAAGAATGTCGCTTTGGTCTGAGCAAAAAACAAGTTAAGTTTAGAGACGTTACCGCTGTAGATAAAGTGAACTTGACCTATTTTTTCGGTATTGATAACAGTAGCTTTAAATCCGCCACGAGTCGACCAAAATTTGGCCGTTTTTGAAGCCGCAGCCACGACAGAACTCTCTTCGATAGCCATCGGAATTGCACTGTATTTTCCGTTAATTAAAAAATTTGGAGCAACTCCAAGCGGAATATAGAAATTGGTTATTGTGTTTTCGATGAACTCATCGTGTAGTTTTTGTATTTTTTCGTCAGAATTCCAATAGTTTTTCAGCAATGTTATAGCTTCTGTTGGAGTGGAAAAGTATTGGTTGGCAATCCAGTTTATTTTTTCTTCTTTGGATAATTTAGAAAATCCGGTTACTGCGTTATTCATTCTCAATAGATTATGTGATATATAGCGACAAAGATACGGTTTTAGCTCTTTTATTCCGTCCAAATTATATTCATTAAATCGTTGTTTTTAATATTACTTTTTACATTTAACAGATATAATAGTCGTTAATTGTAATTTTTTCACTAAAATTGACGGTTTTTATCTTCAAATTAATATTATGAGTTCAAATAGAATTACGGTGTTATTTTTATTTTTGTGTTTTACTGTTTTTGGACAGCAGAAAATCACAATTGACGAAATTTACAATGGCACTTTTCGTGCTAAAGGAATGGATGAATTGCAATCTATGAAACTGACCAATCAATATTCAGTTTTGAATTTTGACCGAGCTTCCAAAAGCATGCAAATTGATTTATACGATTTTGCCAGCTTGAAAAAAATTGCTGTTTTAATTGATACCAAAGATCATAAGGAATTACCTATGATCGACAGTTACACATTTGATTCATCTGAAAAAATGATTTTGTTGGCTTGCAATACAAATCAAATTTTCCGCCATTCTTTTACGGCAGATTATTATTTGTATAACATTGCAACCAAAAAATTAAAGAAGTTATTTGATTTTCAAGTACAAGAGCCAACCTTTTCACCTGATGGGAAAAAGATAGCTTACGCCAAAGAAAACAATATATACGTTTATGATTTGGCTTCGAACAAAATCACTCCAATTACCACAGACGGAAAGAAAAATTCTGTTATCAATGGAATTACGGATTGGGTTTATGAAGAAGAATTTGCTTTTGTAAAAGCATTCGATTGGAGTAATGACAGTAAAAAACTGGCTTACATTCGTTTTGACGAAAGTCAAGTTCCAGAATTTTCTATGTCTAAGTTTGGGAAAGATTTGTATCCAACTGTTGAAACATTCAAATATCCGAAAGCAGGAGAAAAAAATTCGTTAGTTTCTTTGCATATTTATGACGTAAATGCCAGCACGACCAAAGAAGTTAATCTAGGAAAATACAATGATTTCTACATTGCCAGAATGAAATGGACAAATGATGCCAATGTTTTGTCAGCGCAAGTTTTAAATCGTCATCAAGATAATTTAGATTTATTGTTTGTCGATGGAAATT
Organism: Flavobacterium sp. CG_23.5; assembly: GCF_017875765.1. NCBI lineage: Bacteria > Pseudomonadati > Bacteroidota > Flavobacteriia > Flavobacteriales > Flavobacteriaceae > Flavobacterium > Flavobacterium sp. CG_23.5. The sequence goes on along the minus strand of NZ_JAGGNA010000001.1, from coordinate 1,944,841 downwards.
CAGGAACTTCAAAAGTGGTTTTGAATGAAAAAGACAAAGCTTATGTGGATATAACTGATAATTTGACTTTTCTGAAAGACAATAGTTTTATTTGGACTAGTGAGAAAGACGGTTTCAACCATATTTATTTATATGATAAAAATGGAAAACTGAAAAACCAGGTAACCAAAGGGAAATGGGAAGTGACTAATTATTATGGTTTTGACGAAAAAACCAATACTGTTTTTTATCAATCAGTGGAGAATGGTTCTATCAATAGAGATATTTACAGAATAGGTCTTGACGGAAAAAACAAAATGCGTTTGACTAAGAATATTGGAACAAACGGAGCTACTTTTAGTCCAAATTTCCAATACTATATCAATACGTTTTCTAGCTCATCTCAGCCAACTACATATACATTGAATGAGGCTAAAATGGGAAATCAAGTTCAGGTTATTGAAAATAATGAAGCTTTAGCCAAAAAACTGAAAGGGTATAATTTGCCTTCAAAAGAATTTTTTGTTTTAAAAACAGAAAAAGGAAATGAGCTAAACGCTTGGATGATTAAGCCAAAGGATTTCGATGCTAGTAAAAAATATCCGGTTTTTATGTATCAATATTCAGGGCCTGGATCTCAACAAGTAAATAACGATTGGAACGCAAATGATGATTATTGGTTTATGATGTTAGCGCAACAAGGTTATATTGTGGCTTGTGTTGATGGAAGAGGAACTGGTTTTAAAGGTGCCGATTTTAAAAAATGCACTCAAAAAGAATTAGGCAAATACGAGGTCGAAGATCAAATTGCTGCTGCTAAGGTGATAGGTAATTATTCATTTGTTGATAAATCAAGAATTGGAATTTGGGGTTGGAGTTATGGAGGATTTATGGCTTCGAACTGTATAATGAAAGGGAATGATGTTTTCAAAATGGCTATTGCGGTTGCTCCGGTAACGAATTGGAGATTTTATGACAGTATTTATACGGAAAGATACATGCAGACACCACAAGAAAATGCTAGTGGTTATGATGAAAATTCTCCTATAAATCATGTAGAAAAACTTAAAGGTAAGTTTCTATTGATACACGGTTCTGGAGATGACAACGTTCATGTTCAAAATTCCATGCAAATGATGGAAGCTTTGATTCAAGCAAATAAGCAATTTGATTCTCAAATCTATCCTGATAAAAACCACGGAATTTATGGCGGTAAAACAAGAGTCCAATTATACACAAAAATGACTAATTTCATCAAAGAGAATTTGTAATTCAAAATCAAATCATAACCAATTTAAAAACAAAAAACGATAATATGGTAGAGACACAAGTAAAAACAGCACATCCAAAAGGACTTTGGGTATTATTTGGAACAGAAATGTGGGAACGCTTCAATTTCTACGGAATGCGGGCCATTTTAACCCTGTTCCTTATCAATTCATTAATGATGAAAGAGGCTGACGCTTCTATTATTTATGGAGGTTTCTTAGGACTTTGTTATTTGACACCCATGTTGGGAGGATTTATTGCCGATCGTTTTTTTGGAAACAGAAATTGTATTTTACTTGGAGGTTTAATGATGGCTGTTGGACAATTGTTATTGTTTACCAGTGCTAGTATTTTTGGCACAAACTTAAGTCTTGCCACTACTTTAATGTGGTCAGCTTTAGGGATTATCATTTTTGGGAATGGTTTTTTTAAACCAAATATTTCGAGCATGGTGGGTAGTTTGTATCCAAAACAAGAAAAAAGTAAGTTGGATACTGCTTTTACAATTTTCTACATGGGTATCAATTTAGGTGCTTTTCTTGGACAATTAATTTGCCCATTGATTGGAGATGTAAAAGATGCAAACGGAATTAGAGATATTCATGCTTTTAAATGGGGATTTCTTGCCGCTTCAGTTGCCATGTTAATAGGAACATTAGTGTTTTATTTCTTGAAAAATAAATATGTGGTAACGCCAGAAGGAAGACCTTTAGGAGGATTGCCATCTAAAAATGAAGCATCCGATTTTGAAGAAGGAGAAGCGCAAAAAGCGGTGTTTTCTACAAAATCTTTAGTAATGGCAGTAATTGCATTCGTTGTTTTGTTTTTTGCTTTCCGATATTTATTGGGAGGTGAAAATTTCATTAAAACTGTAATTTACCCAATTATCTATGCAAGTGGTTTAACGTTGGCAGGATTAATTATTTCGGATAGTTCTTTGACTAAAATTGAAAGAGATAGAATTTTGGTTATCTATATTGTTGCCTTTTTTATTATTTTCTTTTGGGCAGCTTTTGAACAAGCGGGATCTTCATTGACTTTTATTGCGGATAACCAAACCGACAGAAATTTCTTTGGATGGAATATGCCACCGTCGATGGTTCAGATTTTTAACGGTCTTTTTGTATTCTCTTTTGCACTTCCATTTAGTATTCTTTGGGATAAATTGAGAGCTTCTGGAAAAGAACCAATTTCGCCTGTAAAACAAGCGATTGGTTTAGGGTTAATCGCTTTGAGTTATTTTATCTTGGCTTACAATGTGAAAGATTTAGGAAATAGTGGACTTTTAGGTATCAAATGGTTAATTTTAATGTACTTGATTCAGACTTTTGCTGAATTATGTTTGTCACCAATTGGATTATCATTGGTAGGGAAATTATCTCCAAAACGTTTTGCTTCTTTATTATTCGGAGTTTTCTTTTTATCAAATGCAGCCGGATATGCGTTAGCAGGAACTTTAGGTTCAATTATTCCGGCAACTGGAGATAAATTTATTAAAGCAAAAGAGTTAGGAATTGAATTACAACCTATTTTAGATAAAACAGTTACTCCAACAGCGGAGCAATTGCAAATTTTAACTACCAATCAAATAGATGCCTCCAATCCTGTTTTTGCAGGATTTGAAATTCATAATCTTTTCGAATTTTTTATGGTGTTTGTGGTTCTTACAGGACTTGCAGCAGTAATATTATTTGCCTTAACACCAGTTTTGAAAAAAATGATGCATGGCGTTAGATAATTAGTAAAAAAATTAATTTAATATCTTTCAAACCTACAAGAATTCTTGTAGGTTTGTTTTTTTAAATACTACAGCTATGGCGCAAAATTTAACGATAGAAGAAATACAAAATTTCAAAGGCAAGTATCCTAAACAATTATGGTATTTGTTTTTTAGTGAAATGTGGGAACGTTTCAGCTTTTACGGAATGCGTGGAATGCTGGTTATTTTTATGGTAAACCAATTAAAAATGAATGCTGTTAATGCTAATTTGCAGTATGGAGCAACACAAGCATTTGTTTATGCATTTACTTTCATCGGAGGGATGTTTGCTGATAAAATTCTGGGGTTTAGAAAATCGTTGTTTTGGGGTGGGATACTGATGATTGCTGGAAGTGTTATTTTGTCTATTGATCCCAGTCAGTTCTTCTTTATTGGAATAAGTTTTACTATTATCGGAACAGGGTTTTTTAAGCCAAATATTTCTACTATGGTCGGTCGTTTGTATAGAGATGACGATAACAGGAGGGATGCAGGTTTTTCTTTTTTCTATATGGGTGTAAATCTTGGTGCTCTTATTGGAGGATATTTATGTATAGCGGTTGCCAATGGTTCCATGCTGACAAGTATAGTACCGGAACATTTAAGATGGAATGTTGCTTTTGGTTTTGCTGCGATTGTAATGGTCATAAGTTTATTGACTTTTGTCCAAACTCAAAAAAGCTTAGGAGATATAGGAATATCACCTTTACTGGGTATGGAAACCTCTAAAAGGAAAGTTTATGAATCCTTAACCTATGTGGGTTCACTTGCCGTGATTCCTGTTATAATTTTATTGGTTTCCAATTCTGGATATACGGATATGTTCATGTACATTATTGGTCCATGTTCTTTGCTATATTTACTTTTTGAAATGAGAAATTTCTCTTCTTCGGAGAATAAAAAACTAGTGGCTGCGTTAGTTTTTATATTATTTTCAATTGTTTTTTGGGCATTTTTCGAACAGAGCGGAGGTTCATTAAGTCTTTTTGCAGAAAGTAATTTGAGTAAAACAGTTCTTGGAGTTCCATTAGATCCAAATGGGGTAAACAATAGCGCTAATTCGTTTTTTGTAATTGCTTTTGCTGCTTTAGTTGGATTAGTTTGGTTATGGATGAGTAAACGAAAAATTGAACCCAATACAGTTGTTAAGTTTGGCTTAGGATTTCTATTTCTTGCGGGTGGATTTTACGTGTTTTATTACACTAAATTTTTCGCTGATGCAAATGGAGTTACTTCTTTAGACTTATTTACTTTTGGATGGTTCATCATTACGTTTGGAGAGTTATGTTTGTCTCCAATAGGAATGTCTGCGATGACTAAATTATCGCCCCAAAAAGTGCAAGCCGTAATGATGGGAATGTGGTTTCTGGCGAGTGCTTATGGACAATATTTTGCAGGATTATTAGGAGCTAATATTGCAGGAGCTTCTGAAAATGCAACGAACCTTGAAAAGTTGATCGTCTATGCCGATGGATACAAGCAATTAGCCATATATGCCTTGATTGCGGGAGTGCTTTTGATAGTTATTTCACCTTTGGTAAAAAAATTAATGCAAGGTGTAAAATAATTCACTAATTTTAGGTATTGTTTTTGATTGATAAAATTAAAATTAAAATATATGAAAAAGATACTAGTACTTATGATGTTGGTTTTTGGATCTGCTGCCATGCAATCTCAAGAATTAAATTGGCATACCAATGTTAAAGAAGCTATTGCTATTGGAAATAAACAGAAAAAACCTTTATTGCTTTTTTTTACTGGTAGTGATTGGTGTGGATGGTGCATTAGATTGCAAAAGGAAGTGTTGAAAACGCCCGAATTTGCAAAATGGGCAAATGAAAATGTGATTCTGGTAGAACTAGATTATCCAAGAAGAACGCCTCAAACTCCAGAAATTAAGCTTCAGAACAATGAATTGCAACAAGCGTTTAGCATACAAGGTTTTCCAACAATTTGTTTTGCCAATGGTACTAATAAAGACGGGAAAGTCAACTTTGAAGGATTAGGGACTACAGGTTATGTAGCTGGTGGCCCTGTCGCTTGGCTTGAAGTTGCCAATGGAATTCTTAAAAAGAAATAATCTTTTAGTCCACTTTATAAAATCCCTTTTCACCAGTCGCGTGAAAAGGGATTTTTTGTTTGTTACAAGTTGCTTTCCAATATTTTTGTATCGTTTTATAGTTAGACGCATCAGCTACTACTATTTTGGGTTGTACGGACTGAAACAGTCGTTCTAAATTTATTTTTGGAGACTGAGTTAGCAACAAAATGTCCGGCTTACTATTTATTGGATAAATACCCGAACTATCCACTATTAGAATTTTTTTTCCATTGAAAAAGACTGTGTTTTGAATTCTTTTTTTTGTTTCCAAAACACTAAAATTGCCCACTAAATAGGAATTGAGAACTGTGTTTTTTCGAGCTATTTTTAAAATACTATCATTGGCATATAAAGTAACATGATTACCATTTCGCTCTGTAATAAGTGTATTCTTTTTTATGTTAAACACCACCAATTCTTTTTGGTTTTGAATATTATAATGATTTTTTATATGAGCTATTTGTAAAATGATAATCGAAAATATAACGATAATTAATTTATTGAAATTTGGTTTTTTCAACCAAATGATAACGGTAACAATCAAAAGGTAACTACAAATTAAAAGGTAGTAATTAAATGAAATATTTTGAATTATAAATTGCTCTAGCGAGGCAATCGAATTAATTATCTTATCCATATAATAGATACTCCATTCTAAAAGTTTGGCAAGAAAAAATGGTACATAACCAAAAGCAGCCAAAACCATAACCAGCACTCCCAACACCATTATAAAACTAAGTAGCGGTATGATGACTAGATTAGTAATAAAGAATAGACCCGGGAATTGATGAAAGTAATAAATACTTAAAGGCAAGGTGCCTATTTGAGCCGCGAAGGAAACTGTGAGAATATCCCAAATGTATTTTAAAACTTTGTTTTTTGGCAGCCAAAGCGAAGATAAAAGAGGCTGTAGCCAAATTATGAAAAACAAAGCGATGTAGCTTAACTGAAAACCAACATCAAATAGAAAAGAAGGTTCGAAAAGTAAAATAATAAAAATGGAAACGAGTAACGTATGATAAATGTTGACACTTTTTCGCAGATGATTTCCAATGGCAACAAACGAAAACATGGTAACAGACCGCAGAACGGATGGCGCTAAACCTGCGATTATTCCAAATAATGATAAGGAGGCGAGAATGATTAACAACTTGATAAACGAACCTCGTTTTGTATTCGGTAAAGGTTTTAGAATAAATGTTACAAAAAGTAATATAAATCCAATATGCAATCCGGAAACCGACAATATATGAACGGCACCGGCATATTGATAATCCCTGATAATTTCTGGAGAAATATCTTGTTGTTGTCCCAGAATTAAAGCGATAGCAACATTTAATTCTGTTTTATGAAAGTTGCTTTTTTCTAGGTTTTGGATTATTGTAGATCTTAATTTGGAAGTATAATACCAAATGTTTTTTTCAATAGTAGCACTTATGTTGATTTCATCAATGTCCGCATAGATTTGAGCATAGATTTGCTTGTTTTCGAGGTATTTGCTGTAATCAAATTGATTCGGGTTATTTGGCGGACTGTTTTCATTTAATACAGTTTTTATTTGTAAAATGTTCCCTATTTCAAAGACATGACTTAAACTGTCTTTTCGGATGTTTACAATTATTCTGCCGGAACTTTCGGATTGGTCGATGTGGTTTACAATAGCGATGTAACGATCATTAAAAGTGGAGCTTTTCAATTTTTCTCTTAGCGTGACATCGATTAAATGAGGCTTTTCAAAAATGGTTTTAAAATGGGAATAATTATCCTTTCGGAAATAATCGGTGTGAATAATTTGAGTTGTTACACCGATAAAAAACGAAAGAAAATAGGTAATTATTCCGAAAAATAAGTGGGAGCTGAAATTTTTCTTTGCCAAGAAGTAACTTATTCCTAATCCAAAAAGAGAAATCAGCAGTAAAAAAAATACTATTTGTGGATTTGGTTTTAAATAAAAAGCAGCAATTATGCCTAGAACAAAACCGAATGTTATTCTCGCTAAAGGAAATTGTAGCACTTTCATGTCTCTAAAGTACAATAATTTTTAGTAAGAAATAACTTTGTATTTAAAAAAGCGTATCGGAATTTAATTTAAGATGCCAGTAGCCGTGATTATTTATAAAATTCTATTCAACTGTACAAATGTTCTTTGATAGTAAGGCTCTTTTGTGGAGGAAATTATAACTCCTTTTGAGGTAGAAGAATGGATGAATTTTATTTCATCATCCGTAACTTCAATAACCATTCCTACATGATTGATTTGTGATTTGCCGTTAGTTTTAAAAAATATCAAATCCCCTTTTTTAGCATGTTCAGGATCTCGATTTACAATTACTCCCACTTTTGATTGCTCATACGAGGAGTGCGGAAGCGGTATATTGTAGGAATTAAAGATAGTGTAAGTGAGTCCCGAGCAATCAAAGCCGGATTTGGTGGTGCCGCCGTATTTGTATTTTACTCCAATATTTTCAGTTGCTGTATCGACTATTTGTTCAATCAAACGGATGTTTTTTCTCTTCTCGGATTTAGTAAGATTTTCTTTCTTCGAAGTAATTACCATGGAGGTTGGTTTACAAGCCGTAAAAAGTACAATTAGTAAAAAAGTATTTAGTATGTGTTTCAAAAGATTCAAATTTTTTAAATATAAATAACGATGAAACAACCGAAATCACTGTAAATCAGCAACAATCAATTTTGCTGTTTTTTCACTCGCACCAATTCCACCTAGTTTCTCTTCTAATAACTCATATTCTTGTAAAATAGTACTTCGATGTTTTGATTCCAGTATTTTTTTTAATTCTTCTCGAATGCGTTTCGTGGAACAGTCTTCTTGGATTAATTCAGTAACCACTTCTTTATCCATGATCAAATTGACTAACGAAATGAATTTAAGAGTGACGATACGTTTTGCAATTTGGTACGAAGCCCAGCTGCCTTTATAACACACAACCTCCGGAACTTTGAAAAGTGCCGTTTCCAATGTTGCAGTTCCTGAAGTAACTAATGCAGCAGTTGCATTTCGCAATAAATCATAGGTTTTATTCGATATGAATTTTATATTTTCATTAGAAATAAAACTTTTATAAAACGAATGTTCCTGACTTGGTGCACCAGCAATTACAAACTGATAGTCCGGAAAATCATTTACAACGCTCAACATCACCGATAACATTTTAGTGATTTCTTGTTTTCGGCTGCCAGGTAAAATAGCAATTATTGGTTTTTCGTTTAATTGATTTTCTGTTCTAAAAACGGCAGCGTCAATTGGTTTCTGGTTATGGATTGCGTCAATCAAAGGATGGCCTACAAATTCAACTGGGAAATTATGTTTGTCTTCATAAAAGCTTTTTTCGAAAGGTAAAATCACGTACATTTTATCAATGTCTCGTTTGATTTCGGTAATTCGGTTTTCTTTCCATGCCCAAATTTGCGGCGAAATATAATAATGGTTTTTGAACCCACATTCTTTGGTCCATTTTGCGATACGCAAATTAAAACCGGGATAATCTATAAAAATTACTACATCGGGTTGAAAGCTGGTGATGTCTTTTTTACATATTTTGATATTATTCAAAATGGTTTTTAAATTGAAAATCACTTCAACAAAGCCCATAAAAGCCAATTCTCGGTAATGTTTTACCAAAGTCCCTCCAACATTTTGCATTAAATCACCACCCCAAAACCGAATATCAGCAGTAGGATCTTCTTTATAAAGTGCTTTCATCAAATTCGAACCATGTAAATCGCCCGAAGCTTCTCCTGCTATGATGTAATATTTCATATTTTATGTTTTGGAGTTTTTAAATTAATTGTAATAAATGTAAAACTCTTTTATCGATGGTTTTTTAGGGAACAAAGGTATAAATAATTGTATTTCTTAAATCAACAGAGAGAGAAGCGTCAGGATAATGACTGCTAAAATGACTCCGCGTGCCATCATCTCTTTATTTAATTTTAGTAAAACGGCAAAAGCGACCAAATCAAGTACAGATCCGAGCGTGATTAGTTTCCCCAGTTTCCCCTCAAATTTCATAATCTGAATACCCGCTAGAAAGGTGTAATCAGTAAAAAAAGTGATGAAAATAAAACTGCCCAGCAATGAAGCTAAAATTCCAATAATGAATCCGGTAAATAAATCTATTTTATTCATTCCATTTCCAGGTGTTAAGTTGTTGCATGCTATGGTGTGCGGTCAAATCAAACTGAACAGGAACTACCGAAACATAGCCGTTTTTCAAAGCCCATTCATCTGTATCTTCGCCATGGTCCTGATTAACAAGTTCACCTGCAAGCCAGTAATAATCTCGACCTTGAGGTGTTTTTCGTTTGTCGAATTTCTCCACATAAATTGCTTTAGCTTGACGGCATATTTTAATTCCTTTAATGTCTTTTGTTTCTAATTTTGGAAAATTCACATTCAATATGACACCGTCTGACAGGCTATTTTCAAGAACTTGCGTAGCTATTTTTCGAATAAAAGGCTTTATGTTTTCAAAATTAGCATTCCAGTCATAATCCAAAAGCGAAAAACCTATAGCCGGAATTCCCTCAATACCAGCTTCTACAGCCGCACTCATCGTTCCGGAGTAAATTACGTTAATTGAAGAATTAGATCCATGATTCACACCGGAAACGCACAAATCAGGTTTTCTATGCAGAATTTCATTTACAGCTAATTTCACGCAATCTACAGGAGTTCCTGAACAACTGTATTCGGTTATGATATCGCCATCTTTTGAAATTTTATTTAAATATAAGGTGTCGTTTATAGTGATGGAATGACCTGTAGCGCTTTGTGGTTTGTCTGGAGCGACAATTACTACAGTGCCAAGTTCTGACATAACGTCAATTAATGCTCTTAGTCCCGGAGCCGAAACGCCGTCGTCATTTGTAATCAAGATTAAAGGTTTGGCCGTTTTTGTCATTTTATTTTAAAAAAAATTGGGGTTTATCGTTTTGAAAGCAAATGTAGTTACACAAAACCAAAATATGTAAACAAAGAATATAAAATTTAACAACTTGATTTAGTAAACTTAAAATAAAAAAAACAATTTTATATCTTTAACAAAAAATTATGCAGCCCTTGTTAACGTTGGCATAGTTTTTACCGTAATTTAGACTAAAAATTGATGAATACTATTATTGACTATATGAAAAGAAATTATAAAATACTTCTTGTTGTTGCGTGTCTTTCGATATCGCTATTTGCGTTCAAAATTAATGCAACAAAAGATACAGACCCCGATAAAGATAAATTGCTTTTGGAGTTATTAACTTTTGTAATTCAAAAAGGACATTATAATCCTGCTGCCATAGATGATACTTTTTCTAAAGGTATTTATAAAGATTACATTCAAGCTTTAGACCCGTCTAAACGATTTTTCTTGCAGTCTGATATTGATGAGTTTTCCAAATATCAAACGGAATTAGACGATGAATTGCTAAATAAAGATTTGACTTTTTTCAATCTTACTTATGATCGTTTGATGAAAAGAATGGAGGAGAGCAAAAAAATCTATAAAAGTGTTTTAAGCCAGCCGTTTGACTTTAAAGTTGACGAGAATTTTAATACGGATTATGAAAAAGCTCCGTATGCAAAGGATAGCAAAGAACTTGCAGATAAATGGCGTAAGCAAATTAAACTATCTGCTCTTTCTTCACTGACTGAACGTTTAAAAATACAAGAGAATAAAAAGAATGGGATTGCAGAAACTAAAGATTCTTTGAATGTTGATAAGCAAGGAGAGAAATTTAAAGTTGATATAATTAATTCTGAAAAAGATAAAAGTGCAACAACGTCAGATAATGGCAAACCAAAAACTTTCGAACAATTAGAGAAAGAAACTAGAGAAAATGCGATAAAATCATTGGATGAATATTTTGGTTTTATTAAAGATTTAGATAGAAACGATTGGTTTTCTGTTTATATTAATTCAATTACAGCCCGTTTTGATCCTCATACTAATTACTTCGCTCCTGAAGAAAAGGAACGTTTTGATGTAAGTATCAGTGGAAAATTAGAAGGAATTGGAGCGCGTCTTCAAAAGAAAAATGATTTTACTGAAATTTCAGAACTTATTTCAGGAGGACCGGCTTGGAGAGGAAAAAAACTCGAGGCAGGAGATTTAGTAATGAAAGTTGCTCAAGGAAATGAAGAGCCTGTAGATGTGGTTGGGATGCGTCTTGATGATGTTGTTAAGAAAATTAAAGGACCTAAAGGAACTGAAGTGCGTCTTACAGTAAAAAAAGTGGACGGAACGATTAAAGTTATTTCTATAATAAGAGATATTGTAGAAATTGAAGAAACCTATGCCAAATCAAGTGTTGTTAATAAAAACGGATTGAAATACGGCGTTATATACTTACCGAAATTCTACATTGATTTTGAAAATAAAGATGGTAGAGATGCCGGAAAAGATATTGCTAAAGAAGTAGAACGTTTGAAAGCGGCGGGTGTAAACGGTATTGTATTAGATGTTCGTGATGATGGTGGTGGTTCTTTATCAACCGTAGTAGATATTGCAGGATTATTTATTGAGCAAGGACCAATTGTCCAAATCAAATCTGCTGGAAAAAAGAAAGAAGTGTTGTTTGACAGAGATAGTAAAATTGAATGGGACGGTCCTTTGGTAATCATGGTTAACAGTTTTTCTGCTTCAGCTTCTGAGATTTTGGCAGCTGCAATACAGGATTATAAAAGAGGAATTATAATTGGAAGTAAACAAACCTACGGGAAAGGAACGGTACAAAATGTATTTGATTTAAACACATTTGTTCGTAGTAGTTCCGTTGGAGATTTAGGTGCCATCAAAACAACAACTCAAAAATTCTATAGAATAAATGGGGGGTCAACTCAACTTGAAGGTGTTAGTAGCGATATTGTTATGCCGGATAGATATGCTTATTTAAAAATGGGTGAACGCGATGTAGATAATGCGATGCCTTGGGATAAAATTGACCCAGCAGCTTATACCGTTTGGAACAAAACGGCTAATTTTAATCAGGCTATTGCTAATAGTAAGAACAGAATTGCAAAAAGTTCCCAATTTCAATTGATTGAAGAAAATGCAAAATGGATAGACAGTAGAAGTGAGGACAATACTTATAGTTTAAATATTGAAAAATTTAAAACGGCTCAAAATGCAATTGAAGAAAAAGCTAAAAAGTATAAACCACTTTACGACTATAAAAACACGCTTAAGTTCACTTCATTGCCTTATGAAGTAGCGGAGTTTGATAAAGACGTAGTTTTAAAAGAGAAACGCGACAGATGGCATGAAGCGTTGTCTAAAGATATTTATGTGGAAGAAGCACTAAATGTTTTAGATGATTTGCAATCAAAAACTATTGTAAAAAAAGCTATTCCTACTGCTAATAAATTAAAAAAAGGCAAACTAGCTAAATCATAATTTGCTATAGTATGCTTATTTTTTTAATATTAATTAAATTGCGCTCCAAGAAACTAGTTTTCTGGAGCGTTTTTAGTAATAGACCATTTGTATTTATTCGAGTTGTCGATTTTTCATTATTAGGCACCAAATTATTTTTGGAAGTCTATTGAAGAATTGATTTCACAATCTAGTGCATTAGTTTTTAGTTGCGTTTAATTATAATTTTTTATAAATAGAAATGAAAAATAAATATCTACACATATATTCAATTGCATTACTTCTAGTCGGTATTTTTTTCTCTTGCAACCGAAATCAAGTAGTGGAAAGTTCCGTGTTTGATGGCACTTCCTTGACTAATGAATTAGACAATAGTCCATCGAATCCGAATAAAATTATTGATTTTTTGCCTTCTTCGACTACCAATCAAATTATTAAACATACTTATTATACGCTCTCTTATAATGAGAAATTTGAACAAGCAGAGTGGGTTGCTTATGAATTAAAGAAGTCGTATATAAGAAATAATCATTTTCAAAGACCCTTTTTTGTGGAAGATCCCAAAGTTACAACGGGCTCAGCTGATTGGAGGAATTATAAAAATTCAGGGTACGACAAAGGCCATTTATGTCCGGCTGGGGATATGGATTTTGATTTAGAGGCATATAACGATACTTTTTTCACTTCAAATATATCTCCACAGATCCATGATTTTAATGATGGAGTTTGGAATAGATTGGAACAGAAAGTTCGGTATTGGTCTGTAAAATATGATGGAATTTATGTAGTTACCGGTGGGGTTTTACAAAATTCATTAGAAACTATCGGAAAGGAAAACGTTTCAGTTCCTAAATATTTTTACAAGGTTTTATTCAGTAATTCGGGAAATAAAATGAAAATGATTGCCTTCCTAGTGCCGAATGAGCCAAGCGACAAGCCATTATATGATTTTGTCATTTCTGTTGACAGTATCGAAAAGATGACAGGGATAGACTTTTTTCCTAAACTAGATGATAAAATCGAAGCTAAATTAGAAAGCAGTCATGATTATAAATCCTGGAGTTTTTAATTAAAGTTTAATCAGGTTTTATTTATTGCAAATTTTTCTTTACCATTCATTCACTTTATTGGCATCCATTTTAATAAAGATAAACAATAAAATAGTGAATCCCCAAAGCCCAGAACCACCATAAGAAAAGAACGGAAGTGGAACACCAATCGTGGGGAATATGCCTACTACCATAGCAATATTCACAAAGAAATGGATGAATAAAATTCCCGCTACACAATAACCGTAAACTCTGCTGAATTTAGTTTTTTGTCTTTCGGCGAGATAAATTATTCTTAGAAATAACCCGACAAACAGTCCAATAACGACTAGCGAACCCACAAATCCCCATTCTTCTCCTACTGTCGTGAATATATAATCGGTATGTTGTTCCGGTACAAATCCTCCTTTAGTTTGTGTGCCCTCAAGAAATCCTTTTCCAAACCAGCCACCTGAACCAATTGCTATTTCAGATTGGTTTGTGTTGTATCCTATTCCTTTTAAGTCGACAGTCTTACCTAATAAAATATTAAAACGATCGCGATGATGTTGTTTAAAAACATTGGTAAAAACATAATTTACTGACAGAACAAAGCCTGAAATTAATGCAAATAGTATGCTGCTTAATACAATGTTTCTGTTGCCTAATCGAGATTTGAAATGAATTAATAGTATGACTAATAAAGCAATCAAGATTACATATTGCGGTTGTAATATCAATGTCATTACAAATAAAAGAATGGTTACAAATCCAGTCCAAACATACCAGGAAGGAAGTCCTTCGCGATATAGAACAATAATAAAGATGCTATAGATTAAAGCACTCCCGGGATCCGGTTGAGGTAAGATTAACATAACCGGTAGCAAAACAATAGCTAACGCTTGAACTTGTCTATTGACTTCTTTTAAGTTAATTTGTGGATCACTTAAATATTTGGCTAATGCCAATGCGGTGGCGGCTTTAGCAAATTCAGAGGGCTGTAAAGTAAATCCACCAATAGCATACCAGCAACGTTGTCCTGCTATTGTTTTTCCAAAAACAAATAGACCTGCTAATAAAAGCAGTGCGAATCCAAAAATTATACTCGCGTATTTTTCATAGAATTTACCATCTACATTCAGTAAGATAAAAATTAATGGAATCGTAAGTATTATAAAAATAAGCTGCTTATCAGATGTTCCTTCCATCGATGATAACGAAGAAGAATAAATATTTAGCCATCCCATAATTACAAGTGAGACATATATAATAATACATATCCAGTCGAGATTATTTTTTATGCTTTGGTTTTTCATTTGAAAAAATATGGCTTATTAATTTTGATTTGTAGTATCTATTTTAACTATTGGAGTAGTAGCTTTAACAGTTGGAACTACGGTGGTTTTTTTATTTAATACAGAATCTTTAGGCGTAGTTTCAATCGCGCTAGATTCTTTAATTCCGCCTAATATGGCATATTGATCTTGTAAACTTGTTGCTAATATTCGCGTCTCCAAATCAGTTCTCGTGATTTTTGTTCTTAAATATTTTTCAATCATCAAACTGGCTATCGGACCTGCAATTGTTGCACCAAATCCACCGTTTTCGACTAAGATTGCTATTGCGATTTTCGGGTTGTCTTTTGGTGCAAAAGCAACAAAAATAGAGTGATCTTTTAGTTGTATTCTTTTACCGCCTATTCTAGCAAAATTCTCTGCTGTACCGGTTTTACCGCAAATATCAATTCCTTCCACACGCAATGAACTAGCTGTTCCCAGATTATAAACATCAAATAGACCACTTATCATAGGTTTGAAATATCTTCGATCTATAGTAGTTACATGTTTTGTGGTGAATTTTTTATCTATACTTTTTCCTTGAATTTTCTTGATGATATGAGGCGTGTAATAATAACCTTCATTAGCAACTGTTGCCATCATGTTCGCAAGCTGAATGGGTGTCATTAAAACTTCTCCTTGACCAATGGCGTTAGATACAATTGTTGTGCTTCTCCAACCTCCGTTAGGATAGATTTTTTTATATGTTTTTGAATCAGGAATGTTTCCTTTTTTTCCTGTTGGCAAATCATATCCCATAAATTGGCCTAATCCAAAGCTTTTTACGTGATTACTCCATACATCGACAGCATAAGCTGGTTTGGCATATTTATTTATCGTTAGCATATAAGCGCTAGCGAAATAGGTATTACAGGAATTGTAAATTCCATTATGCAATTGATGTGGACCAAAACCATGGCATTTCATGAATCGTCCTCTTGCATAACTAAAACCATGGCGGCACATAAAAGTAGTCTGTTCATTTACTGCTCCTTCTTGCAGCGCAACCAGACCTGTAAGGATTTTAAATGGAGATCCTGGAGGATATTCCGCTAAAAGACCTCTGTCGTATAGTGGTTTAGCGATAGAGTCATGATATAAAAGCGTATAGTTTTTAGATCTTTTTCTACCCACTAAAATGGAAGGGTCATAAGATGGCGCAGTGACCAATGCCAGGATTTCCCCAGTTTTAGGTTCAATGGCAACGATGCCTCCCCTTTTATTGATCATTAATTGTTCACCATACTTTTGAAGTTCAGCATCAATAGTAAGATTTATATCTTCGCCCTGAACAGCAATTGTATCGTATTTGCCATTTTTGTAAGAGCCAATTTCTTTATTGTATTTGTCTTTTTGAAAATATTTTACCCCTTTTATCCCTCGTAAAATATCTTCGTAACTTTCTTCAACTCCTTGCCTTCCAATTAAATCGCCACTGTTATAATAGGGATTTTTCGCAACTAATTTTTCGTTTACTTGAGTAATAAATCCAAAAACATTGGCGCCGTAATCTACCTCGTAGTCTCGTAAAGAACGTTTTTGAAAGTAAAAGCCTTCGAATTTTCGAATTTTTTCTTGAAAAGCCGCAAATTCACTTTTGTTTAATTGAGGTAAAAAAACAGAAGGTAATCGCGGACTGTATATTTTGGCTTTAGCCATTCTTTTTAGGAAATCCTCCTTGGTGATATCCAATAATTGACAAAACTCGGTAGTGTCAATGTCTTTTACATCTCTTGGAATCACCATGATGTCATAAGAAGCTTGATTGGCAACTAATAATTTCCCATTTCTATCATAAATATAACCTCGCTCCGGATAATCATATTTTATTTTAATGGCATTATTATCTGATTTTAGTTTGAATGAATCATCAACAAATTGCAAAAAGAATATCCGTATCACTAGCAATGACGCTGCAACAATGATTAAAGAAGGCAGCAATACTTTTCTCATCTTCTGTTTGGCTTAATAAGATATATTATTATTATGCAAATTAGTATAGTAAACACTGAGCTTAATAGAGCTCGAAGTAAAATGTCTAAAAGGAAGCTAAACTGAAAAGCTTCGAAGATAAACAACGTGAAATGGTGAATAACAACGGAAAGCAATATAAAAGAAAATCGTTCTGGAGTTAAAACATCATTTAATTTGATAGTTTGATATTCATAACTCAAACCGAATGAAAATTTGAATATAAAAGGTCTAAAATACGCGAGGACTAAGCAAGCCGTCGTGTGGATACCTCCTGAATTAGAAAACATATCCATGATAAGTCCAAGAAGGAAACTGGCAATTAATAATCCTGATTTATTGCCATTTACAGGATATAATATTATAAAAAGTATATATGGAAAAGGACTTATGTAGCCCAAAAAATTCATGTTATTGAAAATAACAATTTGAACTGCTAATAACAGAACAAATCGAAAAATATTGACTAACAAAGTGCTATTCATTTTTTTCTTTTTTTTCTAAATTATTAAGTTCTTCGCGGTCTTTGCTTTTAATGATATAAACGTGCCCTAAATTGGTCATATCATTGAAAAGTTTCACATTCAATGTATAATAATTAGTTTGATTATCTGTGTAGATTTTATCAATAGTTCCAATGTTTATGTTTTCAGGAAATATTACCGATTGTCCACCGGTTACAATCGTATCTCCTTTTCTAACAGCAGCTAGTCTTGGAACATCAATCAATTGCACGAAGCCTGTATTTTTCCCATCCCAAATTAAAGAACCGAAATGATTGGATTTTTTAATCTTTGCGTTTATTTGAGATTTTATATTTAAAATACTCACCACAGTGGAGTAGTTTGGTGATGTGTTATCAATGATACCTACAATTCCCAAGTCATTGATTACTCCCATGTCTGGTTTTAAACCTTGGATTTCGCCTGAATTTAAAGTTAAATAGTTTTCATGTACATTGAAAGAATTATGAATCACTTTTGAAACTATGATATCGGATGGTTTTACTCCTTTTAAGCTGTCTAATTTTTTTATTGCAGTGGTGTCTTTTTTATTAAATAGAAGACTTTTTAATTTTGCATTTTCAATAGCAAGTGCATCATTTTGAGTTTTTAAATTTAAGTATTCGTGGAGATTATTCACTTTTTCATAAACACCTCCGCTTAAAAAATTAGCGGAACTGATTATTTTACTTCTGTGGAAAGAATGGGATTGAATAGTAAGAGTTAACGAAATACCCAAAAGCAGCAAAAACAGTATACGATTACTGTTTTTAAAAATAAAATTAAATATTTGCTGCATTTTTTTTAATTAAAAATTTTTAAAAAAATCAAATTCCAAACTCCAAAAGTATCTGATTACCATTGGAATTTGAAAAATTGGAATTTGTTATTTTATAAGAATACTTTTGAATTTTGTGATGTTTTTAAGCGCCATACCAGTTCCTCTAACTACAGCTCTCAATGGATCTTCGGCAATGTAAACAGGTAAATCTGTTTTTTGCGAAATTCTTTTGTCAAGACCTCTCAACATCGATCCTCCTCCAGCAAGATAAATCCCTGTATTGTAGATATCCGCTGCTAATTCTGGAGGTGTTTGAGATAAAGTTTCCATTACAGCATCTTCAATTCGTTGAATTGATTTGTCTAATGCTTTTGCAATTTCACGATACGAAACTTCTACTTGTTTTGGTTTACCAGTCAATAAATCTCTACCTTGAACTGACATGTCTTCAGGAGGAGTTTCTAAATCTTCTGTTGCGGCACCGATTTGAATTTTTATTCTTTCAGCAGTAGTTTCTCCAACATAAAGGTTGTGTTGGGTACGCATATAATAAACGATATCATTGGTGAATACATCACCTGCAATTTTCACTGATTTGTCGCATACAATTCCACCTAATGCGATTACAGCAATTTCAGTAGTTCCACCACCTATGTCTACAATCATGTTTCCTTTTGGCTGCATGATGTCAATTCCAATACCTATTGCTGCTGCCATAGGTTCATGTATCAAATAAACTTCTTTACCGTTAACTCTTTCACATGATTCTTTAACCGCTCGCATTTCAACTTCGGTTATACCGGAAGGAATACAAACAATCATTCTTAATGCGGGAGTAAACATCCTTTTCTTTAATGCTGGGATGCTTTTTATAAACAAGCTTATCATTTTTTCAGAAGCATCGAAATCTGCAATTACACCATCTTTCAAAGGTCTAATTGTCTTAATATTTTCATGCGTTTTACCCTGCATCATGCTTGCTTCTTTACCCACAGCAATGATTTTGCCTGATATTCTATCACGAGCAACTATTGAAGGGCTGTCAATTACAACTTTATCATTATGTATGATTAAAGTATTTGCGGTACCAAGATCTATTGCGATATCCTCGGTCATGAAATCAAAAAATCCCATAAGTTTTTTAGGGGTTAAAAAGTTATAAATTTGAGACGGGCAAAGTTAAACAAATTAATGTTTAAAATGACGCGTTCCAGTAAATACCATTGCAACTTTATTTTCATTGCAATAATTGATGCTCAATTCGTCTTTTATTGATCCACCGGGCTGAATTACTGCAGTAATACCTGCCTCTTTTGCAATTTCCACACAATCGGGGAAAGGAAAGAAAGCATCACTTGCCATCACGGCTCCGTGTAAGTCAAAATGAAAATTATTTGCTTTTTCTATGGCTTGTAATAAGGCATCAACTCTTGATGTTTGTCCTGTGCCAGAGGCTATAAGTGTACCGTTTTTTGCAAAAACAATCGTGTTTGATTTTGTGTTTTTACAAATTTTAGAAGCAAAAATTAAATCTTCAACTTCTTGTTCTGAAGGCGCTGTATTAGTAACGGTCCTTAAGTCGTCTTTATTGTCTGTAATACTGTTTCTTTCTTGAATTAAAACTCCATTCAAGCAAGAACGAACTTGCTTTTGTGGTAATACTACTTCATTTTGAACTAATATAATTCTGTTTTTCTTTTCTTGTAAAATGGCAATAGCCTCAGCATCAAACTCAGGAGCGATAACAACTTCGCAAAATAATTTATTTATTTCTGTAGCAGTTTCAACATCGATTTTTGTGTTTGAAATCAATACTCCTCCAAATGCTGAAGTGGGGTCACAAGCCAAAGCAACGTTGTATGCCTCGCTTATTGTTGCTCTTGTAGCTAATCCGCAAGCATTGTTGTGTTTTAATATGGCAAATGTAGGTCCGTCATTTTTGAATTCATTAATCAAATTAACGGCAGCATCTACATCTAATAAATTGTTATACGACAATTCTTTTCCGTGAAGTTTTTTGAACATAGCGTCAAAATCGCCAAAGAAAAACCCTTTTTGATGTGGGTTTTCTCCGTATCTCAGTACTTGTCCATTAGCAATACTTTGTTTGTATATTGTTTCGTCAGTATTGAAGTAATTGAAAATAGCAGTGTCATAATGAGAGGAAACATGAAAAGCTTTTGTTGCCAACAACTTTCTGTCTTCAAGAGTTGTTGCTCCATTTTGATTCGTAATCAAATCTAAAAGCAAACCATATTGGTCCACTGAAGCCACAATTACGGTATCCTTGAAATTTTTTGCGGCAGCGCGAATTAATGAAATTCCGCCAATATCAATTTTTTCAATAATATCAGCTTCACTGGCTCCTGAAGCGACTGTTTTTTCAAAAGGATATAAATCAACAATAACCAAATCAATTTGCGGAATATTAAATTCTTCCATCTGTTGTACATCACTCTCGTTGTCTTGACGATTTAAAATACCTCCAAAAACTTTTGGGTGTAATGTTTTTACTCTGCCACCAAGAATGGAAGGGTATGAAGTTACATCCTCAACTGGTATTACAGGAATTCCAAGGTTTTTTATAAAATCTTCAGTCCCACCTGTAGAATAAAGTATGACATTTTGAGAGTGTAATTTTCTTACAATAGGTTCAAGCCCTTCTTTAGAAAATACCGAAATTAATGCAGATTGAATAGTTTTAGTTGTGCTCATTGTGTAGTTATAATTATAAAATGCAAAAATAGTTTTTTTTTGATTATAAATTTCTATCATCGTTCGTAACATTATCTTAAATAATCATACTAACTGGAAGATAGGTTTTGATTAGGATTTAGAATAAAATTTATTGAATTTTACCTTAACACAAAAATGATTGTATGTTAGTCTATTTTCGATTATTAAAAGAGAGTTTCAGTTTTGCGATGAATGCTTTAACAAACAATAAATTAAGGACTTTGCTTTCTTTATTGGGTGTTACCATAGGTATTTTTTCTATAATAGCTGTACTTGCAGCCGTAGATTCTTTAGATAGAAAAATTACAAAGGATTTAAGCAGCTTAGATAAAAACACTATTTATTTAATGAAATTTTCTTTTGGACCCTCGGATATTCCACAATGGAAGAGGGAGCAGTTTCCTAATGTGGAGTATGATGAATATACCTATATGAAAGGTACTATGACTAATACGGCCCAAATGGGATATCAAATATTTACCAAAAGAGAATCTATTAAATATGATTCTAAAACGGTAAGTGACGTCAATGTTGTACCGGTTTCACACGAATTTATAGATATTCAAGGGCTGGAGTTTGAGAAGGGGAGATTCTATAACGAATCGGAAGCTAATTCTGGTGCGACTGTAATTGTCTTGGGAGATGAAATTGCTAAATCATTGTTTGAAAATTTAGAACCCATAGGAAAAAATGTACGTTTGTACGGGAAACGCTTTACGGTAATAGGTATTTTGAAAAAAGAAGGTGCAGGATTATTTGGAGACAGTAATGATACCACTGTTTTTATTCCCGTTAATTTTGTTCGTCAATTATACGGGGACAGTAATAAGTCATCAACTAATGTGATTATTTTAAAACCTGAAAAAGGGGTTGATATGGAAGCTTACAAGGGTGAAATATCGCAAAAATTAAGAAGCTACAGAGGATTGAAAGCGGGGGAAATTGACAATTTTTTTATTAATGTGTTTTCCGGTTTCACCGATTTTATTGATGGTATTTTAGGACAAATGAACGTTGTGGGATGGATTATCAGTGGTTTTTCTCTACTTGTTGGAGGTTTTGGTATTGCCAATATTATGTTTGTATCTGTAAAAGAACGCACTAATTTAATTGGAATCCAGAAATCATTGGGTGCGAAAAACAGGTTCATCTTGTTTCAGTTTTTATTTGAAGCAATTATACTTTCTGTAATTGGTGGAATAATTGGGCTTTTGTTAGTTTGGATAATTTCCGTTGTTTTAACAAAATTGGTGGATTTTGAATTCGTTTTAGGCATGGGAAATATTCTCTTGGGAACTGGCCTTGCTGCATTAATTGGCTTGATATCTGGAATCCTCCCTGCTATTGCCGCTTCAAAATTAGATCCTGTTGAAGCGATCAGAACGGGAATGTAGGTTTTAATAATTTTGATTATAGATCTAATATAGAAGCGGCTTTCAAAATATTTGAAAGCCGCTTTGTTTTTGTTTGTTATTTTTAAACAAAAAAAATCCCGATTATCTCGGGATTTGAATTTATCTTATTTCGTTGTTTTGAATTAAATCAATGTACAAGTTAATCTTGTCTTTCAATTCTTTTCTAGGCGTTATAAAATCTAAGAAACCATGTTCCAATAGGAACTCAGCAGTCTGAAAACCTTCAGGTAAATCTTTACCGGTCGTGTCACGCACAACTCTTGGTCCTGCAAATCCGATTAATGCGCCTGGTTCAGAAATGTTAATATCTCCTAGCATGGCGTAAGAAGCAGTTGTTCCACCAGTGGTTGGGTCAGTACAAAGTGAAATGTAAGGTAATTTTGCTTCGGCAAGTTGCGCCAGCTTTACTGATGTTTTTACTAATTGCATTAACGAGTATGCCGCTTCCATCATCCTTGCTCCACCTGATTTTGAAATCATAACAAATGGCAGTTTGTTTTGGATAGCGTGATCAATTCCTCTTGCGATTTTTTCACCTACTACTGCTCCCATCGAACCACCAATGAAGGCAAAATCCATACAGCAAATCACCAATTCCTTACCTTTTGATTTTCCAACTCCTGTACGTACTGCGTCCTTAAGTTTGGTTTTTTCCATGACATCTTTTAACCGGTCTGCATATTTTTTTGTATCCACAAAATGCAAAGGGTCTTTAGAAGTCATGTTTTTATCTAATTCAACAAATTCATTATTGTCAAATAAAATTTGAAAATAGGCTTCACTTCCAATTCTGACATGAAAACCATCTTCAGGGCTTACATATAAGTTACGTGCCAATTCATCGGCATCAATAATTTTTCCAGTAGGAGATTTGTACCAAAGACCTTTTGGGATGTCCATTTTGTCTTCAGTAGGAGTTGTAATCCCTTTTTCTTTTCTTTTAAACCAAGCCATATTTTTGTAATTATAAATTATAAGTTATGAGTTATGAGTTATAAGCTATAATCCATAACTCATAACTCAAAATTTATAACTTAAAGTGTATTCACGTTGTTCAAGTCAGCAAATGCTTGTTCAAGTCTTGTATTGAAAGTGATTTCGCTTTCACGCAACCATTTTCTTGGATCGTAATGTTTTTTGTTTGGAGCATCAGAACCTTCTGGGTTTCCAATTTGAGTTTTTAAATAGTCAATATTTTTGATCATGTAATCACGAATACCTTCAGTAAATGCAAATTGCAAGTCAGTATCGATATTCATTTTTATTACACCGTAGCTAATACCTTCTCTGATTTCCTCCAATGTAGAACCGGAACCACCATGGAAAACAAAATCTACGGGATTAGGTCCTGTATTGAATTTGTTTTGAACGAAATCTTGAGAATTTTTTAAGATTTTTGGTGTCAATTTCACATTTCCTGGTTTGTAAACACCGTGAACATTTCCAAAAGCGGCTGCTATTGTAAATCTTGGGCTTACTTTCGAAAGTTCTTCGTATGCGTAAGCAACTTCTTCCGGTTGTGTATATAATTTTGAACTGTCAACATCAGAGTTGTCAACACCATCTTCTTCACCACCTGTAATTCCAAGTTCGATTTCCAATGTCATTCCCATTTTGCTCATTCTTGCTAAGTATCCTTTGCAAATTTCAATATTCTCTTCGATTGGCTCTTCAGATAAATCGATCATATGAGAACTGAATAATGGTTTTCCTGTTTCAGCAAAATGTTTTTCTGAAGCATCCAATAAACCATCAATCCAAGGCAATAATTTTTTTGCACAATGGTCGGTATGAAGGATAACGGTTGCTCCGTAAGCTTCCGCCAAAGTATGAATGTGTAAAGCACCAGCTATTCCACCTGCGATTGCAGCTTTTTCATTAACGTTAGAAAGTCCTTTTCCAGCATTGAACTGAGCTCCCCCATTAGAAAATTGAATAATGACCGGAGCATTAAGTTTTGCAGCAGTTTCAAGAACGCCATTTATTGTGTTAGATCCCGTAACATTCACAGCTGGAAGAGCAAATCCTTTCTCTTTTGCGTAATTAAAAATTTCTTGTACTTGATCTCCCGTAGCTACGCCCGGTTTTATATTATGTGCCATTGTGTGTTTTTTTAGTTATTAATTTTTAGTTTTTAGATTGCAAAAATAAGAATTAATTAGCATTAGAACGGGTAATTTATTCCAAAATTTAAAACCGAGTGGGCAAGATTGTATTCGTTAAACCATTTTTTACCACTTTCATTCGCTGGATTATAAGTCTTGAATCCTAAATCGAAACGAATTACAAAAAAACTAAAATCATATCTTATTCCAAAGCCGGTGCCTAGTGCAGCATCTTTTAAATCACTAAAACTGGTAAAAGTTGACTTTTCATCCTTCACATTATCCAATACATTCCATATGTTTCCGGCATCAGCGAAAAGAGCTCCTTTTAAACCGCCTAAAATTTTGAATCTAAATTCTCCACTAACGGCTATTTTCATATTTGCTTCGTTGAAATCATCAATAGCACCGCTGCTTCCCGGTCCTAAAGCATAAGGTTGCCAAGCTCTGTTATCATTAGATCCGCCGGAAAAATAACTTCGTGAAAAAGGAACGTTGTTTGAATTTCCAAAAGGTATGGCAATACCAAAAAAAGTTCTGACTGCAAAGACTTTTTCTTTCGTTAAATCCCAGTGTTTAATATATTCGAATTCTGTTTTTACATATTCTGAATATTCTAAATTGAATAATTCATGGTTGCCATTTGAGTTTACAGGTTGATTTAAAGTTTTTTCTACTACTGATAAAAGTGTACCTGCAGATTCAATTTTAGTCCTAAAAAGATGAAAATTATTATCTAACAGATCTTTTTTAGTTGTTTTTGTAAAAGAAAAACTGGTCGCCAAAATAAGATCATTTTCGCTAAGTCTAATTCTTCGCTCTTCAATACTTCTCACTCTTTCAAAATCTGTTTTTTCTATTGGTTTTGTAAAAGTTCCGGTTCCTGTTAAAACGTCATTGGTAAAACCAGCGGTTCCTTCCTCAATAATTAAATCACGATTTTTGTCAAAATAAGAATTGGTAGTATTATAGGCTTGTCCTATTTCATTTAATGCTTTATAAGAAGATTGGTAAACGTTAAAATAATTTTGTGGATTTAAATTTCGCACAAATTGTATGTTGAATAAATCAAAACGGGCTGTGTTGTTTTTTTTAGGTGTCCAATTGTAAGTTAAAGCCCCGGTAAAATTTTCCTTGTCTAAACCAATATTTCTCTGCTTTGTAAATCCTGCAATGACGAGCGTTGACGGAATCATACTTTTAGGAATAATTTTCTCTGTACTAAAAGGCATGAAAATCCTTGGGATATTCAGTTTTAAATCAAGTCCGTATTCTAAAACATTGAAGAAATTATTTTTAGGGTTTGCCAAATCTTTTGATGAACCAATGTTCCCTCGAGCGCCCACTTCTAAAGTTTCGGCACCATTAAAAACATTTCGAATCGTTTCAGAAACACTCAATCCAATACCAACATCTTGAATGTTAGAATGGGTTAAATCTAAGGTCGTCCCAAAACTATATTTTTTCCTCGGTGTCAGGTATATTTTGGCAATTAATGAGTGCGCCGTAGTGTCTCTAGTGTCAACTTCGTACTGAATGGAGGGGTAATTAAAAATTTTAAGATTGTTCAAATACCGCGTTGTTAAAACTGTTTTGTTGTCGGCAAATAAATTTCCCTTATTGATAAAGATGGCATTAGTAATGGCGCGCGGTTTGTATTTTAGCTTTTCCTGACTGTATAAATTAAAATTATTATAAGTGGTGCTGTCCGTTATATTTAACTTCTTAGTGGGTGAATAATCCGTGTAAATTTTTACATCACTTATTTTATACATTTTAAAAGGCTCTGTTTTACTCGAGTCTTGCTCTTGATACGTATAATTATTGATAATTAAATTTACATTTGCCTTATTTACTTTTTTTATGGTGTCAATATCAAAAGTTACATAATTAGGTTGAAAATAATACACACCATTATTTCTAAAGTGCGTAGTGATTCGATTTTTTTCATTTTCAAAATCTATTGTTTTATATTGATTGCCAGATTTTATTAAAGTGTTAGATTTTATAGATTCATATAAAGAGTCTAAAACAGGAGTTTTAATAGTTGTCTTTATGGTGTCCAATGAATACGGTTCACGAGTAATAATCGCGTATTTTATTTTGGCTTTTTTACCGCTCAAAGTATCTATCGTATAATTCGCTTTTACATTAAAAAAACCAGTATTAAAATAGTAATATTTCAAACGCAAAATCGATTTATCAATTTTCGTCTTGTCAATAATTACGGGAGGTTCTCCAGTCTTTTTTAAAAAATCATGGATTCCGTGGTACCAAAAAGACTTCCCAAGACGGTCCACTTGTTTTGAAGATAACCATTTTGATTTCCGTTCGTATTTTCCTGGATTATTAGTAAATTTGGCTTGATAGGTGGAGTCTGGATTTAGGTTTGCCAAATTATATAAATTCAAACGCAATCGATACCCTAAAAAAGTGCTATTCGGTTTTTGGTAAAGCTGGTTGAAAAGGATTTCTTCTTTTGAAGTCTTGTCATTTACCTTAATTTCATTTTTGGTAAGAAGTAATTTCCCTTGGGGAACTCTTTTTACAGCGTTACAGGCGCAAATAAATATTGCTATTAGAATAAATGCTGCTATTTTTGTGGAAATCTTCTTCAAGTGTAATAAATATTTTAATTCAAAAGTACATTATTTTATGGTTAGTAAAAACCAAATAAAACTTATAACGAGTTTACAGCAAAAAAAATATAGATATAGCAATAAATTATTTTTTGCCGAAGGGGTAAAGGTAATACAAGAATTTCTTCATTCAAATTTTGAATTAGAGCATTTGTACTCAACTCAAAATGATTTTGACGAAGTTTCAAATTTAAAAAAGACGATTATTGATGACAATGATCTGAAAAAAATTAGCGCATTAGCTACTCCAAACTCCTGTCTGGCCGTTTTTAAAATGCCAGTGGAGAAAAAAATTATTGAATCAGGATTAATTCTTGGGCTTGATTCCATTCGTGATCCGGGAAATTTAGGCACAATATTGCGGTTATGCGATTGGTTTGGAATCAATCAGTTAGTGTGTACTAAGGAAACAGTTGATATTTATAATCCAAAAGTAGTTCAGGCAACAATGGGTTCAATTACCAGAGTAAATGTAAATTATATTGATTTGAATGCTTTTCTGGCTCAAACAAAATTGCCGATTTTCGGGACTTTTATGGATGGAGAAAACATTTATAAATCCGCTTTGCCTCAGGAAGGAATTATCATCATGGGAAATGAAGCCAATGGAATTTCGTCCCAATTGGAACAATTAATTCAAAAAAGAATAACGATTCCTCGTTTTGGAGACATCCAAAAAACAGAAAGTTTAAATGTAGCTACAGCTACAGCTATTATTTTGAGTGAATTTCGTCGATGATAGTAAAAAAATGATAATGGTTTTTAATGGAAAGTAAAATTGATAAAAACGGCTCTGGTTTTTATGGATTCAATATTGCTTGTCCACGGACTATTAGGATCATTATCCCTAATTAACTCGTCTTTAAGCCCAAAAACACCGCGAATTGAAGGAGAAAATATAAAATATGGTGAAAAAAGATCAATTCCAAAACCCAGTTCGTAATTTGTAGTCCAAGGCTTAACTCTAAAACGCTGCGCTGAATTATCATCTACCGATTTTGAATTACTGGATAAATTTAAAGTGGTTGAAAGACCGCCTTCAAGGTACGGGCGAATATTTCCAGTTCGTAGGGAAGAGAATTTCAATAATAAAGGAAAATGAATATAAGTACTGTTAACTTCTCTTATAGCATCTGCTGTTTTAGTAAAACCCGGATAATATAAATCTCTTTTGGTATAATACAATCCGGGTTCAAACCGTAAGTTTATATATTCATGAAGTTTTAAATCGCCAACAATTCCCACATTAAAACCAGTTGTTTTTTTTACCTGAATATCCGGACCAACAGTTTTATAATCTATTTTGAAATCATAAGAATTGAACCCTAAAAAATAGCCAAAATAAAGTCTTTTATTCTGAAAATTTTCGAGATTAATAATTGGATCCTTACTGAACATGTTTTTGGTAAACTGCGCATATCCGTTCAGAGTAAAGGCAAAGAAAATTAAGAAAACTATTTTTTTCATGTTAAAGCTAAATGATCTTCAGTACTATTTTTTTGAAGCAGAATAAATGGTGGCCACGCCAAATGTTTGAGGCATAGCTATAACATCTATAAACCCCGTTTTTCTCAAAATATTGTTTAATGCTTCTCCATAAGGAAAGGCAGCTGAAGATTCTGATAAATAGCCGTACGCCACGTTATCTTTAGAAAATAATTTTCCTATTATAGGAAGTATATTTTTACTGTAAAAATGATACCCTTGTTTATAAGGAGTTTTTTCAGGAACGGAGGTTTCCAAAATTACAAATACCCCATTTGGTTTTAAGACTCTTAGAATTTCAGATAATCCTTTTTCTAAGGTTTCAAAATTTCGAACACCAAAAGCAACAGTTATCGCATCAAAATAATTGTCTTCAAAAGGCATGTTTTCAGAATCCGCTAAAATCATTTCAATAGTTTTAGATAGATTTTTAGCGGCAATCTTTTTTTTGCCCACATCAAGCATTCCCGCAGAAATATCTAGTCCGATGATTTTTTCGGCATTAGTTTGGGCCATTAAAATAGCCAAATCTCCTGTTCCTGTTGCAATGTCTAAAATTATTTTAGGATTGGATTTAGCTACTATTTGCAATACTTTTTTGCGCCATTTTATATCGATTCCAAAAGAGATGACACGGTTTAGATTGTCATAATTCCCGGAAATGGTATCAAACATTTGAGCAACTTGTTCCTTTTTTCCTAAGGTCGAATTTTTATATGGAGTAATATTTTTTGACATTTTATTTTTATTTCCACAAATATAATACAAACGATACGAACTAAAAATGGGTTTCAAAATTTGAGTACACTTTATTTGATGAAAAGTGCTACTGATTTAGATATTGATTAAAAAAAAACTGAAATATCACTAAAAGTGGGTATTGTAAGAATGATTTTTAAAGGTCAATTTTACCATTTAGTATTAAATAATTACAGCAATGATTAAGAGGGGTTTAATGACTCAAACAAAGTGGTTTTTTCTTGCGTTAACAATCTCATTTGTTCTTGTAAGCTGTGTTGAAAGTACCTTTTTACAAACTGGTACTTTGTTAAAAGCGCAACATACGTTCTTAGGATTAAATTTGTTTTTGGAAATTTTGGTTTTCTTTGTCTTTAGTACCTTCGTGGTATTTGGTATTAAAGGCTTTTTTGAGATGTATTCTCAAAAGACATCAAATATTATTATCTTCATTTCTGGAGTATTTTTAATATTTGTAATTTTTATTTTATGTTTTCAAATACTGTTTCAAGAGTAGGTCATTTCTCTTTTCATTGCAAAAAAAAACATCCCGTAATGGGATGTTTTTTATTTTCTTAAATAGGTGTCGTAACTATAATCGTAAAGATGTTTTTCATCTTTTTCATTAAATTCCGAATTTGTTTTTTCCCACTCTTCAAGATTTATTTCAGGGAAAAACGCATCAGCGTCAAAAGAGTGATGCACTCTTGTTAATTCAATTTTATCTGTAAAGGGAAGTCCCAAAGTATAAATTTCACCACCGCCAATAATAAAAGAAGTTTCATTTAAAGGGCAGATTTCAAGTGCTTTTTCCATGCTGTCCACAACGATGCATCCTTCAGGTTTGTAATCTTCCTGTCTGGAAATTACAATATGAATGCGATTAGGCAATGGTTTTGGAAAGCTTTCAAATGTTTTTCTCCCCATTATGATATGATGGCCTGAAGTTAGTGTTTTGAATCTTTTGAAATCATTTGGAAGATGCCAAACCAATTCATTGTTTTTTCCAAGCGCATTGTTTTCGGCAGCTGCCGCAATCATTACTATCATTTTTTTTAAATTTTATGTAGCGGATTCTTCATTTATTTGTGATTCTAATTGAGTAAGCTTCTTTTGCTGTAAGGCAACGAGGCGGTCTATTTGTTCTCTTTCCCAATCTTTACTCATAAAACGGTCGGTTATATAAACTTTTATAAAATGCAATATAAAAAGGAAAAACCAGATTGTAATGAACCAAAGATGCCAATTTGAATCCATGCCAATATTAAAAAAAGTATGGCCAATAAATAAAAATAGACTTCCTAAAAGAAATAAAACTGCATGAAAATACAAGCCTTTTTTTTGTTTTATTCTTCGTCGAGCATATTCATATTGTTCATGTATTTCTTTTTCCATGGTTAGTTTTTAGTTTATAAAGATAAAATTTATTTCGGAAAGGTAATATTTTGGTTGGGTATTATTTAGTAAGAAATCGTTTTCTTATTTTGGATATCAAAATTAAATCTTAGAAATTTAGGAAATCATTTAAAAATTAACACACTTTATCTGATTCCATCAAAACTTCATTTGGTTTTTTGAAAGTTCAAGTGAATTCATTTTCTTTGTTACATAAATCTAAAAATGAAATAGTTATGTCGATAAAGAAACAATTTGTGAAAACAAAACCAGTGTGTAAAGTTACGTTTTCGGTAGAAGCAAAACAAGCTGCATCAGCATCAGTAGTTGGTGATTTTAATGGTTGGAATTTAGAAGAAGGTGCGTTAAGTAAATTAAAAAATGGAACTTTTAAAGCTACTTTCGACTTGAACAAGGATTCAACTTATGAATTTAAATATGTTATCGATGGTGAATTCGTTAATGAGCCAGAAGCAGATTCGTTCTTGTGGAATGATTTTGCCGGAGCAGAAAACAGTGTTTTAACGGTCTAAATAAATAGATAAAATCCGCTGTGAAGCGGATTTTTATTTGGTTAAATATTTTAGGATTGAGTCTAATTTAAACAGCAACACTCCCTTTTATTAGGGCGTGTGGTTCATAGCCTTCGAGTGTGAAATCTTCGAAATTAAAATCAAAAATATTTTTTATGGCTGGATTTAAAATCATTTTTGGTAGTGATTTTGGCTCTCGTGATAATTGTAATTCGAGTTGTTCGAAATGATTGTTGTAAATATGTGCATCGCCGAAAGTGTGGATGAATTCTCCAACTTCCAAGTTGCAAACTTGTGCAATCATCATCGTTAGAAGCGCATAAGAAGCGATGTTGAATGGTACTCCCAAGAAAATATCGGCACTTCGTTGGTATAATTGACAGGATAGTTTTCCATCAGATACATAAAATTGAAAGAAAGCATGGCATGGAGGCAAAGCTGCTTTGTTGTTGGCTACATTTTCATCAAATGATTTCGTTGTGTCAGGCAAAACAGATGGATTCCAAGCCGAAACAAGCATTCTGCGGCTGTTTGGATTCGTTTTGAGTTCAATAATGAGATCTGAAATTTGATCAATTTCTTCGCTGTTCCAGTTGCGCCATTGATGACCGTAAACCGGACCCAAGTCGCCATTGGCATCAGCCCAAGCATCCCATATTTTCACTCCATTTTCTTGAAGATAAGCAATATTTGTGTCGCCTTTCAAGAACCATAGCAATTCATAGATTATAGATTTTAGATGCAATTTTTTAGTGGTTACCATAGGAAAACCTTCGCTTAAGTCAAATCGCATTTGGTACCCAAAAACACTTTTTGTACCTGTTCCTGTTCGATCTCCTTTTTGACAACCGTTTTCCATTACGTGTTGTACTAAATCTAAATATTGCTTCATTTGTTTTATGCTTTATGCTTTACGCTTTATGCCATAAGCTGTAATTCAAAGTTTGTATTTTGCCTTAAGCATACAGTCTAAAGCTTAATGCTTTTTAGGATTATCTTTTTGAAATTTCATCTCTTATTTTTGCTGCCTTTTCATAATCTTCGTGCGTTACCGCTTGGTCGAGTAACTCATTTAATTCCTGTAAACTATGTTTGGAATAAGTGCTGCCTGATTGATTGCTTTCTTCTTCTCTTCCAAAAGTATCTGGATTAGAAAGCACGTCATCTATTTCTTGAGAATCTTTATTGGCATCCGAAGGGTTTGCTTTCAAATAAATACCAGCTTTGTCGAGAATGTTCTTGTAGGTGAAAATAGGAGCATTGAAACGCAAAGCCAACGCAATAGCATCAGAAGTGCGAGCATCTATAATTTCCTCAATTTTATCTCTTTCGCAAATGATACTGGAATAAAAAACACCATCTACTAACTTATGGATTATGACTTGTTTTATAGTGATATCAAAACGCTCAGCAAAATTTTTGAATAAATCATGCGTCAAAGGACGTGGTGGTTTTATCTCTTTTTCTAAAGCGATAGCAATAGATTGTGCTTCAAAAGCTCCTATGACAATAGGTAACTTTCTTTCGCCATCAACTTCATTCAAAATCAAAGCGTAGGCTCCATTTTGAGTTTGACTATATGAAATTCCTTTTATAGATAATTTTACTAAGCTCATGGTTGTAAAAGTGAAAAGTACATGGTACCTAATTAGTGTTGTTTTTTGATAAAAATTAAAAATGCAATTTTAATCAAAAAAAGGCTAACAAAAAAGCTACCTAAAAACAAAGATACGAATATCTTAATTTTAGGCAGCTATATGCTACTATTTATTATGTGAAGGAATCTTAAAATTAAGAATGGTGCTCCTTGAATGCTTTAAGCTTCTCAATCAATTTGGGAACGATTTCAAATGCATCACCAACAATTCCATAATCGGCAACCTTGAAGAAAGGCGCTTCTGGGTCACTATTGATAACTACTTTTACTTTGGAAGAATTGATTCCGGCAATATGTTGTATTGCTCCAGAAACTCCAATGGCGATATACAAATTAGCGGCAACAGGTTTTCCGGTTTGCCCTACGTGTTCTCCGTGAGGTCTCCAGCCTAGATCTGAAACTGGTTTAGAACAAGCAGTTGCAGCTCCAAGAACAGACGCTAATTCCTCTATCATTGCCCAATTCTCAGGACCTTTTAATCCGCGACCAGCTGAAACAACTATGTCGGCATCGGCAATGGTAACTTTTCCACTAACTTTTTCAACTGATTCTACTTTTACGCCAAAATCATTTTCTCCTATTGTTGGATTGAAATCTTCTTCCGTTAATGCAGATGCACTTTCGAAAATACCGTAAGAATTTTTGGCAAGTCCTAGCACTTTTACATCAGTGTCAATTTCAGTGATATTAAAAGCTTTGTTTGAAAAAGCGTTTCTTTTTACTTGAAAAGGAGAAGTACTTACAGGTAAACCAACCACATTTGAAGCAAATCCAGCTTCTAAAGCTACTGCAACAAGTGAGGAAAGGTAAACGCTATCAGTAGTTGATGATAACAAAATTAATTTAATGTTTTCTTTTTGAGCCGCTTGTTTAATTACATCAGCGTACGCTTTTGCAGTAAATCCTGATAATTTATCGTTGTTTACTTTTAAAACTTTGTCTACTCCGTATTTTGATAGTTCTGAAACATCTCCTGCATTTACAGTCACTGCTGTAACCGTTGTTCCTAATGATTCCGCTACTTTTTTTGCATATGAAGCCAATTCGAAAGCTACTTTCTTGAATTTTCCTTCTGCGTACTCTGCGTATATTAATATTGACATGATTTTTTTGTTTAAAAGTTTAAAAGTGTAAGGTTTAAAGTTTTGCAACTGAAAACTGCGACTGAAAACTGATTACTAGATTACTTTCGCTTCGTTGTGTAATAAATTGATTAACTCATCTATATTGTCAGACGAAATTAATTTCACTGCAGATCTAGGAGCCGGTTTTTCAAATTTTATAGCTTTAGTAGATGTTGATGCATCTACAGGCTCAAGTATAGTTAAGACTTTAGTTCGAGCAGTCATAATTCCTCTCATATTTGGAATACGCAAATCTTTCTCTTCAACCAATCCTTTTTGTCCACCAATAATTAATGGTAAAGTGGTAGCAACTGTTTCTTTTCCACCGTCAATTTCACGAACCGCTTTTACATTGGTACCATCAACCGTTAGGGAAGTACAAGAATTCAAGAAGTTATAACCTAAAATACCGGCAATCATTCCAGGAACCATTCCGCCATTGTAATCCAAAGATTCTTTTCCTGCGATGATAACATCGTACCCGCCATTTTTTATTACTTCAGCTAGTTGCTTGGCAACAAAAAAGCCGTCTTTTGGATTTGCGTTTACACGAATCGCTTCGTTTGCGCCTATTGCTAATGCTTTTCTCAAAGTTGGTTCTGTTTCTGGTCCCCCAACGTTGACAACAGTAACTGTTGCGCCTTGTTGTTCTTGGAACCAAATAGCACGTGTTAAACCAAATTCATCATTTGGATTAATTACAAATTGTACTCCATTTGTATCAAATTCAGAGTCTCCGTTGATGAAGTTGATTTTTGAAGTAGTATCAGGAACGTGACTGATGCAAACTAATATTTTCATAATTATAGATTTAATTTTCTTAATCGCTGTTACAAAATTAGAATAATAATTCGAATATATACTATGCATGCATAATATTTTTTACCTAAACTATTACGATTTCGGGAATTAGGTAGCGAGATTTAGCTATTGGGTTAACGAAGACAGCTTTTGGTAGATAATCGTTTAGTTATTTTAGTGAAGATAAGGATTGTTAAAAAAAATAAATGAACTGGAATTTAATCGTTCGATTTGCCCCTTCAACAAATGTAATTATTACTGACAAAAGGATTTCTTCTGTATTACATCGATTTCGTAGCCCGAATAAAAGCGGCATCCTTCTTGCAGTCTAGTTTTTTAGGACTAGACTGCAAGAAGATATAGCGGTTAGCCGGAAATAGCTCGTGATTATTTTAAAGTGATTTATGCATTTAAGTGATTTTAAATATTTATTTTTGCTTTTCGAAAATTACACACGTACAATATACAACTATGAGAACTATACAATTTAGAGAGGCCATTTGCGAAGCGATGAGTGAAGAAATGCGTCTGGATGAGTCCATATACTTAATGGGTGAAGAAGTTGCTGAATATAATGGTGCGTACAAAGCATCCAAAGGAATGCTTGCTGAATTTGGCGAAAAAAGAGTTATTGATACTCCAATCGCTGAGCTTGGTTTTACTGGTATTGCAGTAGGATCAGCGATGAACGGGTGTCGTCCAATTGTAGAATATATGACATTCAATTTCTGTTTAGTGGGAATTGATCAAATTATAAATAATGCGGCGAAAATGCGTCAGATGACTGGTGGACAATTTAATGTGCCTATCGTTTTTCGTGGGCCAACCGCTTCAGCAGGACAATTAGGAGCGACTCACTCACAAGCTTTAGAAAACTGGTTTGCGAATACGCCAGGTCTTAAAGTTGTGGTTCCCTCTAACGTTTATGATGCCAAAGGACTTTTGAAAGCTGCAATTCGCGATAATGATCCTGTCATTTTCATGGAATCAGAGCAAATGTATGGGGACAAAGGAGAAGTTCCAGACGGTGAATATTTAATACCGCTTGGTGTTGCAGATATTAAACGTGCCGGAACTGATGTTACGATTGTGTCTTTCGGAAAAATAATCAAAGAAGCTTATATTGCTGCCGACGAATTAGCGAAAGAAGGAATTTCTTGTGAGATTATCGATTTAAGAACCGTTCGTCCTATGGATCATGAAACGATTTTAACTTCGGTTAAGAAAACAAATCGATTGGTAATTCTTGAAGAGGCTTGGCCTTTTGCAAGTGTTTCATCGGAGATTGCATACATCGTTCAAGAACGTGCTTTTGATTTTCTTGATGCGCCAATTCAAAGAATCACCACGGCTGATACGCCAGCGCCTTACTCTCCAGTATTACTGAAAGAATGGTTGCCAAATTCAGCCGATGTTATAAAGGCGGTAAAAAAAGTAATGTACAAATAATCAATAACAATACTAAAGAAACTTCATCATAAGAAAATTTGATGAAGTTTTTTTTTACAATTATGAAAAAAATCCTAATATTAAGTCTGCTTTTTTTATTCGTCTTTGCGAATGACATTTTTGCGCAAACAAAAGTGAGCGGCATTGTTCTCGATAAAACAAATCTGCCTATTCCTTTTGCAAATGTAGTTTTCAAGGATTCGTACGAAGGTATTGTTACCAATGAAGACGGTCGTTTTTATATCGAATCGGCAAAAACATATACCACAATAGTTGTATCTGCGGCAGGATTTTCAGAGAGGGAAGTTACTTTGGATAAACCGGTGAATTATAATTTCAAAATTGTGTTGAGCGAAGCCGAAAGCTTAAAAGAAGTAGTAATTTTTACGGGTAAAACTTCAAAGAAAACTAATCCTGCATTGGATATTCTTAGGGAGATTTGGGCGCACAAGCGCAAAAATGGTTTGAATTTATTTGCTCAATACCAAATGGAAAAGTATGAGAAGGTAGAGTTTGATATGAATACTATTGATAGTGCTTTTATGAAAGGTAAGCTTTTTAAAGGCATGGAATTTATTTTCGATCAAGTGGATACCTCTAAAATCACCGGAAAAACCTATTTGCCTGTTTTTATCAATGAAGCGTTATATGATGTGTATGGCGATAATAAATTGAAGAAGGTAAAAGAGAAGATGAAGGCTAACAAAACATCAGGTTTTGAAGAGAATCAACAAATTTTGTCTTTTGTTAAAGATTTGTATTCGGATTATAATATCTATGACAATCACCTTACTTTTTTTGACAAAAGTTTTACAAGTCCTTTATCTACTACTGGAATTGATGTTTATAATTACGTGTTAAGAGACAGTGCGTTTGTGAATAAAAAATGGTGTTACAATATTGTGTTCTATCCTCGCCGTAAAAATGAACTGACTTTCAAGGGGGATTTTTGGGTAAATGACACCACATTTGCAATCAAAAAAATTAACCTGGCGGTTACCAAAAGTGCCAATATCAACTGGGTAAAAGACATTTATTTAGAGCAGGAATTTGATGTGGTAAATGATTCCGTCTTTTTATTGACTCGCGATTATATTATGTCAGACTTTGCTTTGAACAAAAAAGAAAAATCAAAAGGGCTTTACGGAAAGCGAACTTCATTGTATCGACACCATGAATTTAATAAGGAGAAACCAGCCTCTTTTTATAAAGATGAGGTCAATTATGTTGACAAATCAGTTTACGAAAAAACAGATGATTTTTGGCATGAAAACCGATTTGAAAATTTAAGTAAAGATGAATTAGGAGTTTATAAAATGCTGGACACGTTGAAGACCGTCAAGAAGTTCAAACAAATAACGAGTTCAGTAAAAGTGCTTGCCAGTGGTTATGTGCAGTTTGGCAATCTGGATTATGGCCCTATTTTTTCGACATTTGGATACAACGAAGTAGAAGGTGTTCGATTGCGCACTGGAGCAAGAACTTATTTTGGTACTGGTGATACTTGGCGATTACAAGGGTATACGGCCTATGGTTTTAAAGACGATAAATTCAAGTACGGATTTTCCGGAAAATGGATGGTCGATAAGAAAAACCGACTTATTTTATCTGGAGGAAACAGGCGTGATGTGGAACAAATAGGCGCGAGTTTAACAACATCATCGGATGTCTTGGGTAGGAGCAGTGCTTCGTCCACGATTTTTGCTTCCGGGAATAATGGTAAATTGACAAACATTAATTTAAGTACATTCGGTTTAGAAGTTGAACCGATTAAAAACTTAACTTTTCAAACCGGATTTTCCTATAGAACCTTAGAATCTGCTTCACCTACATTTAGTTTAGATTATTATACGGATGCAGCCCAAACGATTACTAAAAGCGATGTCAAACAATCAGAAGTTAATTTTCGGGTCAATTTTACGCCCAAAAGAAAAGCGATTGGATTTGCTGTAGAACGAGATATTGTAGACAGTCCATTTAGTGATGTTTTTGTCAATTTCAGTCACGGCTTTAAAGGTCTATTCAATAGTGATTTCAAATACGAAAAAATCCAATTCTATTATAAGCAACCCATCATAATAGGACCTTTAGGGCGTTCAAACATCATTGTTGAGGTGGGGAAAACCTTTGGTACAATTCCTTTGGGATTGATGAGCGTTATTCCGGGAAATCAAACTTTTTTCTCTAACGAAAGTAGCTTTAGTAACCTGAATTATTATGAGTTTATTACGGATCAATATGCTACATTTCAATGGAACCATAATTTTCAAGGGAGATTGTTTTCTAGAATCCCTTTTATGAGAAAACTCAATTGGAGGGAAATTATTGGGGTAAGAGGAGTATATGGAACGATATCAGATGCGAACAGAGCCATTAATGCTTCTGGCTTAGCCTATAATGCACCTGAGAACGTATATTGGGAATACCAAGCGGGAATTGGGAACATTTTTAAATTTTTGCGTATTGATTTGGCTTGGAGAGGCAGTTATTTAAACACGCCGGATACCAATCGTTTTTCCGTAAAAGGATCATTTGGTTTTTATTTCTAATACTTGACCAATCTGTCATTCGGATAATAAGCGGAATTTGGAGCTATTTCCAGCTGTTCACTATATCTTTTTATCTCGTTTTCAAAACGAGATAAAAAGGATGCCGTTTCCATCTGGGCTAAAAAAATTAGATTATGCAACAAGCGATCGAATATCTTTCAGGAAAAGATGCTATTTTCAAAATCATTATAGAAAAATACGGACTTCCCACGATTCCAAAAAGACCGCAAGGTTTTGAGACTTTAGTGTTGCTGATTTTAGAACAACAAGTGTCTATCGAATCTGCTAAAGCTACTTTTTTAAAAATAAAAGCCAGTCTAAAAGTAATAGAGCCAGAGATTTTGCTTCCTGTTTCGGAGGAAGAATATAGAAATCTTGGTGTAAGCCGTCAGAAAACGTCCTACATCAAAGCTTTGGCGACAGCGATAGTAAATAAAGAGTTAGATTTAGAAACTTTGCCTGATAAAACGGTTCAACAAGTACGGGAAGAGCTTATTAAAATCAAAGGAATAGGAAATTGGACCATCGATATTTATTTGATGTTTTGTTTGCATGTCCCAGATTTATTGCCTTTGGGCGATATTGCGGTGGTTAATACCATGAAGGAATTACTGAGTATTCATGATAAAGAGGCTATGGAAATTCATGCTGAACAATGGAGTCCATTCCGTTCGTATGCCACTTATCTTTTGTGGCACCATTACTTGAATAAACGAAATAGAACGATCACCTATCAATATTAGTTTTTTTAAAATTTAATGTACAGATAACATGGATTTTAATAACAAGCTAAGCAAGGTTTAAACGCAAAATAGTGCGATAAACCCTGCTCAGATGTTTTTTAATAAATAATTAAAATTAAAGTTTTTCTAAGATTGCGTTTGAGTATTTTTTAGTGTTTTTGCAAAGCACAAAAACCACACCCTTTTAAAGAAAAATGATATTGAAGACCAAGTTCTAGTCCTAGCCTAAAATTGTTAGCTTTATTCTTATTTAAAATGTAATATTCATCTAAATCTGAATAAGTTAAATCATACTCATATCTCAAATTTGTACTATATGATATTTTTTTAGTTAAAAAACCTTTTATACCAACCGAACCGATTATTCCAAATGTGTTTTTTTTATATATCCACCCAGGATTTGTGTTATTGGAGTCATTTGCATTAATTTTTGAGATGAAAACCCTCTGATTAGGTGTGAAAATTGTACTTTGCAGCGCGTCATCGATTGTTGTTTTGTAATCATTTAAAAAAGAGAATTGGATACCTTGATTGAATGTTAGGTATCTATTTTTGTTTATTGGGTGTGAATACTGAATAGTTAATGGGATTTTGTAATATTTAAAATCCATATTAATATCGGCCAGATAAACATTTCCACTGTACTGGGCATCATCATATTTTTTGTTCTGTTTAGAATATTCTACACCTGTTTTTATACCCCAATGTGTATTCCAATTTTTTTCTACGGTTAGACCAAAACCTAACCCATTTGGGATGTTTTGATGGACATCAGTGAGTCCTTGATCGTTACTGTTCCAATCGAAATAAAAAGGGTTTAGATTAATCCCCACTTGCCAATCTTCTATAGATTGAGCATTCCCCAAAAGGGGGATACTCAATAAAAGTAGTGCTATTATTTTTTTTATCATGAGATTAACGATTTAAAATATTTTGTTTTTTTATTACATCAGTTTCCGTTTTTATTTGAATAAAATAGGTTCCGGAGATTAATTTGTTATTTAGATTTACCAGTAAACTTTTTGTATTTCTTATTTTGGCAGGATAAACTAATCTGTATATAGATGTAAATTCTGTCCTATAGTTTATTTTTAAACGAAAATATAACAAAATTTCTTATAAATGTTGTTTTGTTTATTTTTTATAGAAGTAAAATGAGTTAAAATTTACTCGAATTGACGTATTTAATAGTTGTACAAAATAAGTTGAAATTAATGTACAGATAACATGGATTTTTCATTGTAAAAACGTATCGTTTGCTTATTTTTGCAAGATAATTATAGATAAGAAAATTAAAATGACTGCAGACAAATTAACAACTTTCGATGTCTTAATCGAAATACCAAGAGGAAGTAGAAATAAATACGAATATGATTTCGAAATAAAAAGAATGCGTTTTGACAGAATGTTATTTTCGTCAATGATGTATCCTGCTGATTACGGGTTTATCCCGGAAACATTAGCTTTAGACGGAGATCCATTAGATGTTTTGGTTTTAGTAAATGAACCAACTTTTCC
This sequence comes from Flavobacterium sp. CG_23.5, assembly GCF_017875765.1. Taxonomy (NCBI): domain Bacteria; kingdom Pseudomonadati; phylum Bacteroidota; class Flavobacteriia; order Flavobacteriales; family Flavobacteriaceae; genus Flavobacterium; species Flavobacterium sp. CG_23.5. Next base: position 1,903,841 of record NZ_JAGGNA010000001.1, on the reverse strand, counting down.
TGGATGTGTAATGGAAGTAAAACCAATTGGGGTTTTTCACATGGCAGATGATAAAGGACCAGATGAAAAAGTGATTTGTGTACCAGTTTCAGATCCAATCTGGAATTCATTGAATGACTTGTCAGATATGAATCCACATTTATTAAAAGAAATTGAGCATTTTTTCCAAGTATATAAAGATCTGGAAAATAAAACAGTAGATGTTGGTGGTTGGGGAGATGTAAATGAAGCGTATGCGATCATTAAAGAATGTACAAAACGTTTTAATGATATTGAAAACAAACCAGAAGGATTATTTAGTATTAAATAAATAATTTTCATAATTTTTATAAATAAAGCAATATTCTGTAAAGAGTATTGCTTTTTTGTTTATTTTCGTTTCGTTACATTAACGAAAATAACCAAAAACCACACCAAAATTATGAATACAATAATGATTTACTTGCCAATAGTCATGGCATTTATTGGATTGGCATTTATGTTTGCCAAAAGAACTTGGGTTTTAAAACAAGATGCTGGAGACGGTAAAATGAAAGAGATTTCAGATTATATCTATGAAGGCGCTTTGGCTTTCCTCAAAGCAGAATATAGATTGTTAGCTTTCTTCGTAGTTGGAGCAAGTATTGTTCTTGCAGGAATGTCTTTTTTATTCCATACCACCAACATATTAATAGTTGTCGCTTTTATTTTTGGAGCATTTTTCTCTGCTTTTGCTGGAAATATGGGAATGAAAATCGCAACAAAAACGAACGTAAGAACCACACAGGCAGCGCGCACCAGTTTACCTCAAGCATTGAAAGTTTCTTTTGGTGGTGGAACAGTAATGGGATTGGGAGTTGCCGGTTTAGCAGTTTTAGGTTTGACTAGTTTCTTTATTTTTTTCTATAATTATTTTATGGGCGGTGTTTGGACTTCATCAGAAGATATGACCAAAGTACTGGAAACATTAGCTGGGTTTTCTCTTGGCGCAGAATCGATTGCTTTGTTTGCCCGTGTTGGTGGTGGTATTTATACAAAAGCGGCCGATGTTGGTGCTGATTTAGTGGGTAAAGTTGAAGCAGGAATCCCGGAAGATGATCCTCGTAATCCAGCTACTATTGCAGATAACGTAGGGGATAATGTAGGAGATGTGGCCGGAATGGGTGCCGATTTATTTGGTTCTTATGTTGCCACAGTTTTGGCAGCAATGGTTCTTGGGAATTATGTGATTAAAGACATGGGCGGAAACATTCAAGATGTTTTTGGCGGAATTGGTCCTATTTTGTTACCAATGGCAATCGCAGGTTTTGGAATTTTATTTTCTATCATCGGAACGATGTTAGTGAAAATTACTGATGAAAATGCAAAAGAAAAACAAGTTCAAAAAGCGTTAAATATTGGGAACTGGGTTTCTATTTTATTAACGGCAATTGCTTGTTATTTCTTAGTTCAATATATGTTGCCGGAAACGATGAAAATGAATTTCTTCGGAGAAGGAATTCAAGATATTTCATCGATGCGAGTTTTTTATGCAACCCTTGTTGGATTAACTGTTGGCGCAGTCATTTCATCGGTAACTGAATATTATACGGGATTAGGGACAAAACCAGTTATGGCTATTGTTCAAAAATCAAGTACTGGTGCAGGAACGAACGTGATTGCTGGTTTGGCAACTGGAATGATTTCTACCTTTCCAACCGTTTTATTATTTGCTGCGGCAATTTGGACTTCATATGCCTTTGCAGGATTTTACGGAGTAGCATTAGCGGCTTCAGCAATGATGGCAACAACGGCGATGCAATTAGCAATCGATGCTTTTGGACCAATTTCTGACAATGCTGGTGGAATTGCCGAAATGAGCGAATTACCAAAAGAAGTGCGTACCAGAACCGATATTTTGGATTCAGTAGGAAACACTACTGCTGCAACAGGAAAAGGTTTTGCTATTGCTTCGGCGGCATTAACTTCATTAGCTTTATTTGCAGCTTATGTAACTTTTACAGGAATTGACGGAATCAATATTTTCAAAGCACCAGTTTTAGCGATGTTATTTGTGGGTGGAATGATACCGGTGGTTTTCTCCGCATTAGCGATGAATTCTGTTGGAAAAGCAGCAATGGATATGGTTTATGAGGTGCGTCGTCAGTTCAAAGAAATTCCGGGAATTATGGAAGGAACCGGAAAACCGGAATATGCAAAATGTGTTGATATTTCTACCAAAGCAGCTTTACGTGAAATGATGTTGCCTGGGGTTTTGACTATTGGTTTTCCAATTGCAATTGTTTTGCTTGGAAAATTAGTTTATGGAGACAATAATCAATTAATCGCCGAAATGTTAGGAGGTTATATGGCAGGAGTAACTGTTTCAGGAGTGCTTTGGGCGGTGTTCCAGAACAATGCGGGCGGTGCTTGGGATAATGCTAAGAAATCATTTGAAGCAGGAGTTTTAATCAATGGTGAGATGACATATAAAGGTTCTGATGCGCACAAAGCGGCGGTAACTGGAGATACTGTTGGAGATCCATTCAAAGATACTTCTGGACCGTCAATGAACATTTTAATTAAATTGACTTGTTTGATCGGATTGGTAATTGCGCCAATTTTAGGTGAAGGAAGCCATACTATTTCTGCGACCGCATCTTGTTGTGCTACTTCTGAAATGTGTACTTCAATGTCTGCAGCCGAATGTATCGCTAAAGGATGTACAAATGCAAATTGCAAATTCATGAATGCAAAAGCAATGGGGAACAATATGGTTTCTAAAGAAATTGCAATTGAAAAAACAAATGGGGATGGAAAAGTAACAGCAACAATCAAAACAACCATAAATGGGAAAGTTACTACTCAGAATTTTGAAGGAACAGATACCGAAGTTCAGGCCAAAATCGATGCCTTGAAATAAAACATTTAGTTGTTAAATAATAAATGCCTCGCAATTGCGGGGCATTTTTGCTTAAACGAGAATATAAACGTCAAAGCAATTAATGAAGGTCCAAAAAATGCAAGTGATCGAGAACCTAATATACTTGCACTACTGCAATCGCTGCGGCTACAAGAAATGTAATTACTAAAGAACCTAAAACAATTCCAACAGTTCCTATTGTTGTCGCACTTTTGTTAAGAATTCGAATTGTTCTTATGTCATTTTCTACTAAAATAATTTTTTCAGTTTTGCCATCAACTTTTACTATCCCGTAATACTTTCCATCTGTCAGTTCCACTCTTTTAAGTTTAAGTTTCGCTCCATCAGTCTTAGTAATTAATACTTTCCTGTTTGAAGCCACAGCATCATCTAGAGAAACCGATGTCTTCTGATAAATCGCACAACTCTGCATTAGAAGAACAAAAATTAATAAAACACAAACAATTTTACTTTTAAAATACTTTTGACTCATAATTTTTTAATTTTAAATTAATATGAAGAAAACAAGAATTTATAAATTGAATTAAGATGAATTTTATAAAAGATACATGAATCACTATTTTTTGTAATCTATTGATTAGTAAAGATATTAAAATATAAATGCCTCGCAACAGCAAGGCATTTAATATATTCAGTTTTTCGCTCTCTCGTTTGGAGAGCGCTAAAATAGATGCTAAAACAATCCGTGTAACTCGGCGTCAATTCTATTGATGATATTACCTAAATCTTCTGGGTTATCGACAAAATTGATGTTGTCTACATCGATAATTAATAGTTTTCCTTTGCTATAAGTATGAATCCAGGCTTCATAACGCTCATTTAGGCGGCTTAAATAATCAATTGAAATAGAGTTTTCATATTCGCGTCCGCGTTTGTGAATTTGCCCGACTAAATTAGGAATCGAACTTCTTAAATAAATCAGTAAATCAGGTGCTTTAACCGTGGATTCCATTAATTCAAAAAGAGAAGTGTAATTCTGAAAATCACGATTTGTCATCAAACCCATTGAATATAAGTTGGGTGCAAAAATATGAGCGTCTTCATAAATCGTTCTGTCCTGAATGATTTTTTTACCGCTTTCGCGAATTTGCATCACTTGACGAAAACGACTATTCAAGAAATATATCTGTAAATTAAAGGACCAACGTTCCATTTGATGGTAAAAATCATCCAAGTATGGGTTGTCAACTACGTCTTCAAAATGGGGTTCCCATTTGAAGTGTTTCGACAATAAACGCGTTAAAGTTGTTTTTCCTGAGCCAATGTTTCCTGCTACTGCTATGTGCATTACGGTATTGTGATTTTATAATTTGTAATTCCCTCTGATGTAAAAATAGATAAAATTTGGTCTTTGTAGTAGAATTTTTTAAACGTTTTTTCTGAAATCTCAATTTCAAATTTTAGACTCTTTGCAACATCTTCATAAAAGAGAATATTGTTCTTGCTAAAGAGATAGGTGCTTTGATCTATTATTTCGATAGAATCAAAAGAAGGTATTGTTCCTTTATTGGCTATTTTCCCGAATGGATCACAAGTGAACCAATTATTCTTTTCGTCAATCCAATAAAAAGTATTGAAATCAGTATGGTATATTTTTATGCTTTCGGCAAACGGAATAGAAACCGTCTTATATTCTTTTTTTAAAAAATCAAAAAGACCTATTTGTTGATTCATGCTATTGTAAATCCAAAGTTGGTTTTGCGAGGCTAATCCTATTGCAGCAACTGTTATTGGAATAGGAATTTCAGAAAAATTTATCTTTTGGGTTTCATTCAATTGATTGTCGAGTAAAATGACGGTATTGAAATTCTCATAAAACAACACAATCGTCAGCGGATTTAGCAAATCTACTTTTGTGATTCTACCTAAAGAAACATTCTTATACTCGAATGACTGTTTTTCTTTAACCTTAAACAGAACATTATTTTTAATAAAGTAATAAAAACCAAATGGGTCATAGCCTAAAAATTGGTCACAATCCAAATGAATAGAGTCAATTTTAGTGGCAGTTAGTTTTTGGCTTTGGCCAAAAGCACCACAAAATGAAATGACAGTAAATAACAGAATTAGAATATTCTTCATAGAATGCTAAATTACAATTAAACCTTATACAATTGTGCATGTCTAATTGTTATTTTAACAGTATAATTGTAACATAAACAAGAGATTATCGTCTTATCATTTAAAATTAATAATCATGTATAAAATAATTTTCGTTTTAGTATTTGCTATAGCCTCCTCTTTGGGGATTCAGGCACAAGAATTTCAAGGTATGGCGGTTTATGAATCAAAAACCAGCACTTCTGATTTCAAAACTCGAATGCAAGGTAATAAGGATATGAATCCAGACATGCAAAAGATGATAGAAGAAAGAATGAAAAAAATGTTTGAAAAAACGTTTATTCTTAATTTTGACAAGTCAGCATCAATATACAAAGAGGAAGAAAAATTAGAGACACCAGGTTCTGGTCAAGGTAACGGGATGAGAATGATGTCCTCAATGATGGGAGGCGGAGGAACTTTCTATAAAAATGTAAAAGACAAATCCTATACGGTTGATAAAGATTTCATGGGAAAAGAATTTTTAGTAAAAGATTCATTGCCTAATTTAAAGTGGAAAATGGAGGCCGAAACTCGAGTTATTGGAGGTTATAATTGTTTTAAAGCTACGGCAATTCGACCTGCCAGTAAAACCGATTTTAGAAATTTCAGACCAAAAAAAGAAGATGCTACGGTTGTGAAATCAGCTGATGTAACTAAGAAAACGAGCTTTATGGATGATTTGGACATGCCAAAAGAAATTACAATCACTGCATGGTACACTCCTGAAATTCCCGTAAATCAAGGTCCGGAAAACTATTGGGGACTGCCTGGTTTGATATTGGAAGTAAATGATGGAAAAACAGTTATTTTATGTTCGAAAGTAGTTTTAAATCCTAAAGAAAAAGCGGTGATAAAACCATCAACAAACGGAAAGGTTATTTCTCAAAAAGAATTTGATGAAACGGTAATCAAAAAAATGGAAGAATTCAGAGAAATGAACCAAGGACGCGGAGGAAATGGAGGAATGCGTATGAGAATTGGAGGATAATAAAATTAAATTCACAGTTTAAAATTAATAATCAAAATTTCTCCAAAGTTTCATAAATGAAAAAATCAATACTGCTGACCTTATTTTTTATTACTTCAATATCTTTTTCTCAATCAGTTAAACTGGAAGGAACTATTACTGATTCAAAGACCGTAGGCTTAGAAATGGCAAATGTCATGGCGGTAAATAAAGTAACAAAAGCGATGGATTCCTACGCTATTACCAATGACAAAGGAAAGTATGTGCTGACTTTGAAGCCCAATACAACTTATAATCTTAAGATAAGTTATTTGGGAATGCAAAATAAAGAGATTGAAATTGTTACTTCTACTGAAAATAGCACTAAAATCATTGCTTTGCAAGAAGGCGGAATTGAATTAGACGGTGTAGAAATAGTTCGAGAAATGCCGGTTTCGATAAAAGGAGACACCATTGTTTATAACGGGGATTCTTTCAAGACCGGAACGGAGCGAAAACTGGAGGACTTATTAAAAAAACTACCGGGTGTTGAGGTAAATGCAGATGGTGAAGTAGAAGTAGAAGGGAAAAAAGTCACCAAGTTAATGGTGGAAGGAAAAGATTTTTTTGATGGAGATACTAAACTTGGCGTAAAAAATATTCCGGCGGATGCTATCGATAAAATTCAAGTTTTACGCAATTACAATGAGAATTCAATATTAAAAGGAGTTGAAAACAATCAGGACAATGTGGCAATGAATATCAAACTAAAATCAGGAAAGAAAAATTTCTGGTTTGGAGATATGACCGCGGGAATAGGCGTAGCACATACAGAAAGCCGTTATTTGATCAATCCGAAATTGTTTTATTACAGTCCAAAATACAGCATCAATTTAATTTCAAATTTTAATAATATAGGGGAACTTCCATTGACAGTTCAAGATTATTTTAAATTCACAGGTGGTTTTAGAGGCATGATGCAAAAAGGAGGATCGAGTTTTAATGTTTCTTTAAATGATTTAGGAATTTCACTTTTAAGAAACAATCGTGCCAAAGAGATTGAGACCCAATTTGGAGCCACCAACTTTTCTTATAATGTAAATAAAGCGTGGAGTTTGAGTGGTTTTGGAATTATTTCTTCTTCCATAACCGACTTGGAAACCAAATCACAAACCAATATTTTACAGCCTAACTCGTCAGAAATTCTTTCAACAGAAAACCGTCAGGAAATGGCGCATCAAAAAAGTAATTTGGGATTATTCAAATTGAGTTCGAGTTATAAACCCAATGCAAAGTTTCAATTTGATTATGATGTTTTGACTAAATTGTCTAAACAGGACGAAAATAATTCTTTGCTTAGAGAATCGATTGTGAGTAATAATTCGCAAACAGAGAACATCAATACATTGAAAAAACAAAACCCGATTTCGGTAAATCAAAACTTGAGTTTGTATTACACTCAGAGCGATAAAAATATTTTTGCTTTCGAAATGCAACATTTGTATCAGGAAGAAGATCCTTTTTATAATGCTAATTTGAAATCACAGCCCTTTAGTTTATCGGGTTATGCTTCCGGTCAAAATAGAAACGATATTAATCAAAATCGTTTTGTGAAAACCAATAAAATAGATGCCAAATTAGATTATTATTATATGCTTACCCAAAAAAGTAATGTCAATGTTACACTGGGAAACACGTATTCAAATCAAGATTTTAATTCGAATATTTTTCAGATTTTAGACAATAAAACGGTAAATAATTTGGGCGATGCCGTAAATACTAATAATGTAACCTACAATTTTAATGATACATTTTTAGGACTTCATTATAAAATTCTGACAGGTAAGTTTACTTTAACTCCAGGAGTGAGTTTGCATGCTTATACTATGAAAAACGAACAATTGGGGGCCAGTAATAACAATAAATTTTATAGAGTATTACCGGATTTTTTAGCTATTTATCAAATTAAAAAAGCGGAAAGTTTAACCTATAATTTTTCGTTCAACAATAATTTCACTGATATAAATCAATTGGCCGAAGGCTATGTTTTCTCCAATTATAACAGTTTGACAAAAGGAAATCGACTTTTGGAAAATGCGACTGCACTTGTACATTCTTTACGTTATTTTAAGTACAACATGTTTAATTTCGAAAACATTAGCGCTTTTGCAACTTATTCTAAAAGGGTTGATGCTATAAAAACGCGTGCCATATTCAACGGAGTAAATCAGACTTCATCCCCTTTTAATTCTGATTTTGCCGATGAAACATTGTCGGGTAACGGGTCTTATGGTCGTTCATTCTTGAAGAATTATAAAGCCTCTTTGGGAGCCAATTTAAATTGGTCGAAATTCAATAACATTCAAAACAATATTTTGTCTACAAACGAAAGTTTTACACAGAGCTACACTTTGAAAGCTTCTACCAATTATAAAAAAATGCCCAATCTGGAGCTTGGATATAATATTGTTAAAAATGATTACAACAACTCTACTTTTTACACGGAGAAACCTTTTGCTAAACTGGATTATTTCTTTCTGGAAAGCTTTTCATTCGTAACTGAATATGAGTTTTACCACTATTACAACAGTAGTAAAACGGTCAATAATGAGTATGATTTCTTGAGCGCTAGCTTGATTTATCAAAAGAAAGGGAGCAAACTGGAATACAAAGTCAGTGGAACCAATTTATTGAACACGACCTCGCTAAATGACGATAGTTTCTCTCAATTTTCCACCAGAACCTCGCAATATACCGTTCAGCCACGCTACGTAATCTTTTCTTTAAAATATAATTTGTAGGAAGCTAATCCAGCTGTTCCTTTCAATCTTTCCATAAAAAGATTTTTTTTCTAAATAAATAAAGGAGCTTCCGTTGGTCGCTCTTTTTTTATAAGAAAAAATGAATCTTTTTTTTGGAAAGGATTTTCTTTACCTCCCGAGACTTCGGGATGGGCTAAAAAAAAACCGTCTCGTTTATAAAACAAGACAGTTTTCTGTATATAAATGCTTAGAATTGTTACAATCCAAAAGCAGTTTTAACTTGGTCAACAAAATCTAATTTTTCCCAAGTAAATAATTCAACAGTAACTGTTTTTTCGTTTCCGCCTGGAGCAGAGAAAGTTTTAGTAACTGTTTCTGGCGTACGTCCCATATGCCCGTAAGCAGCAGTTTCGCTGTAAATTGGATTTCTTAGTTTCAAGCGTTGTTCAATAAAGTAAGGACGCATATCAAAAATTGCTTCTACTTTTTTGGCAATTTCACCATTGGTCATATTCACTTTAGAAGTACCATAGGTATCAATAAAAATACCCATTGGTTTAGCTACACCAATTGCATAAGAAACCTGTACTAAGATTTCTTCGGCAACACCTGCAGCAACTAAATTTTTAGCGATATGACGTGTCGCATACGCCGCACTTCTATCTACTTTACTTGGATCTTTTCCAGAAAATGCACCACCACCGTGAGCTCCTTTTCCACCGTAAGTATCCACAATAATTTTTCTTCCTGTAAGTCCAGTATCTCCGTGTGGTCCTCCAATTACGAATTTCCCGGTAGGATTGATATGGTAGTGAATTGCATCGTTGAATAAATGAGCGTGTGTTGGATTTTTAGCAATGATTCTTGGAATCAAAATTTCAACAAGATCTTTTTTGATTTTTGCAAGCATAGTAGCTTCTTCGTCAAAATCATCATGTTGTGTCGAAATTACAATCGCTTCAATACGTGTTGGTTTATTGTCATCACTGTATTCTAAAGTTACTTGAGACTTAGCATCCGGACGTAAATACGTAATTTCGTTATTTTCACGTCTTAAAATAGCTAATTCCTGCAATAATTTATGTGATAAATCAAGTGCCAAAGGCATGTAATTTTCGGTTTCATTAGTTGCATAACCAAACATCATTCCCTGGTCACCAGCACCTTGCTCTTCAGGGTTAGCTCTGTCAACCCCTTGATTGATATCAGCAGATTGTTCGTGAATAGCCGAAAGAATACCACAAGAATTGGCTTCAAACATATATTCGCTTTTTGTGTAGCCAATTTTTCTAATTACCTCACGGGCAATATGTTGAACGTCTAAGTAGGTATTGGATTTTACTTCTCCTGCTAGGATTACTTGTCCGGTAGTAACTAAAGTTTCACAAGCTACTTTTGACTCTGAATCAAAGGCTAAAAAATTATCAATTAATGCGTCTGAAATTTGATCTGCAATTTTGTCTGGATGTCCTTCACTCACAGATTCTGACGTAAATAAATATGCCATAATAAATATAAATTTAAAATTAAGGGAGGAAAAATAATTGCGGGAAATACTAAAGGAGAGTTTCTGCTTTAGCATTTTTTCTACTGAAAATTTTTCAGCATCCATAATGAATTCGTTTCATTATGAAGAGGTTGCAATCAGTTCAAATTTTTCCTCTTGTATTCGGATGCAAATGTATGAAACCATTTTGAATTGCAAATTAATCTTGACTTATTTTTTTATAAGTAGATAGCTTCGATTTTTTTAAAATCAACAGATTATCTTTTGTAAGGCTGGGATATTTGTTAATTTTCAAATATTTAATTTTCAATTTAAAGATAGTTTTGGATATTAATCAGTATAAAGGTTAAAAATGTAATATTTCTATTTATTTGAGTTTTTCAGGAAATTTTGATTGAAAGCAATTTCTAATGTTGTAGTCGAATTTTTTTGGTTTTGAATTCTCATCAAACTATTGTCAAAATTGTTATTTATAACGTTTTTCCTATTGTAAGTTGTGAATAAATGCTTCTCATCTGATATTGAGTTAATTGAACGAGTAAATTTTATAGTAATAAGGTTAATTTAGTAAGTTTGTTAAACTCTAAAATTAATTAATTATTGCTTTTAAAAGCGATTATTTTTAACAAAAACAGGAGACCAGCTAAGAATTTCAGTTATTAATTTTATTTACGTATTCCGGAAGTATCTATTAAAAGTAATAAGGCCAAATATGAACTATTAATTTATTAAATAATTTAGTTATGAAAGCAAGTGAAAAGTTTTTTGTATTGGAAAATGCACCGAAAAGAGAGTACACAATTGGAAATCACAAGTGGGATAAATGTCTTGACGATTATTATAATTATGTGAAAGAATACAAAATGCATTATAAAAAATCAAAAGAAGGTAACGAAATGTCATTGTCATTATATCCTTATATGAAAGAAAAATGGCAATCGTTAAAAAAACGAATTCATAGAGCTTATCAGAATAAACGATTAAATGAAAAGCAAATCGAAAGGGTTGTTAATATGAAAATAGTTAAAGCTTGCTCTAAATGATTTACTACTAGTTTTTAGGACAATTTTATTAATAACAAAATTATTTATTTATAAAAAACATCAACTATTGCGACGGAAAGGTTAAGGAATTTATTACTGCAGGAAAAATAAACAAACAACTAAAACTAAATTTTATGAAAGCGCCTAAAACCATTTCGTCTTTGCCAAGTTTTAAATTAGAGGCAAATAGAACAAAAGAGATTCCGCCTATCCCTGCAAATGAAATAATTCATCCTAGGGTTAAAATAATAACAACGGCCACTTTGGGACAAAAAAGTGCTGATTCATTATTAGCATTAATGTATTCTCAAGAAAATGAAGTTTTATTTATTTGATTCAAAATATTTTTTAAAAGCCATGATTTGACATGACAAAAAACGACTTTCATAAATTTAGAATTTAATCGTTCCTTTTTTTGATATTAAATTAATCTCCGCATGTTAATAAAAAGAGAATGGTTTAGTTGAGTATTTTTTTCGATGTTATTTTTTTTTTAAAAATTTGGATATCTAAATAATAGTTTGCAAATTTGTTTCAACAAAAAAAGAAAAATGAAATTTAATATGTGTAATATGTGTAAATCCGTTCAGGATAAATCCTGTGGGTCGACTATTGCATAATTTTAAATTAAAAAATTATATAGCAAAAGCCTCCCACATACCGGGAGGCTTTTTTTTTGAACTATACCAATCGGAATGCTTTTTGCATTAAAAATAAATATTTAAAAAATGAACAACTTAAATCTTCAACAAATGAATAAATGTACTGTCAAGACCATGATTTGCGCGAAAGCTATTATGTGTGTTTGCGTCTGTTGATTCCGAAAGTATAAGTTTATAACACAACTTAAAGCCCTTTTGGATATCTATCTAAAAGGGTTTTTTTATTCTCAATTTATTGCAACATCTTAAATTAGTAAAAAAAATATAATTGAAATTAATTTAGTTTAAGAATCGAACATTAAAAACAAAAAATTATGAGTACTCAAAAATTTGCAACCAACGCATTACACGCAGGACACGACGTTACCAAAACAGCAGGAACCAGAGCTGTGCCTATCTATCAAACCAGTTCTTATGTTTTCAACAATTCAGAACATGCAGCCAATTTATTTGGACTTGCCGAAGCAGGTTTTATTTACACACGATTAAATAATCCAACCAATGATATTTTGGAGCAACGCCTTGCTGCGCTTGAAGGAGGAATAGGCGCAGTAGTTACCGCATCTGGAACCGCTGCAATTGCCACGGCATTATTGGTTTTGCTAAAAACGGGAGATCATATTGTAGCATCAAACAGTTTGTATGGGGGAACTTATAATTTACTGAGCGTCACTTTGCCAAGATTAGGCATCACAACCACGTTTGTAGACCCATCAGATCCTGACAATTTCACTAAAGCTGCACAAGAAAACACAAAAGTGTTTTTTGCCGAATCTCTTGGAAATCCGAAATTAGATGTATTGGATCTGAAAGCTATTTCGGCGCAAGCCAAAGCATTCAAAGTTCCCTTTATTGTAGATAATACAGTTGCTTCCCCTTATTTACTGAATCCTATTCAATACGGAGCCAATATTGTAATTCACTCTTTGACTAAATATATTGCCGGCAACGGAACGTCTCTTGGAGGCGTGGTTATTGATGCAGGAAATTTCGATTGGTCTAATGGAAAATTTCCTGAATTCACGGAACCTTCTGCAGGGTATCACGGATTGGTTTATCATGAAGCGCTTGGAAATGCTGCTTTTATTGCCAAAGTTCGAATAGAAGGATTACGTGATTATGGAGCGGCATTGAGTCCATTTAATGCGTTTCAGATTATTCAAGGATTAGAAACCTTACCTATCCGCGTACAGAAACACAGTGAAAACGGATTGGCTTTAGCCCAATGGTTAGAAGGTCAAGAAGAGGTGGCTTGGGTGAATTACCCAGGATTGAAGTCGAGTAAATATTATGATTTGGCTCAGGAATATTTGCCAAAAGGACAAAACGGAGTAGTCACTTTTGGTTTAAAAGGGGGTTTTGAAGCCGCCAAAAAAGTCGCCGATGAAACAAAACTATTTTCGCTTTTGGCTAATATAGGAGACACGAAATCTTTGATTATTCATCCCGCAAGTACTACGCATCAGCAATTGTCAGATGAACAACAAGTCGCAACAGGAGTAACCAAAGATTTAATACGATTGTCGGTTGGATTAGAAGACATCGAAGATTTGAAAAATGATTTACAAGTTGTTTTCGAAAGCATCAAAAATTCGCAATTAGTAAAAAATGAACACTAAAAAATAAGTCAATTTAGATATGCGGCCAGCGATGCTCAGTTCATCGTAAAAGCATAAGTAGTCAAAATAAGAATCAGTAAAAATGCGACAATAGTAGTTTCTGAAAAACTTAATCCATCGGGATAATTATTAGCTGGATACTGGTTCTTTAAATGGCATTGGACAAATAGTTGCTAAGAAAAGAATTTTAAATTGAAATCGCTGCAAATGGGAAAATGCATCATTTTTATCTAAAGGGATAAATCAAGGCATTCTTTTTGAGATAAGGGATTTGACTTTCTAACATGAAAGGATTTTATATTACAACGTACGGGTAAAATAACAAACAACTAAAAAGTAATAATTATGAAAACATTAAAATATATTTTAAGAGTATTTCAGTTTTTAAGAGAGAAACTGTTCAGTAATAATCAGCCTATAAATGAATTGATTCATCCAAGATTTGAAATAACAAAGAGGGATCCTTCGGCTCAGAAAAAGGCAGTAAATTCATTGCTTTTTCTAATGTACTCGCAAGAAAATGAAGCAATGTTTATCTAAATGGAAACGACTGTAAAAAATCATTGTGGACTTGAAACAACATAGGGAAAGAGTCCGTTTATAGACTCTTTCCAATGTTGTTATTTAAGATTGTAGTCAAAATCAATTAATGGAAAAATTTGTTTGTTTAAAAAATTAGTAGTTAATTTGTGCCTTTAAGTTCACATACGTATTGAAATGTTATAAAGAAAGGACGAGGGATTAGACCCAATGAAGCCTTAGCAACCCTTCGATTTATCGAAGAAGGTGCTGCATTCTACCACGCCAAACGTGGAAAGATAACAACGAGAATTTTACTGGTTTACCCTAGTTTTTTCTTTCTAATATTTCCAGACACAAATCAAACATCATAAAAGATTTGAAATTGGAAAATAAACCAACCCATATTACATTACAAAATTTCACCACCGAAAGTGGCGTGTTTTATCCTGTTCTAAGCTTAAGTTTTGAAGTTTTTGGACCGGCATTACATACGGCGCCAATAGTTTTGGTAAATCATGCATTGACAGGAAACTCGACAGTTGTAGGTTCGACTGGCTGGTGGAATGATTTAATTGGTGAAAACAAAACAATCGACACTAATAAATATACTGTGTTAGCTTTTAATGTTCCGGGCAATGGCTATGATGAAACTAGTATTGAGAACTATTTGGATTTCAATGCCAGAGATATCGCTAAACTCTTTATAGAAGGAATTAAATTTCTTCAAATTAAACAACTGTATGCTATTATTGGAGGTTCAGTAGGCGGAGGAATTGCTTGGGAAATAGCGGCTTTAGAGCCTAAAATAACGAAACATTTAATTCCCATTGCCACCGACTGGAAATCGACGGATTGGTTGATAGCTAATTGTTTCTTACAAGAGCAAATCCTGAATAATTCTCGAAATCCAATTGAAGATGCCAGGATTCATGCGATGTTGTGCTACCGTACTCCAGAATCTTTTAAAGAAAAATTCCAACGTACTACCAATGAAGAATTGGCCATTTTTAATGTGGAAAGCTGGTTGAGTCATCATGGTACGAAATTGCAAAAACGATTTCAACTTTCTTCTTATAAAATGATGAATCAATTGCTGAAAACGATAGACATCACCAGAAATACAGCTACGTTTGAAGAAATAGCATCAAAAATTCAAGCCGATATTCATATCATCGCCATCAATTCTGATTTGTTTTTTACTGCAGATGAAAATAAGGCAACTTATAAAGAATTAAAAAAATATAAAAGTAATGTCACCTATCAGGAAATTGTTTCCATTCACGGACACGACGCTTTTTTGATAGAATACAAACAATTAGACAATTTGCTTCAGGATATATTCTAAGCCAAAAACAACACAACACAATGAAAATATTAAAATTTGGAGGTAAATCTTTATCGAATGGTGAGGGATTAAATAAAGTGGTTGCTATTATTACAGATAAAGTAACTCAAGGAGAGGAAATTGCTATCGTAGTTTCAGCGCGTGGAAATGCTACCAATGAGCTAGAAGATATTTTAGGGATTGCATCTCAAAATGGAAATTACAAACCGCTTTTTGAAGATTTTAAAACCTACCAACAAGCCGAATATGAACATGTCGATTTATCTGAAGAATTTGAAATATTGGAAAAACTTTTTGAAGGTGTAAGCTTGATTGGTGATTACAGCAACAAAATTAAAGATTTAGTCTTGTCTAAAGGAGAATTGCTTTCGGCTAAGTTGCTTACCGCAATTTTAATCAAAAATGGAATCAACGCTCGTTTTACCGATTCGAGAGAGTTGATAAAAACGGATTCAAAATTTGGAGATGCACAACCTTTGGAACAAATTTCGAAGAAAAATGTAGTGCAATATTTTAAACAAAATAATGGCAATACGGTCAATATTGTGACCGGTTTCATAGGTTCAAACAATAAAAATGACACAACGACTTTAGGAAGAAACGGCAGCAATTATACCGCTTCTTTGATTGCTAATTATTTAAATGCTGAAGAGCTTCAGAATTACACGCATGTCGATGGGATTTATACAGCAAACCCGGATTTGGTTTTGGATGCCAAAAAAATTGACCATTTGACCTTTAACGAAGCGAATGAGTTGGCTAATTTTGGGGCGACAATTCTTCATGCTAAAACGATAATTCCTTTATTAGAAAAGAATATTCCTCTTCGAATTTTAAACACATTCAATCATGAAAACAAAGGAACTTTAATTACTTCCAATTCGAATAATGAAGGAATAAAAACACTTTCCGTACTCGAAAATGTATCGTTAGTAAACTTAGAAGGAAGAGGATTACTTGGTAAAACTGGCGTCGATGCTCGTATTTTTAGAGTGATGGGTGATAACGATATTAGTGTCAGTATCATTTCACAAGGTTCATCAGAAAGAGGAATTGGTCTTGTGGTTGCTGCTGATCAGGCGACAAAAGCAATGATTGAATTAGAAAAAGAATTCGAAAATGATTTCTATTCTAAAGACGTCAATAAAATTTCGGTGACGGATGATGTTTCGGTGATTTCTATCATTGGTCAGGATTTGAGTACTTTCCATAAGCCCTACACCGCTCTTATAAAAAACAAGATTGTCCCTATTCTTTTCAATAATACAGTTACGGGGAAAAATGTGAGTTTGGTGGTCAAAAAATCACAACTTAACAAAGCGCTAAACGTTATTCACGGAGAGATTTTTGGAGTTTCAAAGAAAATTAACATTGCCATTTTTGGGCATGGTTTAGTTGGTGGAACGCTGATTAATCAAATATTAGAATCGGCTGCGACTATCGAAAAAAGAAAAGATATCAAACTAAATGTTTTTGCTATCGCGAATTCAAAAAATGTCCTGCTAAATAAAAACGGGGTAACTCCAAATTGGATAAATGAAATTCAAAATAACGGGTTCGCTTATACTATTGAGGATGTTATTGCTTACGCAAATGAGCATCACTTGGAGAATTTGATTGCAATCGACAACACGGCAAGTGCTGAATTTGTTGAAAATTATGTGAAATTGGCCGAAAATAGTTTTGATTTAATCTCTTCGAATAAAGTAGCCAATACATTAAGTTATGAATTTTACAAAGATTTAAGAAAAGTATTAGCAGACAATCAAAAGAGTTATCTTTATGAAACCAATGTTGGAGCTGGATTGCCACTGATTGACACGATTAAATTACTACATCTTTCGGGTGAAAATATCACTAAAATCAAAGGCGTTTTTTCTGGGACATTGAGTTATTTATTTAATAATTTCTCTTCCAAAGAGGTTCCTTTTAGCGAAATATTGAAAGAAGCAATCGATAACGGATACACGGAACCGGATCCAAGAGAGGATTTATGTGGAAACGATGTAGGGAGAAAATTATTGATTTTGGCAAGAGAATTGGATTTGCAAAATGAATTTGAAGAAATCGAAATTCAGAATTTAATTCCAGAATATTTACGTGAAGGAAGTGCGACTGATTTCTTGACGAAGCTGAAAGAATTTGACCCGATTTATGAAAAAATAAAAAAGGATCAAAAACCGAATCACGTTTTGAGATACATAGGTGAATTGTCCGGAGATTTACAAAATGACAAAGGGAATCTTGAGGTAAAACTAGTTTCGGTTCCGTCCGATACGGCTTTAGGAGGATTGAAAGGTTCTGATTCTTTTTTCGAAATTTATACAGAATCCTACGGAGACCGACCAATAGTAATCCAAGGCGCAGGCGCAGGATCAGCAGTTACAGCGAGAGGGGTTTTTGGAGATATCTTGAGATTATCGGATAAAGGGTAATGATTTAAGATTGCAGATTAACGATTTTTGATTTTTGATTCAAAAAAATAAACAGTAATAATTCTCCAGTTTCGGCTCCCACTCTTTTGAAGAGGGTCGAGGAGAGAAAAAAGATAACAATGAAAATAACACTAAACAGAGTAAACGACAATTTCCACTTCGAATTAAAAAACGAAAGAGGACATATAGTAAATGTAGATAGCCGACCAGAATTTGGCGGGAATGACATGGGAGCAAGTCCAATGGAATTAGTATTGATGGGTGTAGCGGGTTGTAGCGCTATTGATATGATTTCGATTCTGAAAAAACAAAGACAAGAAATAACTTCTTTCAAAGCAGAGGTTGAAGGCGAGCGCGTGCAAGTTGGCGAGGCAAAACCGTTTAAAAATATACATGTTGTATTTTATTTGGAAGGGCCAATAAACGAAGAAAAAGCAGCCAGAGCTGCTCAACTTTCTTTCGAAAAATACTGTTCGGTTTCTAAAACATTAGAGCCCACAGCGACCATACATTACAAAGTAGTTTTGAATAATAAAACATTGTAGTTTAAATACAAAAGGTTGGAGTTTCATGATTCCAACAACTTTAAACCTTAAACTTTAAATTAAAAAATAAAATGAACGAAGAAGAATTTGGTTTTGAAACCGAAGCAATCCGTACCCAATTAGAACGCACGCAATATTTAGAGCATTCCGTTCCATTATACTTAACTTCTAGTTTTGTATTTGAAGACGCCGAAGACATGCGTGCCTCCTTTGCAGAAGAGAAAGACAGAAATATTTACAGCCGTTACAGCAACCCAAATACTAACGAGTTTGTAGAAAAAGTGTGCAAGATGGAAGGGGCAACTGCTGGTTTTGCCTTTGCCTCAGGAATGGCTGCGGTATATTCAACTATGGCTGCATTGTTGAAATCTGGCGATCATATTGTCTCTTCCAGTAGTGTTTTTGGAGCGACACATTCGTTATTTGTTAATTATTTTCCAAAGTGGAATATACAGACCACGTATTTTGATATTAATGAGCCAGAAACGATTGAAAGTTTCATCACACCTGATACAAAGATTCTTTTTGCTGAATCGCCAACTAATCCTGCGGTCGATATTATTGATTTGGAATTGTTAGGAAAAATTGCCAAAAAGCACAATTTGATTTTAGTAATCGACAACTGTTTTGCAACTCCTTATTTACAGCAACCTATGAAATGGGGAGCGCATTTGGTGGTGCATTCTGCCACAAAGTTAATGGATGGTCAAGGACGAGTTTTAGGCGGAATAACTGTTGGTGATCCCGAATTGATTCAAAAAATATATTTATTTTCCCGACTTACGGGGCCTTCTTTATCTCCGTTTAATGCTTGGGTTTTGTCCAAAAGTTTAGAGACCCTAGCGATTCGTTTGGATAGACATTGCGAAAATGCTATGAAAGTTGCTGAGTTTTTAGAACAGCATCCAAATGTTAATCGCGTTAAATATCCGTTTTTGAAATCGCATCCGCAATACGAAATTGCCAAAAAACAAATGAAATTGGGTGGGAACATTGTAGCTTTCGAAATAAAAGGCGGAATTGAAGCAGGACGTAACTTCCTAGATAAAATAAAATTATGTTCGCTTTCGCCAAATTTAGGCGATACCCGAACAATTGTTACTCATCCAGCATCAACAACACACAGTAAATTATCTGTTGAAGAACGTTTAGCAGTAAGTATTACGGATGGTTTAGTGCGTGTTTCAGTAGGATTGGAAACAGTGAAAGATGTAATTGCCGATTTAGAAAAAGCGCTTTCGTAAGATTGTCGAATGATGATTAACGATTTTTGATTTCAGATTTCGAGTTTGACAATAATCGTTAATCATCATTCACTATTCTTCATTCAAAAAGTATATTTTTGTTGTTACAATATAAAAGACCTTTTGACTTCAAATTGTTTTTAAATCTGAAATCAAAAATCGTTAATCTTCAATCTTATATCTTTTTAACATGCTTTCAAAGAAAACAAAATATGGAATAAAGGCATTGACTTTTTTGGCCCGCCAAGAAGATCAAACACCTGTTGCGATTGCTGATATTGCAAAAAGTGAAAATATTTCGATAAAATTTTTGGAAAGTATTTTATTGCTTTTGCGTCATTCTAGTTTTTTGGGTGCCAAAAAAGGAAAAGGCGGAGGGTATTATTTAATTAAAGATCCCAAAGAAATCAATATGGCGCATGTCTATCGAATTCTTGAAGGACCTATTGCACTTTTACCTTGTGCCAGCCATAATTTTTATGAAAGATGTGAAGATTGTACCGATGAAGCTACGTGTGCAGTTCGAAAACTAATGATTGACGTACGCGATAATACTTTGAAGATTTTAGAGAGTAACACGTTGGCTGACATTGCATTTTAATCAATCTTGGATTAAATAAAAAAAAGAAAAAGAAAAAGAAGATTTCATGAGAGAAGCCTAATGAAATGTTCTTTTTTTTATTTCTAAAAAACCAATTTGTAACCCACGAAAAATAGCATTATCGCGATGGCATTTCTAAGAAACAAATCAGGAACTTTTCCACTCAACATACTCCCAATATAAATTCCAGGAAGAGACCCCATTAATAACTGCCCTAATAATCCTAGATCTAAGTTCCCCATTGAGGCATGTCCTAATCCGGCAACAAGGGTTAACGGGACAGCGTGAGCAATTTCGGTTCCAACTAATCGCGGAGTTGCTAAAATCGGATATAGGAAGAATAATGTAACAGTACCTAATGCACCCGCTCCGATAGAAGTAAGGGTTACTGTTGCTCCTAACAATACCCCAATAGCTACTGTTAAGACATTCTGAGTTTTACTCTCACTATGAAACTTGTCACCAGCATGTTTTTGAGAAAAAAGCAATAGTTTCTTTTTGAACAAAACGGCCACTGAAGTAAAAAGCAAGGCCCAACCCAAACTGTATTTTATGATGGAATTTAAGGTCGTAAGATCTGTTTTTATGCTATGAAGAATCCACAACGTTAATAAAGCAGCAGGAATGCTACCTAAAGAAAGCCAGCCTGTAATAGACCAATTAATATTCTTTTTTTTATGATGTACATAGACACCCCCCATTTTAGTAAATGCCGCATATAATAAGTCAGTCCCAACAGCAGTAGTAGGTGGAATACCAAACCATAATAAAATGGGAGTCATTAATGAGCCACCGCCTACGCCGGTTATCCCTACGATAAAACCTACTGTTAAACCAGCAATGACCAATCCTATTTGAAAATCCATAAAATAAAATTTTGACAAAAATAACAACTATTTTACAATTATCCTATCGGAATAGTAGGCTATGTGAAATATATATGGAGAATTCAATATAAATTAGAATACTACTATTTTATTTAATAATAATAGTAAAGGATTTACGATTGTTGATTGATTCAATAATTATTAACCCATATGGGCTTAAAATGCTTTTGCTGAGTCTATAAGGTATTATTTGTGTTGGAATAAAAAACCCATAATTTATTTTGTTTTGTAGAAATATTTATTACTTTTGCTTTTTAATCTACTAAACCGATAGGGTAATAGATTTTTTAATAAATAAAAAAATGAGTTCAACGATAGCGCAAATATTAATTGAAAAAACAAAAAACTTCTCAATAGAAGAGACGTTGGCATTTTTAGCCAATGAGTACAAGGATAAAGTAGTTTTTTCGACTTCTTTTGGACAAGAAGACCAAGTAATTACCGCTTTGATTGCCAAAGATGATTTGCCAATAAACATTTTTACTTTAGATACAGGTCGTTTGTTTCAAGAAACGTATGATGTTTTTCATAAAACATTAAAAAAGTATAAAAAGGAGATCAAAGTTTATTTTCCAGAAGCCACAGCAGTGGAAGAATTGTTAAATAAAAAAGGACCAAACAGTTTCTATGAATCGGTTGATAACAGAAAAGAATGTTGTTTTATTCGAAAAGTCGCACCGCTTACCAAAGCCTTGAAAGGAAATGCAATTTGGATTACCGGTTTGAGAGCCGAGCAATCCGAAAATAGAAATGATTTACAGGAATTTGAATACGATGAAAAATTCGGCATTATAAAATTCAATCCATTGTTAAAATGGACTTTGAAGGAAGTTGAAGATTATATAGAAAAGAATAATGTGCCACAAAATGCCCTGCACAAAAAAGGATTTGTAAGTATAGGTTGCGCGCCTTGCACCAGAGCAATTACTCCTGATGAAGATATACGAGCCGGAAGATGGTGGTGGGAATCCAGTCATAAAGAATGTGGTTTACACCAAAAATAATAGCTTGACTGTTTATTTGTTTAATCGTATTAACGAATAACCAAATAAACGAATAACCAAATAAACAAAGAATGATGAGTTCAGTATTAAAAACAAACGCTTTAGAAAGCGAAGCGATATACATATTTAGAGAAGTAATTTCTCAATTTGACAAACCAGTTTTGCTTTTCTCTGGTGGAAAAGATTCAATCACATTGGTAAGATTAGCCCAAAAAGCATTCTTTCCAGCAAAAATTCCTTTTCCATTATTGCACGTTGACACTGGACATAATTTTCCGGAGACAATTGAATTTAGAGATAAATTAGTTGCTGAATTAGGATTAGAATTAATTGTAAGAAATGTTCAAGACGCTATTGATCAGGGAAAAGTCGTGGAAGAATCGGGTAAATATTCGAGTAGAAACAGCTTACAAACCACAACGCTTTTGGATGCAATCGAAGAATTCAAATTTGATGCTTGTATTGGCGGAGCGCGTCGTGATGAAGAAAAAGCAAGAGCTAAAGAACGTATTTTTTCAGTTCGTGATGATTTTGGTCAATGGGATGAGAAAAACCAGCGTCCGGAATTGTTTGATATTTTGAATGGTAAAATTGAGAATGGTCAAAACGTTCGTGTTTTTCCAATTTCGAACTGGACAGAATTAGATGTTTGGAGTTATATCGAACAAGAGCAAATTGAAATTCCGTCTATTTATTTTTCTCACAAACGTAAAGTATTCATGAGAGATGGTTTGATTTGGTCGCATTCTCCTTTTGTTTACCAAGAAGAAGATGAAGAAATCGAAGAAAGAATTGTTCGTTTTAGAACGGTTGGGGATATGAGTTGTACCGCTGCCGTTGATTCTTATGCTGCGACGATTCAAGAAGTAGTGGGCGAAATTAGAACTTCAACTATTTCTGAAAGAGGGGCGAGAATTGATGACAAGCGTTCTGAGGCGGCGATGGAGAAAAGAAAACAACAAGGGTATTTTTAGAATGAAATTCTCGAAAATATTTTTGTGTCTATTTCTTTTTAGTATTGGAGTAAAAGCACAAACAGAGAAAAACGTTGATAAACAAAGTTTGTTTTGGGCACGATATTATAATCAGTTGGAATTAAACACTAAATGGTCTGTTCATACTGAGATTGATAATAGAATTTTCATTAATCCAGTAACACAAAATACATTTGTAAGCCGCATTCAGCTTAGAGATAAAGTGACGGATAGGGTAGAGTTAGGAGCAGGTTTTGCTTATTTCTCGGTGGCAACACAAGATCCCGAGGTTGAAAATGGGTTTCATATTCCAGAGTATAGGTTTCAGCAAGATGTGACTGTAAAACAGGCTTTGGGTAAGGTGAATTTAACGCACCGGTATCTATTAGAACAGCGATTTGTTCACAATGCCAGTAAATTAATGTTAGAAGATGGAACAACATTTTACTTAAGGTTTAGATATCGCATCCAGGGCGATTATACTTTTTGTAAAAATGAGAAACAGTACCTAAAAGGGATCCTTTCAGACGAGATAATGATTAACGCAGGCTGTAAAATTATTAAAAACACTTTTGACCAAAACAGATTATATGTCGCGTTACAAGTAGGAGTTAGTCCAGCGATTGCATTAGAGTTAGGTTATTTGAACAGTTTTCAAGAAAGAGCAAATGGAGTAGATTATTTCAATAGAGATATCATCAGATTTAGTTTCATTCACAAGGTTAAGATATAGTACAGAGTAAATATTCTGTAGACAAAATAAAAATAGAAACATTTAGATTTAAAGGTTTGTATATAGGCGGTCAACAAAAACTTGAAACCTTAAACTTTTAAACTTTAAACAAAATAAAAAATGGAAGTTTTAAAAATAGCAACAGCAGGAAGTGTAGATGACGGAAAAAGTACATTAATCGGGAGATTATTGTATGATACAAAATCGTTGACTACAGATAAAATCGAAGCAATAGAAAAAAGCAGCAAACAAAAAGGATATGATTATCTTGATTTTTCGTTAGCAACGGATGGTTTAGTTGCCGAGAGAGAACAAGGAATCACGATAGATGTAGCCCATATTTATTTTTCGACTGCTAAGAAAAGTTACATCATTGCAGATACTCCGGGTCACGTAGAATATACACGTAACATGGTAACAGGAGCTTCTACTTCACAAGTTTCAATTATATTGATTGACGCCAGAAAAGGAGTAATTGAGCAAACGTACAGACACTTTTTTATCAATAATTTATTGCGTGTAAAAGAAGTGATTGTTGCGGTAAACAAAATGGATTTAGTGGACTATTCGGAAGAAGTATACAATAAGATCAAAGCCGATTTTCAAGCATTAAACAGCAAAAGTACTTTCAAAGAGCAAACGGTAAGTTATATTCCGTTAAGCGCTATTAATGGAGGGAATGTGGTTGATAAATCAGAAAATATGCCTTGGTATGATGGACAAACGGTTTTGGAACATTTAGAAGCTTTAGAGCCAAAAGATGTTTATGAAAAAGGCCAAGCTCGTTTCCCAGTTCAAACGGTTATCAGACCAAAAACGGAGGAATACCATGACTTTAGAGGATATGCAGGAAAATTATATGGAGACAATATTAAAGTGGGTGATGCGGTGACTGTATTGCCATCTTTAACTGAATCCAAAGTGACTAACATTCATTTTTTCGATAAAAAATATGACGAAGCTTCAGCAGGTTCTTCAATCACAATCGAATTAGAAAATGATATCAATGTGACTAGAGGCGATATGATTGTAAAATCGAATGAACTTCCTAGAATCGAAAAAGATATTAACACAACAATTTGTTGGATGGACAGCAAAAAGTTAGTTGCCGGAACAAAATATTTAATACAGCACAATACCAATAGAGTTTTGGCAAAAATTGAAAGCGTAAAAAATGTTATTGCAACAGATTATTCCGGTTCAACTCCGGCGACTCAATTAGCAATTAACGAAATAGGGGAAGTAAATATTAAGTTGAGTAAAGCTTTGTATTTTGATGCCTATAATGACAATAAATTAAACGGAGCTTTTATTTTAATAGATGTTGCAACCAATACGACTGCGGGCGTTGGTTTTATAAATTAAAAGCCCCCTAGCCCCGGAAGGGGGTACAAAAACTAATATATTATGCACAGTTTTAGAACCGAAATAGAAGATCCGATTGTCCAAAAAGACATTATCGATTTAGAAAGAAAAATTGCTTTATTCCGTGATGGGAAAATTGATGATGAGCGTTTCCGAAGTCTGCGTTTAGCGAGGGGCGTTTACGGACAACGTCAGGAAGGTGTTCAAATGATTCGTATTAAATTGCCTTTTGGAAAAGTAAGCAGCGAGCAATTGTTGCGTATTGCAAAAGTTTCCGATGAATATTCAACTGGACGTTTGCATATTACAACGCGTCAGGATATCCAAATTCATTATGTAAGTTTGGATAGAACGCCGCAACTTTGGGCTGAATTAGAGAAAGATGATGTTACGCTGAGAGAAGCCTGTGGGAACACCGTAAGAAATATTACGGCAAGTGAAACTGCAGGAATCGACGTGGTCGAACCTTTTGATGTTTCGCCTTATGCCTATGCTATGTTTCAATTTTTATTGAGAAACCCGGTTTGTCAGGAAATGGGAAGAAAATTCAAAATATCATTTTCTTCATCAGATAAAGATACGGCGCTAAGCTATATGCATGATTTAGGATTTATTCCAAAGATTGTAAACGGAGAAAGAGGTTTTAAAGTAATGCTTGGCGGTGGATTAGGTTCTCAGCCAGCGCATGCGGAATTACTTTCGGAATTTATTCCGGTGAATCAAATTATTCCAACAACAGAAGGTGTTTTAAGAATATTTGACCGTTTTGGTGAAAGAGCCAAAAGGTTGAAAGCACGTATGAAATTCTTAATCAAAGATATTGGTAGAGAGGAGTTTCTACAGTTGGTAGATGAAGAGAAACTTGCCTTGTCAAATCAAGTGGTTGAAATCGACACGACAGATTTTGATGCTCCAATCCCTGAACCGATTTTGGCAGCCCCAAAAGTGATAATTGAAGATAGAGTTGCTTTCGAAAAATGGAAAAAAACAAATGTGATTTGGCAGAAACAGGCAGGATATGTAGCCATTGGAATCAAAGTTTTATTGGGAGATTTTTATACTGATAAAGCAAGGTTATTGGCTGAGTTAATTAAGAACTATGGAGCTAACGAATTGCGTTTTACTTTGCGTCAGGATATTTTAATCCGCAATGTGAAAGAAGAGAATTTGGAATTTTTCTACCAAGAATTAGCCAAACTTGATTATGTAGCCATAGGATATGATAGCACTGCGGATATTACTGCTTGTCCGGGAACCGATACTTGTAATTTGGGTATTGCAAGCAGCACCGGAATTGCAGTAGAACTGGAAAGAGTATTAGAAACTGAATATCCACAATACAGCAATAATAAAGAAATCACTATAAAAATTAGTGGTTGTATGAATGCGTGTGGACAACACAATATGGCAGAAATTGGTTTCCAAGGAATGTCTATCAATTCAGGGAAATTAGTGGCGCCGGCACTTCAGGTGTTATTGGGCGGTGGAAATTTAGGAAATGGAAACGGAAGATTTTCGGATAAAGTAATCAAAATCCCTAGCCGAAGAGGACCTGATGCGTTGCGTTTTATCTTAAATGATTTTGAGGCTAATGCCAATGGATTATCATTCCTGAATTATTATGACGCCAAAGGAGAGAAATATTTCTACGAATTATTAAAACCTTTAGCTGATTTGACCAACCTTAACGAAGCTGATTTTATTGACTGGGGAAATGCTGATAACTACATAAAAGCAGTTGGAGTTGGAGAATGTGCGGGTGTAGTAATTGATTTGGTTGCTACTTTATTATTGGAAGCCAAAGATAAACTGACCTTCGCGGAAGAAGCTTTCGCAGAAGAAAAATGGTCGGATGCGATTTATCATTCATACGCAGGTTTTGTAAATGGTGCTAAAGCTTTGTTGCTTTCGGAAAACCAAAAAACAAATCATCAAGCTGGAATAATAGACTTATTTGATACGGTTTTTGTTGAAACAAATAAAATTCCGTTGCAATCCACATTGAAGGATTTAGTGTTTCAAATTAAGCAAAATGAACCATCTGAAGAATTCGCTAAAAAATACATTCAAGAAGCAATTGCATTTTTTGACACAATAGAATTGTACAGAGCCAAAGACCTTAAAGATGAAAAATAAAATAGAACCTCAAGTTACTTTAGTAGGCGCAGGCCCAGGTGATCCGGATTTACTGACCATCAAAGGTGCAAAAGCATTGGCTGAAGCGAATGTAGTTTTGTATGATGCTTTGGCTAATGAAGAACTATTGTCTTATGCTCCTAAAAAAGCATTGAAAATATTTGTCGGAAAGAGAAAAGGATGTCATGCCTATACGCAGGATGAAATTAACCAATTAATTGTAGATAACGCACTTACTTACGGTCATGTGGTTCGATTAAAAGGGGGAGATCCATTTATTTTTGGCAGAGGAAGTGAAGAAATAGAATTCGTAGAAAGCTTTGGAATTCCTACATTTGTGGTCCCTGGAATTTCATCTTCTATTGCAGTTCCAGCTTCTCAGGGGATTTCGTTGACAAAAAGAGGTGTTTCGGAGAGTTTTTGGGTAATTACTGGTACGACTTCTGCACGAAAATTATCTACTGATGTAGCATTAGCAGCGCAATCAACTGCAACAGTTGTTATTTTGATGGGGATGAGCAAACTGGATCAAATTGTGGCTTTATTCCAAAAAGAATCGAAAGGGGAAATGCCCGTTGCAATTATTCAAAACGGAACGACTCCAGAGGAAAAAGTAGGAATTGGAACTATAAATACAATTCAAAGCGTTGTGGAAAAGAATAATCTAAGTTCTCCAGCGATAATCGTCATTGGAGAAGTAGTCGGCGATAGTAAGAAAAGGGTAGGTTTTTATAAAGAATTGAAATCAAACCACAATAAGGTACTAGTGTATGGAAAGGAATGAGTTATATCCAATATTTTTAAAATTACATCAACTCAATGTACTTATTGTAGGTGGGGGAAATGTAGGTTTAGAAAAGTTATCATTCTTATTGAAATCGAGTCCAAATGCGAATGTTGAGGTGGTTGCACCAAAGTTTTTGCCAGAATTGGAAGAGTTGGTCGAAAGATATCCGTCAGTAAAATTGACTTATAAAAAGTTCAATCGATGGATGCTTCGCAAACGGCACATAGTCATTGCCTGCACCGATGATTTGAAAGTCAATAAACGAGTATTTGATTTGTCTCGAAAAAGATACTTGCTTTGTAATATTGCTGATACTCCGCCATTGTGCGATTATTATTTGGGCGGAATTGTAACCAAAGGAAATGTGAAAATCGCTATTTCGACCAACGGAAAATCACCGACAACTGCCAAAAGATTACGCGAGTTTTTTGAAGAAATAATTCCGGATGATATCAATAAAATGGTCGAAAACCTGAATGAATATCGCAAGACGCTGAAAGGAAATTTTGAGGAAAAAGTCAATAAAATGAATGAGATTACAGCAGCGTTAAAAATTCCCGTAGCGCCCGTAGCGGGAACAGAAAGGAATATACAAGACGGAAGATAAATAGTAATAAATCTTAATAACAAATTTCTGTTTTTTTTAAAACGAATAATTATGATATTTGTCAGTAAAAAATAATAAAAAGCACAGTTACTTTGCATGATAAAAAAGTAATTCAGTAAATAGAATAACAACAACAAATTTCCTCAAAGTCACCCACTCCTACTAAGGGGGGCAGATGGGAGGATAAATTAATAAAAAAATGATTAAAACAGATATACTTATAATAGGAGCAGGTCCAACTGGATTATTTGCCGTTTTTGAGGCAGGATTATTGAAGCTAAAATGCCATATTTTGGATGCGTTACCTCAAGCTGGTGGTCAATTATCTGAATTATATCCTAAAAAACCGATCTATGATATTCCAGGATTTCCTGAAGTTTTGGCTGGGGATTTAGTAGATAATTTAATGGAGCAAATCAAGCAATTTGAACCCGGATTTACACTTGGTGAACGTGCTGAAACCATAGAGAAACAAGAAGACGGGAGTTTTATTGTGACTTCAAATAAAGGGAAGAAATTTCACGCTTCAGTTGTAGCAATTGCAGGTGGATTAGGAAGTTTTGAACCACGAAAACCACTTATCGAAGATATTGAATTTTACGAAGATAAAGGGATAAAATACTTTATTAAAAATCCAGAAAAATTCAGGGACAAAAAAGTTGTAATTTCTGGAGGAGGAGATTCTGCTTTAGACTGGAGTATTTTCCTGTCTAATGTAGCTTCTGAGGTGACTTTGATCCACCGTAGAAATGAGTTTAGAGGCGCATTAGATTCTGTAGAAAAAGTACAGGAACTTAAAAATTCAGGTAAAATCAAAATGATTACTCCAGGGGAAGTAATTGGGTTGAACGGTGCTGAGCATTTAGAATCTGTTGTTGTTGATGAAGATGGCGCACACCGCACAATTCCTACAGATTATTTCATTCCACTTTTTGGTCTAACACCAAAATTAGGACCTATTGGAAACTGGGGATTAGAGATCGAAAAAAATGCCATCAAAGTAAACAATGCCTTGGATTATCAAACTAATATCCCAGGGATTTTTGCCATTGGAGATGTAAATACGTATCCAGGAAAATTAAAATTGATCCTTTGCGGATTCCACGAAGCCACTATTATGTGTCAAGCGGCCTACCAAATTATCAATCCGGGGAAGAAATATGTATTGAAATATACTACAGTTTCCGGTGTTGACGGATTCGATGGAACTCGTAAAGAGGCTCCAAAAGCGGTAGTAAAAGCCATAGTGTAATAAAGTTGCTGAGGTACAAAGGTTCTGAGTTGCTAAGGTTGGTTTAAATCCTTGCAATTCAGAACCTTTTTATTTAAAAGTTTTGCAACAAACTCCCTTAGAAACTTTTAAAAAAAACTTGCAATTGTTAGCGCTATGTCTTTACTTTGCACTGTTCATATATTTATTGAAAGTTATCACGAAAGGCGGAGGGAAAGACCCAATGAAACCTTAGCAACCCTTTATCTTTAAAGAAGGTGCTACATTCTACTTTATGCTGAATTTGTTTCAGCATCTAAGATAGATAACACACGAATACGCACTAGTATTTCTCAAACCTTTTCTTGACAACATATCGATATTTAGCCTACTGAATTAATTTCAGTATCAGGAGCGAACAATTGGCGTTTTTTCTGCCAATACCGTTCCCGCTTTCCGTTGCAATCTTTTATTTTTTAAAGAAAAAAATAAAAGGATTTTCACTGCAATCGGGGCTAAAGAGCTAAAATAGTGAACTTTTGTAATTATTAATCAAAAGTGTGAATCCCGATACCTGTCGAGATTTACAAGAAATAAAAAGTTATGTCAAGCATTTCAAAAGACAGTTTAGGAGTTCCCCCTTCGGGGGCTAGGGGGCTTATCCATGAAGCCATTAAAAAAAACATACTCGTACTCGATGGAGCAATGGGAACCATGTTGCAACGCTACAATTTTTCCGAAGAAGATTTCCGGGGCGAACGTTTCAAAGATTTTCCACATTCCTTAAAAGGAAATAACGATTTATTGTCACTCACGCAGCCACAAGCCATAAAAGCAGTACATGCTGCCTACTTTGAAGCAGGAGCAGATATCGTTGAAACCAATACGTTCTCAGGAACCACCATCGGAATGGCTGATTATCATTTGGAAGATTTGGTTTATGAATTGAACTACGAATCAGCACGAATTGCCCGTGAAGTAGCCGATGAATTCACAGCGAAAAATCCAGATAAACCTCGTTTTGTAGCCGGTTCCATAGGGCCAACAAACAGAACAGCAAGCATGTCGCCAGATGTAAACGATCCAGGTTACAGAGCCGTAACTTTTGATGATTTACGTATTGCCTACAAACAACAAGTAGAAGCATTGATTGACGGAGGAAGTGATTTATTATTGGTGGAAACCATTTTTGACACGTTAAATGCAAAGGCCGCACTTTTTGCCATTGAAGAAGTCAAAGACGAACGTAATATCGATATTCCAATCATGGTTTCAGGAACCATTACGGATGCATCAGGAAGAACACTTTCTGGGCAAACGGTAGAAGCTTTTTTAGTTTCTGTTTCGCATATTCCTTTGTTGAGTGTTGGTTTCAATTGTGCTTTAGGAGCCGATTTGTTAAAACCGTATTTACATACTTTGTCACAAAATACGTCGTTCAATGTATCCGCACATCCTAATGCAGGATTGCCAAACGCTTTTGGAGAATACGATGAAACACCGGAACAAATGCAAGCATTCATCAAAGAATATTTAGACGATAATTTAGTAAACATCATAGGCGGTTGTTGTGGAACAACGCCGGAACACATCAAGTTGATTGCTGATATCGCAAAGGAGTATAAACCAAGAGTTTCAACGGCCACGATGTAGTGATATTTCCTGCGAGGTTTTTTTTGAGCCTTGTAGGTATAAAATGAGATTATGGTTAATGAAAAAAATACCTACAAGGTTTTGGAAACCTTGCAGGATCGTAGAACGAGAAAAAATCGCATCAGTTGATTCAGATAGTGAGTTTGCTTCGTTCATCGGAATGACAAAAAGAAGCAAATAATATTGTTGTTATCACAAAACTGCGTGAGGGATAGCAGTGAAAAGCCCACAGTCTCGTCTTTTGGGAAGAGACGAGGACTTGTAGCGAATAGCCCGACCCTTGTGGTCACGCCCAAAAAATTGAAAAAGAGCTTTGTAAAGAGCAAATGATATAATAAAATAACTTAGGACCTAAGCAACTTAGGAACTTAGTAACTCAAATTAAAATGGCACACAAAGAACATAGAAAAAACCTTGTATTATCGGGATTAGAGCCTTTAATCATTACGCCGGAAAGCGTATTTGTGAATATTGGTGAGCGCACGAATGTGACTGGTTCTAGAAAATTCCTTCGGTTAATCAAAGAAGAAAAATACGAAGAAGCACTCAGTATTGCTAAAGAACAAGTGGAAGGTGGCGCACAAATCATCGATATTAATATGGATGAAGGAATGCTGGATGGCGAATATGCTATGACAAAATTCCTGAATTTAATCGCAGCTGAACCGGATATTTCTAGAGTTCCAATCATGATTGATAGCTCAAAATGGGATATTATCGAAGCGGGTCTAAAAGTAGTACAAGGAAAGAGTGTCGTGAATTCTATTTCGTTGAAAGAAGGAGAAGAGCAATTCATTCATCACGCCAAATTGATCAAGCGTTACGGTGCTGCAGTAATTGTAATGGCTTTTGATGAGGTAGGTCAAGCGGACAATTATGAACGTAGAATAGAAATTTGCCAACGTTCGTATGATATTTTGGTAAACAAAGTTGGTTTCCCAGCCCAAGATATTATTTTCGATTTGAATATATTTCCAGTGGCTACAGGAATGGAAGAACACCGCCTGAACGCATTGGATTTTTTCAGAGGGACGAAATGGGTTAGAGAAAATCTTCCTCATGCGCATATTAGCGGAGGCGTAAGTAACGTTTCGTTTTCGTTTAGAGGAAATGACACGGTTCGCGAAGCTATGCACTCGGTCTTTTTATATCATGCCATACAACACGGAATGACTATGGGAATCGTGAATCCGGAAATGCTTTCTATTTATGACGAAATTCCAAAGGATCTTTTAGAGCGCGTTGAAGATGTAATTCTAAACAGAAGAGAGGATGCAACCGAAAGATTGTTGGACTTTGCCGAAAATGTAAAAGGGGATACCAAAAGCAATGAAAAAGCAGTTCAGGAGTGGCGCTCGGGAACTATTCAGGAAAGGCTTACCCATTCGCTAGTAAAAGGAGTTGATGAATTTATAGAAATTGATGTTGAAGAAGCCAGACAGGCAGCTGCAAAACCAATCGAAGTAATCGAAATCAACTTAATGGCGGGGATGAATGTCGTTGGGGATTTATTTGGTTCGGGGAAAATGTTTTTGCCGCAAGTGGTAAAATCTGCCCGCGTAATGAAAAAAGCGGTAGCTTATTTATTGCCGTTTATCGAAGCGGAAAAGGATGGTGTTTCGAGTTTTGCTGGTCGTATCTTAATGGCGACTGTAAAAGGAGATGTGCACGATATTGGAAAAAATATTGTTTCGGTTGTTTTGGCTTGCAATAATTACGAAATCATCGATTTGGGTGTAATGGTTGCTCCAGAGAAAATTATCGCTGCGGCCATAGAACACAACGTTGATATTATTGGATTAAGCGGATTGATAACCCCTTCGCTTGATGAAATGGTTTATTTGGCTAAGGAATTAGACAAAAGAAACATAAAAATTCCTGTTATGATTGGTGGGGCTACTACTTCACGAGCGCATACTGCCGTGAAAATTGCACCGCAATATAGAGAAACAGTTATTCACGTCAACGATGCTTCGAGAGCCGTTACGGTTGCTGGAAATTTACTAAATAAAGATAAAAAAATATACGCAAGCGATATACGAGCGGAATATGATGCTTTTAGAGAGACATTTTTGAATCGTTCGCGAGATAAAAATTTCTTGACGATTGAGCAAGCTCGGAAAAATAAATTGCAATTGAATTGGGATAATTATAGCCCAATGAAGCCTAATTTTATTGGAACAAAAACCATTGAAGTTGATTTGGATGTTTTGGTTCCGTATATTGACTGGACGCCGTTTTTTAGAACTTGGGAATTGTTCGGAAAATACCCGGCAATTTTAACAGATAATGTTGTTGGTGAACAGGCTACTTCCGTTTTTGCAGATGCACAGGAAATGTTAGCTATTATTTTAAAAGAAAAGAAACTGACAGCCAAAGGAATTTATGGAATTTTCCCAGCCAACCAAGTTAATGATGATGATATTGAATTGAGAGACGAAAGTGGAAAAGTGTTGGATAAATTCTTGACTTTGCGTCAGCAATCCCAAAAAACAAAAGGCGCTCCAAACATCGCTTTGTCTGATTTTATTGCTCCAAAAGATTCTGGTAAAACCGATTACATGGGGGCGTTTTGTGTAACGACCGGTTTTGGTGTTGATGAATGGGCAGCAGAATTTGAGAGAGATTTAGACGATTATAATTCAATAATGGTCAAAGCGTTGGCAGACCGTTTTGCGGAAGCTTTCGCCGAATATCTCCACGAAAAAATCCGTAAAGAAATTTGGGGTTACTCGGCTGATGAAGCCTTGAGCACCGAAGACATGATTGCTGAAACCTACAAAGGTATTCGTCCGGCGCCAGGTTATCCGGCTTGTCCCGACCATTTAGAAAAACCTACAATCTGGAAATTACTAAATGTGGAAGAAGAAATAGGAGTGACTTTAACCGAAAGTATGGCCATGTGGCCCGCTTCATCGGTTTCTGGATATTATTTTGGAAATCCGGAAAGTAAGTACTTCGGACTTGGAAAAATAAAAGAAGACCAAGTTATCGATTACGCCAAACGCAGAAGCGTTTCCACCGAAGTGGCGATGAAATGGCTGAATCCAAATATTGCAGATTAAAAAAATGTTTAAGGTTTAAGGTTTAAAGTTGTTCGAAAGAAACTTTAAACCTTAAACTTTAAACTTTAAACAAAAAAAGAATGAAAGTAACACAACATATCGAAGGCGCAAATGGAGAGACATTATTCTCCTTTGAAATTATCCCACCTCAAAAAGGGAAAAGCATTCAGGAATTATACGATAATATTGATCCGTTGATGGAGTTTAAACCACCTTTTATAGACGTAACCACTTCTCGCGAAGAGTATATTTATGTAGATAAAGGCAACGGATTGTTAGACAAAAAACTAACAAGAATGCGTCCTGGGACTCTAGGGATTTGTGCTTCCATAAAACACAAATATAATGTAGATACCATTCCTCACGTGCTTTGCGGTGGATTTACGAAAGAAGAAACCGAGTATTTATTGGTCGATTGTCATTATTTGGGAATTGATAATGTGATGGCATTGCGCGGTGACGCGATGAAGGATGAACAGTATTTTATGCCAAAACATGGCGGGAATGATTTCGCCGTTGATTTGGTTAAACAAATCAATTTATTGAATCAGGGGAAATATTTGCACGAAGTAATGGATGTTGATAACAAAGCCAATTTTTGTATTGGAGTTGCTGGTTATCCAGAAAAACATTTAGAATCGCCCTCCTTAATTTCAGATTTGAAACGATTGAAAGAAAAGGTAGATGCAGGTGCTGATTATGTGGTAACCCAAATGTTCTTTGATAATGCAAAATACTTTGAGTTTGTTGCCAAAGCCAGAGAAATGGGTATTACCGTTCCTATTATTCCGGGTATTAAACCAATTGCTGTGCAAAGGCACTTACAAGTATTGCCACAAATTTTCCGAATCGATTTGCCTGAAGACTTGATTCATGCCGTTAGTCAATGCAAAAATAATAATGACATCAGACAAGTTGGTATCGAATGGGCGATTCAACAATCTTTAGAATTGAAAGCAGCAGGCGTTCCTGTTTTGCATTATTATTCAATGGGAAAATCAGAAAATATTCGACAAATTGCTAGTAAGGTTTTCTAAATTTCGAAGATTTTAAACTACTAAAAAAGCTCGTTTAATTTATTTTTTAAACGAGTTTTTTTATCTAAAAAAAGAATAGTCCTTCTTGATTTTCCTAAAAACAGCTTCCGCAATTTTTTTTGATTGATTTGTAGTTTTTTTAAACCTTGGTGTATTAACAAAATTAAAATTAATGTGGCAGGTATTTTTAAATTAAGAATGGGGTATTAAATCATATAATGTCTATTTTTGTAGGAAGTAAGATTTAGTAAATTAATTGTATTCTCTTAAGTATAAAGAAAAATAACAATTAATTTGTCTAGATTTACTGCCGTAAATCACAGAACTTTATTTGCCTTTGGTTTTAAACTAAATAATACAGCCTACATCTATGAAAGGTATTCTATACAAAATTTTAGATTTTATAAATCTTTATTCTGGAGAAGAGGACAGGCAAAAAGTATTAGAAAATGTAAAAGGTAATATTTCTTTTCGAGGTGCTAATTTTTGGATTTTGGCATGTGCAATTGTAATCGCATCGGTTGGGTTGAATTTGAATTCAACGGCTGTAGTAATTGGAGCGATGCTCATTTCTCCTTTAATGGGGCCTATTGTTGGTGCAGGTTTTGGCCTGGGAATATATGACTTTGAACTCTTGAAAAAAGCATTAAAAAATCTTTTAATTGCAACGATTGTCGGATTATTTGTTTCAACTATTTACTTTTATTTAAGTCCATTCAAGGATACGCAATCTGAATTGTTGTCTCGGACTTCTCCTAATATTTATGATATTTTTATTGCCTTTTTCGGTGGACTCGTTGGAGTTATCGCCATAACAAGAGTTGAAAAGGGAAATCCAATTCCAGGTGTCGCCATTGCCACAGCTTTAATGCCACCTTTATGTACGGCTGGATATGGTTTAGCCATAGGAAATTTTAGTTTCTTTTTTGGAGCCATTTATTTATATACTATCAACTGTGTGTTTATCTGTATTGCTACTTTTTTTATTGTGAAATATTTGAAATATCCACAAGCGAAACAAGTAGATGAGAAGCGTGAAAAACGTGTTAGATTTGCAATGACCGCAATAATTGTGGTATTAATTATTCCTAGTATTTACTTTGCATATGTGTTAATTGAACAACGGAAATTTAATCAAAAAGTTGAAGCTTTTATAAACGATGAATTTACAAGTAAAGGATATACAATCCTATATAAAAAAATTAAAACGAACATTATTCCAAAAAGAATAGAACTAGTTTTTTTAACCAAAAAAACCAGTAAGGATGAATTGAAAATACTGAACCAAAGATTAAAAACGTACGGTATTGAAAGTACGGAATTGAAAATAAGACAGGATACAACTGACATCAAAAAATATATTTCAAACCAAATAAATTTTGAGAAATCTATTTTGAATGAAAAAGACGTGAAAATTGCTAACTTGGAGAAGCTAATAAAGAAAAATAGTTACGATAATAAAGCAATATTGGCAGAAACCAAAATTATTTTTCCGGAGATTGAAAATCTTTCGATATCAAATCACGTATATGATGAAAATAGCACCACGGCGAAAGTAGTTCCCGTGATGGTTTATATAAGTAAAAAAGAACTTTCTAAGAGTTCGAAGAAAAAATTGGTTTTGTGGCTGCAACAAAGGCTTTCAAAAGGAAAAGTAGAAATTTATAGACAGGGATAAATATCTATTTTTTTGTTATTTCTCTAAAAACAGCTTCCAGATTTTTATTTTTCTGATTCAGTTGTAGTGTTTTCAAACCATTATCATGAGCAAAATCAAAAACGGCAGGCCGCATATCTTTATCAGATAAAAAGGTTAATTCCCAAGAGAAATCGTGGGTGTTTTTGAAAGATTTTAAATGTGGGATCTTAGCAATAGCTTGTTCTTCGATTTTATAATCAAATTCTACTTCGATAATTTGTTCTTTGTCGGCGGAAATTAAGTTATCCAGTTTTTTATCGGCTACAATTTTTCCGTTGTTGATGATTATAACTCGATCACAAATGGCTTCCACTTCCTGCATAATGTGTGTGGAAAGGAAAACGGTTTTGTCTTTACCTGCGTTTTTGATGACATTACGTATTTCAATCAATTGGTTCGGATCTAAACCTGTTGTTGGTTCGTCTAGAATCAAAACATCTGGATTGTGTAATAATGCGTTGGCAAGACCTACACGCTGACGGTATCCTTTAGACAATTGTCCTATTTTTTTATGGCTTTCGGTGGTTAAACCCGTTAGTTGAATCACTTCGTCTATTCGGGATTTGGCTACTTTATACACATCAGCATTAAAAGCTAAATATTCCCTCACATATAAATCCAAATACAACGGATTGTGTTCCGGAAGATAACCAATCGAAAGTTGTACTGCCTTTTGGTTGGTGTTTACATCATGTCCATTTACCATTGCGGAACCTTCATCAGCATTGATATAAGTGGTCAATATTTTCATCAAAGTAGATTTTCCGGCTCCATTTGGACCCAAGAAACCAACGATTTCCCCTTTTTTTATAGAAAACGAAATGTTATCCAATGCCTTTTGAGCACCGTAACTTTTTGATATATTATTTACTTCTATTGACATGACGTATTATTTGTTACAAAAGTAAACAGAATAATCTTTGAATGCTAAATTTTTGTTTTTTGAAATAATCTCATTTTGATAAAAGCATTAAAAATCCGCAAGATAAATTGTGGCATTATTATTGTTAAATAAACATTAAATTTAAATAAAAAATTTATGAAAAAAATGATGATTGTTTTAGCGTTAGCTTCAATTAGTTTTGCAAGTGCCCAAAAAGGCACAGTTTTGGTAGCTGGAAATGTTGGGTTTAGCTCGCAAAAAATAAATACTTCAGAAAGTGAAGCTAAACAAAATATTTTTGGCATTTCACCAAAGGTTGGGTACCAATATAATGATAATTGGACAGTTGGGATTCAATCGAGTGCTACATTCTTAAATGGAGAATCGAGTTCAACTAATAATGGATCGAGTTCAGCTGATAATTTATCAAATTATTATAGTGTAGGTCCTTTTGTTCGATATGCCAAACCATTAAATGATACTTTTGCAGTTTATGCGGATTTAGTAACAAGTTATAATTTTGGTAGTACAAGATATAATAGCAGTATCTCAACTAGTACTGTAAAATCAAGCGGATTTGGTATTGGTATTACTCCAGCATTGCAAATTAACATTAAGAAAGGTTTTGGATTGAACTTTGGTTTTGGAGGATTGGGATATAATTCTAATAAAACTACTGCTCAAAATACATCTGATAATCCTCAAAAAACAAAAATATTTGAATTTAATTTTGGGCAATCATTTAACGCAGGAATTTCAAAAAATTTTTAATATATATATGGAATGAATTTTTAAAAAAGCACTTGGTATTCGAGTGTTTTTTTATTTTAAAAGTTATTTATCTCATTAGATTTATATATTTATAAAAAATTAGAAAACATGAATCAACAAAACGGTAAATCAAGTAGTTTGTTTAAAACATACAGCAGCATCATTTGGTTACTATGCGGAATTATAGCCGGAAGTATATTAGGATTAGTTTTTGGAAAAGATGTAGAAATCATCAAACCATTAGGTGATATATTTTTGAATTTACTATTTACAGCAATAATACCGTTGATTTTTTTCACCATCGCCTCTTCGATTGCCAGCTTAGAAAAATCTGAGAAATTAGGAAAACTATTTGTGATTGTTATCGGCGTCTTTTTAAGTACCGTACTTGTTTCGGCAATATTAATGATTATCGGAGTATTGCTTTTTCCGATTCATCAAGATATTATCATTTCAAAGATACCATTGGAAAGTATTCAAAGTGGTAATGCAGGATCGCAAATTACCCAATTGCTTACTGCAGGTGATTTTTATGAATTGCTTTCTCGAAAAAGTATGTTAGCTTTAATTATATTTTCCTTCTTAATAGGATTTGCGAGTTTACGTTCGGGTGAAAAAGGAGCCAGTTTTAGAGATTTTTTAAATTCTGGAAACGAAGTAATGAAACACTTGCTGCATCTGATAATGAAAACCGCTCCAATAGGATTAGGAGCTTACTTTGCATATCAGGTGGGCATATTTGGGCCACAATTATTTGGAGCTTATGCTAAACCTTTGGGACTTTATTATGCGGTTTGTGCTTTCTATTTTGTCGTGTTTTTTAGTTTTTATGCTTTTATAGCGGGAGGAACAAAGGCACTAAAAGTCTTTTGGGGAAATAATATCACACCTGCCTTAACGGCTTTGGGAACGTGCAGCAGTATCGCGACTATTCCTGCCAATTTAGAAGCTGCAGAGAAAATGAATATACCGGCACATATTCGCAATATTGCTATACCATTAGGAGCACCTCTGCATAAAGACGGATCTAGTATGTCATCCGTTATAAAGATTGCGGTTATTTTTGCCATGTTTGGCAAAGATTTTACGGATCCACACACTTTGTTGTTAGCATTAGGGATTACAGTAATCGTTTCGGTGGTTGAAGGTGGAATTCCAAATGGTGGTTATATAGGGGAGATTTTGGCAATTACTATTTATGGTTTTCCGATGGAGCAAGCATTACCGGCTGCTATGATTGTGGGGACTTTAGTGGATCCTATGGCCACTTTATTAAATGCCAATGGCGATGTTGTTTCCTCGATGCTGATTACCCGAATTGCGGAAGGGAAAAAATGGCTTTCGGTTAAAATAGCCGCTTAAATATTTTTTTGAATCGAAATTAACTCAAAAGTCATTTTGAAATCTGTAATAAACCCTAAATTAAAATCATTTATTTAAGTATTTGATAATAAAAAGGTTGTTTAACAAAGAATTCTTTTTTTGTTGCATAAAACAATATTTTTTTTTGGGTCGGTTTGAAATAAGGGCTACATTTGTATCATAATTATTAAAAATAACACACTACCTACAATGTCTAATAACCGTTTTTATTTTAGCAACACTTATTATTTCTTCTTTAGGAAGTAAGGGATTGTGCTATGGTTATTTGAAAAAAACAAACAAATAAAACTAATATACAATCCTGATGAAAATCAGGATTTTTTTTTGCTTAAAAGTTTAGAATATGAGTACAAAAATTGCAATACAAGGTATAAAAGGCTCTTTTCATCATCAGGTGGCACAGGATTATTACTATCAAAATGTTGAGGTAGAGGAGTGTTTGTCTTTTGAAGAATTAGTAGATAGCTTGCTTTCAGGGAAATCAGATCAGGCGGTTATGGCGATAGAAAATTCTATTGCGGGGCCAATTATTCCGAATTATGCCTTGATTGATAAAAACAATTTACACATTATAGGAGAGCATTATTTAGATATTCATCAAAATTTAATGGCTTTAAAAGGGCAGAAAATAGAAGATATTCTGGAAGTACATTCCCATCCGATGGCGTTATTGCAATGTATGGAGTTTCTGAAAAAGTATCCGGACATAAAATTAGTCGAAGATAAAGATACTGCTGAAACGGCTCGAAGAATACATCAAAATCAGTTGAAAGGAATTGCTGCAATTGCAAGTAAAACGGCTTCTGAAATGTATGAATTAGAAATTTTGGCGCCAGAAATTCAGACGATTAATAATAATATGACACGATTTGTGATCATTAATAAAGCGGATAATTTTGTTTCTAAAAATGAAATAAACAGAGCTTCCATCAAATTTGAATTGGATCACAAACGTGGTAGCTTAGCAGCGGTTTTGAATGTAATGAGTGATTGTAAATTGAATCTAACCAAAATACAATCGCTACCAAAAATAGAAACACCTTGGAAATATTCCTTTTTTGTGGATGTTACTTTCGAAAAATACGAAGATTATGCCAAGGCAAAAGCATTATTGACCATTATGGCAGAATACTTCAAAGTACTAGGCGAATATAAAAATACAAAGCCTTAATTAG
The DNA here is from genome assembly GCF_017875765.1 of Flavobacterium sp. CG_23.5. Taxonomy (NCBI): domain Bacteria; kingdom Pseudomonadati; phylum Bacteroidota; class Flavobacteriia; order Flavobacteriales; family Flavobacteriaceae; genus Flavobacterium; species Flavobacterium sp. CG_23.5. The sequence continues at coordinate 1,862,236 of NZ_JAGGNA010000001.1, read as the reverse complement.
TCTAAAAGTCGAAAGTTAAAGGTCGAAAGTCAAAATAATAAAATAATAAAAAGCTCTGAAAAGAGAAATATTTAATAGCATGATTACTACAGCGAAACGTCTAGATATAATTGAAGAATACTATTTCTCCTCAAAATTGAGAGAAGTAAGACAATTGGCCTCTGAAGGAAAGCCAATTATCAATATGGGAATTGGAAGTCCGGATTTAAAGCCGTCACAAGCTGTTATTGATGCAGTAGTTTTAGCAATGCAAGATGAAAATGCACATCAATATCAGAGTTATCAAGGATTGCCGGAATTACGACAAGGTATGGCTGATTTTTATCAGAACAACTTTCAAGTAGCGTTGAATCCAGCGAGCGAAATTTTGCCTTTGATGGGTTCCAAAGAAGGAATTATGCATATTTCATTGGCTTTTTTGAATGAAGAAGATCAGGTGCTGATTCCAAATCCAGGATATCCAACGTATACTTCGGTTACTAATTTAGTAGGAGCAGTTCCAGTTTTTTATGACTTAAAAGAAAATAATAACTGGGAACCGGATTTTGAAGCTTTGGAAAAACTGGATTTATCGAAAGTTAAAATCATGTGGATTGGTTATCCGCACATGCCAACAGGAGCGAGCGGAAGTTTGGAATTGTTTTCAAGATTAGTGGCTTTCGCCAAAAAGCATAACATTTTGTTAGTAAATGACAATCCGTATAGTTTTGTTTTGAATGACAATCCAATGAGTTTGTTGCAAGTGGAAGGAGCTAAAGACGTAGCTTTGGAATTGAATTCTTTGAGCAAGACTTTTAACATGGCAGGCTGGAGAGTGGGAATGGTTTTAGGAAATGCAGCCTGTATAGATGCGGTACTAAAAGTAAAAAGCAACATGGACAGCGGAATGTTTTACGGGATTCAAAAAGGGGCAATTGAAGCTTTGAAAAGCGAGAAGTCATGGTTTGAATCGATGAATGCAATTTATAGAAAACGCAGAATTCTTACCGAACAATTGGCAGAGAAATTGGGTTGTAAAGTGTACAAGGAAGGTGTTGGATTATTTGTTTGGGCAAAATTACCGGACGGAATCACATCGGCAGAGAATTTTATTAATGATATTTTATATGACAAATCGATTTTCATTACGCCGGGAACCATTTTTGGTTCTAATGGAGAAGGATATATTCGATTTGCATTGTGTGTAAATGAGGAAAAAGTGCAGGAAGCGATTTTGAGAATTACAAATTAATAATTATGAATTACGAATTTGGAGGTCATGGTGACTTTCGACTTTATAACTTTAAGACTTTATGACTAATGTTTATGTAATAGGAATAGGATTGATAGGCGGTTCGATGGTGTTGGACATCAAGACCCTGCATCCGGAAGCCAAAATTTATGGGATTGATAACAATGAAATTCATTTGGAGGAAGCAATTGCACTCGGAGTTGTTGATGCTGGCGCAACTTTTGATGATTTAATCGATGCCGATTTTGTAATCGTTTCGGTTCCTGTTGATGTTGCATTGACGGTTTTGCCAAAAGTGTTGGATGTTATTGGTGATCATACGATTGTTTTTGAAGTGGGTTCTACTAAAATGCCCATTTGCGAAGCAGTGGCCAATCATCCTAAAAGGCGCAATTTTATTGCCACGCATCCTATTGCTGGAACCGAGTTTTCAGGACCTTCGGCAGCGATAAAAGGATTGTTTAAAGGGAAAACGAATATTATTTGTGAAGTAGAAAAAACGACATTCAAATTACAGGAAAGAGCTTTGGATTTGTTTAAGGCAATGGGAATGAGAATCCGTTATATGGACCCAAAATCGCATGATAAACATATTGCTTATGTGTCGCATTTGTCTCACATTAGTGCTTTTATGTTGGGAAAAACGGTGATTAATAAGGAGAAAGATGAACAGGATATTTTTGATATGGCGGGTTCCGGTTTTGAAAGTACGGTTCGTCTCGCCAAAAGTTCCCCAGCAATGTGGACGCCTATTTTTAAACAAAACAGGAAGCAAGTGGTAAAAACATTGGATGAATACATTTCTAATTTATCAAAGTTTAAAGAACTGTTAGAAAAGGAAGATTACGATGCGATTTACGATGAAATGCAGAGTGTGAATAAAATAAAGGAAATATTAAACGGAATGAACGTGAAAAAATAGCCAATCCCGTTGTTTAAAAATAACTAAAAACTAAAAAAAAATAAAATTTAGAAAAGATGGAAAACAAGAAAGAAATGAGAAATTGGTTGAATGAATTCAATTTGACTCATCCATTAGTGATAGCAGGACCTTGTAGTGCTGAAACTGAAGAACAAGTATTGAAAATTGCACATGAATTGAAAGATTCTGATGTAAGTATTTTTAGAGCAGGAATTTGGAAACCAAGAACGCGTCCGGGAGGATTTGAAGGTGTTGGGGAGATAGGCTTGAAATGGCTTAAAAAAGCAAAAGAAGAAACTGGATTGCTAATGGGAACGGAAGTGGCGAATGCTGCTCACGTAAAATTAGCGTTAGAATATGATCTGGATGTGTTATGGATTGGAGCCAGAACGACTGTAAATCCATTTGCTATGCAAGAAATTGCAGATGCTTTGGCAGGAACAAAAAAAATTGTCTTGGTAAAAAACCCAGTAAACCCAGATTTATCTCTGTGGTTAGGCGGAGTGGAGCGTTTATACAATGCAGGAATTGAAAAACTGGGAGTAATTCACAGAGGTTTTTCTACTTATGAGAAAACAAAATACAGAAACATTCCAGAATGGCAGATTCCTATCGAATTGCAAAATAAATTCCCTGATTTACCTCTTATAATTGATCCGTCTCATATTACGGGAGATCGCAAAATGATTCTCGAAGTGACGCAAGAAGCGTTGGATTTGAATTATGACGGTATGATTATAGAAACTCATTATGACCCAGACAATGCATGGAGTGATGCAGCGCAACAAGTGACGCCAACGGCTTTGAAACAAATTTTTATTGATTTGAAAGTAAGAAAGCAAAATGATGCATCGGAAGAATTTACTCAAAAAATGACGAAATTGAGAACGAATATTGACATCTTGGATGAGAATTTATTAGACTTGCTAGGAAAACGTATGAAAGTAGCAGATGAAATAGGTCAAGTAAAAAAAGACGCTAACGTTGCAATTCTTCAAAATACGCGTTGGAATGAAATTCTTGGAAAAATGATTCTTGAAGGCGAGAAAAAAGGCTTGACAGAAGAGTTTGTGCTTAAAATGTTTAAGGCGATTCACCAGGAAAGTATTGGCCACCAAGAAAAAGTATTAAATGCGTAAAATGATTTAAGATTGTAGAGTAACGATTGCTGAATTTAGATTTAAGTGATTGAGCATTTAAATTTATGAAATCCCAAGGCTTAATGTTTTGGGATTTTTTGTTTTTTTTAGACACTTCGAAAATCGAAAAACCTCCATAAATCATTTATCTTTGCAAAATATTTTATTTATGCTAAAACATATATCATAGATCTAATATCTTAAATATAAAAAATGACAGGACTCGTTTACAAATCTACAGGAAGTTGGTACACCGTAAAATCTGAACAAGGGGATTTTATAGAATGCCGTATGAAAGGGAAATTCCGAATCAAAGGAATTAAAAGTACCAACCCAATTGCTGTGGGTGATATTGTAGATTATGAACTCGAAGAATCATCCGATACCGTTACGGGAACCATTCATAAAATTCACGATAGAAAGAATTATATTGTTCGGAAATCAGTTAATTTGTCGCATCAGATGCATATTATTGCCTCTAATATTGACCGCGTTTTTTTATTGGTTACGATAAATAATCCACCAACGACTTTTAATTTTATTGACCGTTTTCTGGTAACTGCCGAAGCCTATGGAATTGAAACAATTTTGGTTTTTAACAAAATTGATACTTTTGATGACGCTACACTTGATGAGCAATTATACATGCAGCACGTGTATCAGGAGATTGGATATAAATGCCTGCGCGTCTCTTCGACTGAAATGAAAGGAATTGAAGAGTTGAAAGCGATGATGATTGGTAAAGTGAGTATGTTTTCAGGACATTCCGGTGTGGGGAAATCCACATTAGTCAATGCCATGGAACCGACTTTACATCTAAAAACAAAAACAATTTCTGAAGCGAGCAAGCAAGGACAACATACCACAACTTTTGCCGAAATGTATGATTTGTCTTTTGATGCCAAAATTATAGATACGCCGGGAATCAAAGGTTTTGGAATTGTCGATATGGAAAAAGAAGAAATTAGTGGTTATTTCCCTGAATTTTTCAAGTTGAAAGAGCAATGTAAATTTAATAATTGTTTGCATAAAGACGAACCACATTGCGCCATTAAAGCCGCATTGGAAAAAGACGAAATAGCCTGGTCCCGTTATAGAAGTTACCTGAAAATTCTGGAAGGTGATGATGAAAATTATCGTACCGATATTCATAATGAGGACCGAATAATAAGTGATAAGACCAGAGAATAAAGGTGTCGAAAGTTGCAATGTCGAAAGTCGAAAGTCAGCATTAACTAAATATTTAGAATAGTTTTTTGACTTTCGACTTTAAAATTTTAAGACTTATAAATGAAAATCGTCCTTCAAAGAGTTTCCTCCGCCTCGGTAACCATAGAAAATAAAATTGTAGCCGATATCCAAAAAGGATTATTGGTTTTAGTTGGTATTGAAGATGATGACGCTCAACAAGATATTGATTGGCTGGTAGGTAAAATTGCCAATATTCGTATTTTTGATGATGCAGATCATGTGATGAATTTATCTGTAAAAGACATTGATGGAGATATAATCGTAGTAAGCCAATTTACACTTCATGCTTCTACTAAAAAAGGAAATCGTCCATCGTATATTAAAGCTTCAAAACCAGATGTTGCCATTCCCTTGTATGAGAATTTTGTGAAACACCTAGAAATTGAGCTGGGTAAGAAAGTTCAAACGGGTATTTTTGGTGCAGACATGAAAGTACTTTTGTTAAATGATGGCCCGGTGACTATAACTATTGACAGTAAAAATAAAAATTAAGTTTTTTTTTAATCGAATAATTCTTATATTTTTGAGGAAATGTTTTCTTATGCAATTCCGATATATCATCCTCGTATTCTTTTTTTTTACTACCATCCTTTTCGCTCAAAAGACGGAATATAATAGTCTAAATATTTCTGATAGCCTCAAAGAAAATGCCAATGCTGTAGTTCGTTTAAACCAAATTGATATTACTATTTCGTCTCAAAGAAATATGAATATTAAAACTAAAAGGGTAGTTACAGTTCTAAACGAAAAAGGGCTAGGCGCCATACAAGCATCTGAATATTATAGTAAGACTGCATCTATAAAAAGTATAGAAGCTGTTGTTTATGATGTTTTAGGCAATGAAATAAAAAAAATAAAACGAAAGGATTTTAGAGATCAGAGTGCAGTAAGTGGCAGCACTCTTTTTTCAGATGACCGAATTATTTATCTGAATTACACTCCCATACAATATCCTTTTACAGTCATTTTCGAAAGTGAATTAGAAACTTCTAATACTGCTTTTATACCGCAATGGTATCCTGTGGCAGACTATTTTGTAAGTATCGAAAAAAGTATTCTTAATGTAAGTTATCCACCAGATCTTGGTTTTAAAAAAATGGAATCTAATTTTTATAATTTTAAAATTAAAAAGACTATTGATACTCCATCGCAACTTTCCTATACCGCAGCAAATATTCCGGCTCAAAAGGAAGAAGACTATAGCCCTAGTTTTAATTCGATTTTTCCAAAAGTAATGATGGGTCTAGAACTATTTCATCTTGAAAATGTTGATGGAACTGCTAAAACCTGGGAAGCTTTCGGGAAATGGTACTCCGATAAAATTTTAACCGGCACAACAGAATTGCCTGAAGAAACCAAGGCGAAAATGAAAGCATTGGTTGGAGATGAAAAAGACCCGATAAAAAAAGCAAAACTAATCTATGATTATGTCCAAAAAAAATCGCGATACGTAAATATTAGCATTGGAATTGGAGGATGGAAACCTATGTTAGCCGGCGACGTAGATCGATTGGGCTACGGGGATTGTAAAGCATTGACCAATTATACCAAGGCACTCCTAAATGCCGTAGATGTTCCCTCTTACAATACCATATTATATGGAAATCCAAGAAAAAAAGATATCGAAAAAGACTTTGTTTCAATGCAAGGAAATCACATGATTTTATCGATTCCCAATGGGGATAATTATGTTTGGCTTGAATGTACCAGTCAGGATACTCCGTTTGGATATCAGGGAACTTTTACAGATGACAGAAATGTTTTGATTATGAAACCAAGTGGAGGTGAAATTGTGCATACCAAAATCTATGAGGATAAAGGAAATACTCAAGTTAGTAAAGGGAATTATACTATTGCTGAAAACGGCGATTTCTCTGGTAAAATCAGTATTGTTTCTGAAGGTTCCCAATACAATAGAAAAGCGGATGTAGAAAATATGCAGCCAACGGATAAAGAATTGCATTATAAAGAATATTGGGATAATATCAATAATTTGAAGCTAGAGAAAATAACATTCACTAATGATAAAGAAAAAATAAGATTTACCGAGAATGCGGGTATAAACGCCATTAATTACGGAAGCATTTCTGCTAATAAAATGATGTTTGTCTTGAATGCGTACAATCAATTTTCAGGAAATATAAAAAGAATAAGGAATCGTATAAATCCATTGGAAATACAAAGAGGTTTTGTAGATACGGATGAAATTGAAGTTAAATTGCCAGTTGGATTCAACATAGAGTTTCTTCCAGCAGGTTTTGAATTGGATTCCAAGTTTGGAGCCTACAAAACAGAAATAGTTAAAAAAGATGCTTCTAATTTAATTTATAAAAGAACTCTTTTTATTAAAAAAGGAATATATTCTAACAAGGAATATGACGAGTACCGCCTTTTCATTGAACAAATTTCTAGAAACGATAATGCAAAAATAATTTTAACCAAAAATCAATAAGATATGTTATTCAAAAAAGCACTTCTAGTAGTAGTACTTCTATTTTCAATTTCTAAAATGAAAGCACAAAATTTTGAATTAGGGAAGGTTTCCATTTCAGAATTACAAGAGAAAGCGCATCCGAAAGATACTTCTGCTGTAGCGGCTATCCTATTCAAAAAAGGGAAATTAAGTTTTGAATATTCTCAAGAAAATGGGTTTGCAATGCTCACAGAAGTGAAAATGCGAATAAAGATTTATAAAAAAGAGGGATATGATTGGGCAAATCAAAAAGTGAGATATTATTTAGGGAATAATACCAAGGAAAAAGTATCTTTCTCTGAAGCAATGACTTATAATTTAGTCGCCGGTAAAATTGAAAAAACAAAATTAAAAAGCGATGGAGAATTTGATGAAATTATAAATAGGTATTGGGGGCAAAAAAAAATAACATTGCCTAATGTAAAAGAAGGTTCAATTATTGAATTCCAATACAATATTCGATCTTATAATGTAGTAAGTCCTAGGGAATGGGCTTTTCAATCTAGTGTTCCTGTAAATTATTCGGAATATAATTCCTATGTACCAGAATACTTTGTTTATAATTCTACTTTAAAAGGATTTATAACACCCAAAATAACTGTTGATACATCAAATAAATCTATTGTTTTAACTTCCAAAGAAAGAACACAAAACGGGATGGTCACAAAGACTTCTTTTTCTAATGATAAAATTGATTATTTAGAAACAAAAACAAATTATTTAGTGGAAAATATTCCTGCCATGAAGGATGAAGTTTATGTGAATGATATTGATAATTATAAGACTAGTTTGGTGCAAGAACTATCGATGACAAAATATCCAAATTCACCTCTAAAAACATACTCAACAGATTGGAATTCAGTTGTAAAAACAATTTACCAATATGATGATTTTGGTCCTGAATTGAATAAAACAGGTTATTTTGAAGAGGATTTAAAAGTTGTGATTGCGGGATTGAATACAGTAGAAGAAAAAGTTGATGCAATTTTAAAATACGTAAAAGCAACTGTAAAATGGAATGAATATTACGGATATTCCTGTAATGATGGAGTGAAAAAAGCTTACAAAGACAAAACGGGTAATGTAGCCGAAATAAACCTGATGCTAACAGCAATGCTTCGTTACGCTGGCTTAACCGCAAACCCTGTCTTAGTAAGTACTAGGTCCAATGGAATTGCAATGTTTCCTAATAGAACAGCTTTTAATTATGTAATTGGAGCTGTTGAAGATGGAGCTAATTTAATCTTACTGGATGCCACTGATCCTTTTTCGACACCAAATGTTTTACCTTTTAGAGCGCTAAATTGGGTTGGTCGATTAGTACGAAAAGACGGAACCTCGCGCGAAGTAGATTTGATGCCAAAAACGACCTCTAATAATATAGTAACAATGAATTATTCTTTAAATGAAAAAGGGGAAGTTTTAGGAAAATTACGAAGACAAAGAACCGATCATAATGCGATGGTTTTTAGAGAATCGATAAAAGATAGTAAAGAAGACGTTTATCTTGAAAAGTTAGAAAATGAGAATGATCAAATGGAGATACAAGAATATTCCAGAACAAACGAAAAACAGCTGAAATTGCCTATTGCTGAGACATTATCTTTTAGTGGTGCCAATTTTAGTGAATTAATCGGGGGAAAAATTTATATAAAACCAATGCTATCTTTTGTTCAGAAACAAAATTATTTTAAACAAGAAAACAGAGAATATCCAGTAGATTTTGGTTTTCCTTATTTGGATAAATATGCAATAAATATTCAGATCCCAGCGGGATTTAAGGTGGAAACCCTTCCAACTGCAATGAATATTTCGATGCAGGATAATTTAGCAAATTTCAAATTCATGACAAGTTTAGTAGGCAATACGATTCAGATATCTATTGTAAATCAAATGAATACTCCAATCGTTTCAGCAGAATATTATTCAACGCTAAAAGAATATTTTCAAAAAGTAATTGAAAAACAAAATGAGAAAATTGTTCTTATTAAAATATAACAACACTTCGTCCCTTCGTACCTTTGTGGCAAAATAATAAAGAATAATGAACCTAAAAAACTCCCAGCTCGAAGTAGATACTTGGATAAAAGAACACGGCGTTCGCTATTTCAACGAATTGACCAATATGGCACAACTTACGGAAGAAGTAGGTGAAGTGGCCCGAATCATTGCCCGTCGTTACGGAGAACAATCCGAAAAAGAAAGCGATAAAAACAAAGATCTCGGTGAAGAATTAGCTGATGTGGTTTTTGTAGTTTTATGTTTAGCGAATCAAACCGGAATCGATTTGCAAGCTGCTTTCGATAAGAAAATGGATTTGAAATCCGTTAGAGATAAAGATCGTCACAAAAACAACGAGAAACTCAAATAATTTGTGAAATATAAATTATGAATTATAAATGCGGAGTGGTAAATTGCGAACTTGAATTATAACACTCGTAATTCATAATTCATAACTCATAATTAGCTACATGAATTTAAAATTAAGCACGAATTCACAATTCACAATTGACAATTCACAATTAAACATTACTGGCTCAAAAAGTGAAACCAACCGACTATTATTGTTACAAGCCTTATTTTCAAATATTACATTAGCGAATACTTCGAACTCTGATGACAGTGAAGTAATGCAAAAAGCATTGAAAGGAAACGAGGAAATAGTAGATATTCATCATGCGGGAACGGCGATGCGATTTCTAACAGCTTATTTTGCGGTTAATGAAGGACGTGAAGTCGTGTTGACAGGTTCTTCAAGAATGCAGGAGCGTCCGATCAAAGTTTTGGTGGAAGCGTTGGAGCAATTAGGTGCGCAAATCTCTTACGAGAAGGAAGCAGGGTACCCGCCTATTCGAATCAAAGGACAAAAAATTACGGCTTCTAAAGTTAATATTCCGGCAAATGTAAGCAGTCAATACATTTCGGCATTATTATTAGTGGCACCAAAACTAGAAAATGGAATTCAAATCACTTTGGTAGGTGAAATCACTTCTGTTCCTTACATCAAAATGACCTTGGCATTGTTGAATGATTTAGATATTAAAACCAGTTTTGAAGGAAATGTGATTACCGTTTATCCAAAACCAGCAGTGGAATCGAAAGTTATGACTGTAGAATCCGATTGGAGTTCTGCTTCGTACTTTTTTAGTTTGGCTGCTTTAGCGGAGGAAGCTACTATTTCGTTAACTAGTTACAATGAAAACAGTTTGCAAGGAGATTCGGCTTTGGTTCAAATTTATAAGCAAATGGGAGTCGAAACTCACTTTGAAGGAAACAAAATGACTTTGGTTAAACAATCTAATTTTAAACTTAAAACTTTAAACTTAGATTTAAATAATACGCCTGATATTGCCCAAACTATAGTGGTTACTTGTCTTGGTTTAGGAATAGGTTGTCACCTCACAGGACTTCATACCTTGAAAATTAAAGAAACAGATAGACTGGAAGCACTGCTAATTGAACTAACAAAATTGGGAGCCAATATTTCGGTGACCAATGATAGTTTGACGCTTGTGGCTTCAAACAATATCAATCATAATGTGCCAATTGCTACATATAACGATCACCGAATGGCGATGGCATTTGCACCTTTGGCCTTGAAAGTACCAATTGTAATTGAAAATGCCGAAGTAGTATCTAAGTCCTATCCTGATTTTTGGGAAGACATGAAAAAATTAGGTATTGAAATCTCAGAAAAATAAGAGTTGTAAAGACAAGTGAATCAGCTACTTTTGAAAATAAACAGCAAAACACTTGACAACGCCTATCTCACAATCGTATATTTGCACCTGAAAGATTTTTTGGATTCTCATAAATCTAAAATCTAAAATCTAAAATCTAAAATTTAATATGAAATTATCACATTTTCAATTTGATTTACCAAAAGAACTTCTAGCTGAATATCCTGCCGAAAACAGAGATGAAGCACGTCTTATGGTTATTGATCGTAAGAAAGGAACTATAGAACATAAAATGTTCAAAGACGTTATCGATTATTTTGATGACGGAGATGTTTTAATTCTGAATAATACCAAGGTTTTCCCAGCGCGTTTGTATGGAAATAAGGAAAAAACAGGAGCAAGAATCGAAGTTTTTTTACTTAGAGAATTAAACTCTGAGCAAAGACTTTGGGATGTTTTAGTTGATCCAGCCCGTAAAATCAGAATTGGTAATAAATTATATTTTGGCGATGACGATTCATTAGTTGCCGAAGTAATTGATAATACTACTTCTCGTGGAAGAACATTGCGTTTCCTTTACGACGGTTCTTATGAAGAATTCAGAAATAAATTGACGGAACTAGGAGAAACTCCAATTCCAAAATACATTTCAAGAGACGTAACTCCGGAAGATGCGGAACGTTACCAAACCATCTATGCTAAAGAAGAAGGAGCAGTAGCAGCACCAACAGCAGGTTTGCATTTTTCTAAAAACCTATTGAAAAAATTAGAGATAAAAGGAATCAAATTTGCCGAAGTTACACTTCACGTAGGTTTAGGAACTTTCAATCCGGTTGAGGTAGAAGATTTATCGAAACACAAAATGGATTCTGAGGAATTAAAAATTACTCAAGAAGCGTGCGATATCGTTAACGATGCCAAAGTTAAAAAGAAACGTATTTGTGCCGTAGGAACTACTTCTATGCGCGCAGTTGAAAGCGCGGTTTCATCACAAAGAACATTGAATCCATTCGATGGTTGGACAAACAAATTCGTTTTCCCTCCTCATGATTTCAGTATTGCGACTTGTATGATTACTAATTTTCATACACCAAAATCTACTTTATTAATGATGGTATCTGCATTTTGCGGACATGATTTGATGAAAAAAGCATATGCTGAAGCGATCCAAGAAGGGTATAAATTCTATTCTTACGGAGATGCTATGTTGATTATATAATTTGAATTTATTTCAGATTCTAAATACCAAAAACTCGTCAGCAATGGCGAGTTTTTTTATGCAATTTAAAATTGCTTGGGCGTTTTGCGGGCTGTACATTTCAAGTTTTTACATAAAAACCAAAGAAATACTAGCACTGCGGGAGCTTCCTCTGGTCGCTTCCTCGTCGCTGTATTACTACTGGTTTTATGTAAAAAGCTTTCCATTTCCATCCCTAACGCAATTCGTTTTTCATCGATTATTATTAATTTTCAACCGAAAACCGATTGATATTTGGATGCTTGTTTATTGTTTTGGTTGTCCTGCAAGGTTTTTTTTAACCTTGTAGGTTTGTTACAAAAACAAATTACACCTACGAGGTTAAAAAAAACCTTGCAGGATAGCATCTGGCAAATCAAAATAGGCAGCTCAATGGTGTAATAATCGAAACTGAGTTTTTTAAAATAGAATCGCCTAGGGGATACCTGAAATCTAAAAACTAATCCACTTGATAAACCAGTTTTACAGTAATATTTGCAGTTTTGTTTTTGGACTGCGTATTAAAAGAACCGCCATAAGAAAAATCTTCCGATGAGTTTTGACCTGTAATTTGAAAAACTCCCATATCCGATTTTTTTAGATTTCCCAGATTTGCAACCGCATTTTCAGCGATGCTTTTGGCTCTAATACTTGCGTCTTTAGTAGCTTCGGCAATCATTTTTATTTTTAGTTCGGCTAATTTTGTGTAATAATATTCAGGTGGATTCGAATAAAATTCCACACCGGAGTTGATCAGTTCACTGGATTGTCTCGAAATTTCTTCAATCTTATTTACTTCCTTAGATTGAATACTGACACTTTGGGTTAGTGTGAATCCAGTGAATATTTGTTGCTTGGTAGTGCCATTTGTATTGAATATAGTCTCAAAATCTTTATTGAAATTCACCGCCGAAAATACCATTTCATTGTCCTTAATGCCTTTGCCTGCCAAATAGCTTTTTATTCTTTCTCTGTCGGTATCCAGTGAAGCATAGGCTTCTTTCAAAGTCGAACTTTTTTTAGAAAAGGAGCCACTCCAAACAATCAAATCAGAAACAAAATCTTTCTTCCCTAATCCCGTTACACTTATCGTATTGTTACTTTTATTTCGATTCTGAAAAGCATTCGAAAATAAATAAGAAGAAACAACTACAGCAATTGCAAGAATGATAACATTCAAATTATTTTTAAGCATAACTTTAATTTTTTAAAATTCAATCAAATATAATGATTTAGTAAACTGAATTTTAAAATTTAGTAAGTCTCTTTTTACGAATTTATTTTTTTATTCTTTTGTTTATCTTCTTTTCTCTATTTTCTTTTTTGTCTACTTTTACAAAACAAAATACACACAATGACTTTCGAAAATACTCTTGAATTTGCACAACAGCTCGATTCCCAAGATTCTTTAAAAAAATACCAGGATGAATTTATCTTTCCTCAAGTAAATGGGAAGAAGGTTGTCTATTTTACTGGTAACTCATTAGGGTTACAGCCGAAACGCACGAAAGCTTACGTGGATGAGGTCATGAATGACTGGGCAAACCTTGCCGTTGAAGGTCATTTTTACAGCGAAAAACCTTGGTGGGATTACCACGAAAGATTTGCTAATCCGCTGAGTAAAATAGTAGGAGCGCTTCCAAGTGAAGTTACGGTAATGAATACTTTAACGGTGAATCTTCATTTATTGATGGTTTCGTTTTACCAACCTACAAAAACCAGGTATAAAATCATTTGTGAAGAAAAAGCCTTTCCTTCTGATCAATATATGTTTCAAAGTCAAGTTCATTTTCATTCCCGAAACCTCGGGATAAAACCAGAAGATGCTATTGTCGAAATCAAACGTCGTGAAGGAGAACACAATATTCGCCTAGAAGATGTTTTGGCAAAAATTGCCGAAGTAGGTGAGGATTTGGCATTGGTTTTAATTGGTGGAGTAAATTATTATACGGGACAGGTTTTCGATATGAAAACTATAACGGAAGCTGGCCACAAAGCAGGGGCAATAGTAGGCTGGGATTTGGCTCATGCAGCGGGAAATATTAAATTAGATCTTCATGATTGGAATGTAGATTTTGCGGCCTGGTGCAGTTACAAATACATGAATTCAGGACCTGGAAATGCGTCAGGATGTTTCATTCATGAAAAACACCACAATGATGCTAATTTACCAAGATTTGCCGGTTGGTGGGGACACAATAAAGAACGCCGTTTCAAAATGGAACAAACTTTCGATCCTATCCATGGTGCCGATGGTTGGCAAATAAGCAACTTACCTATACTTTCTTTAGCACCTTATTTGGCATCAGTAGAAATGTTTGATGAAATAGGGATGGATGCTTTAATCGAAAAAAGAGATAGAATCACTTCTTATTTGGAATTTATTCTTCACCAAATTGACAAAGAGGTAAACAGCAGTTTCGAAATTATAACACCGTCAAACCCTGCCGAAAGAGCGTCGCAATTATCAGTTTTGTTGCATGGGGAAGGACGCAGTTTATTTGATTATCTGATGAAAAACGGCGTAATTACAGATTGGCGCGAACCTAATGTGATTCGTTTAGCTCCTGTTCCCTTGTACTGTTCATTTGAAGACATGTACAATTTTGGTCAAATTCTTAAAAAAGGTATTTTAGGATAAGTGAGCTTTTAAGCAGAAATAAAAAATTAGTTCGAATTATATAAAAAAAACAATTAATAGTATAATAGAGGAATGGTATTTGAACCTTTACTTTGTCAGGTTATTAATTATAAAATTTAAAGTTATGAAGTCACTATATATTATGTTAATCTCGTTAGTTATATTTTCTTGTCAAAATCAAGGAAAAATGGAAATTCAAAAAGCTAAACAGGCTAGTATTGATTCAATGAAAGTTGCTAATGCTGATTCCATTAAAGTTGCATTTGAGAAACAAAAAGTTATCGATTCCATGCAAATTGAAATGACGAAAGTTAATGAGCAAAAAGTAGAAGTACAAAGAGAAGTTGTTGTAGTTAATCATGAACCGGGTACCACAACTACAACCACCACTAGAAAAAAGAAAGGTTGGAGTTCAACTGCTAAAGGGGCCGTAATTGGCGCGGGAGTTGGTGCTGCAACTGGTGCAATTGTCAGTAAGAAAAAAGGTCAAGGAGCTATAATAGGTGGTTTATTAGGCGCAGGAGTAGGTGCTGGAACTGGAGCAATTATTGACGGAAACAAACAGAATTAAAAAAATAAATAGTTATAAAAGTTTGAATGCCTGATTTTCAATTGAAAATCAGGCATTTTTTGTTAGGTTAAAAAGTTTTAGTTGGCTGGTTTTTTCTAGCATATTGAAAACGATCCACTAATTTGGGTAAACAATAGCCATCGAGTCCATTTATTGCCACCACATTTCCCTTGTCAATTTGTAGCCAGCCATCTTTGTGTTGCAATTCTTCGTCAAAAAATAAATTTTCGATTGATGCAATAATATGAATCGTATCATTTTCCTTGATGTAATATTCATTTACATATTTGCAATACAATTGAACGGGACTTCCTTTTACAAACGGAATTTCTATATTATTTTTATACTCTTCTTCCAGATTGGTTTTGTCAAATTCAGAAACCCCAAGTTCGTAATTCGCCGAGGTATGATGGGCATCTTCAATCATATCAACCGTAACGTGATTGACAGTGAAGTAACCGGTTTCTCTTATGTTTTTGTATGTATCTCTGGGAACAGTTGTAGGTCGCATGATAAATCCAATTAATGCAGGATTGCTTCCTAAATGGGTCACACTACTGAAAATTGCTACATTTGATTCTCCATTAATGGATTTTGTTGCAAGTAAATTAGCTGATTTATATCCGGTGCAAGAATTAATCAAATTCAATCTTTCGATTTTTTCCATTTGAGAAATGTCGTCTTTAGAAATGTGCTTCATGTCTTTATTAATTTGAAACAAATATACTTTTTGTTTAATGAAATAAGAAATAATTTAAACAAATAATTATAGGTTGAAAAGAAAATACTGGTCAATATTTTTATTTCAAAAAGCAATTAAAAATAAATTGTTTAAAATAACTTACAAATCATATATATTTGTTTACCAATTTATTCGAAAATGAAAAAGCTCAAAAAAGTCCTTCTGGTTTTACTTTCTTTAGTAATGATTCTAGCAATAACATTAGTTATTTATGGTTTTTATCTAAAACCGAAATACGAAGGAGAATTGCAGTTGAAAAATATTCAGAAAGAAACGACCGTTTACTTTGATGATTTTGGGGTACCACATATTTATGCCGAGAATTCAAAAGATGCGATGGAAGCTTTAGGTTATGTACATGCGCAAGATCGATTGTGGCAAATGGAATTGATGCGACGTATTGCGCCGGGACGATTGTCAGAAATATTTGGTTCGGTTGCATTGAAAAATGACAAGTTTTTCGCAGGACTTGGTATCGAAGATGCTTCTGCAAAAGCGATTGCTACATTAGATAAAAACAGTCCAAGTTATCAACTGACCATGGCTTATTTGGACGGAATAAATCAATATGTTGAAGAAGGTAAAACACCGATTGAATTTCAGTTAATTGGCATAAAAAAAGAAAAATTCACCATAAAGGATGTTTATAATATATTTGGATATATGTCTTTTAGTTTTGCGATGGCCCAAAAATCAGATCCATTGTTGACTGATATTCGAAATAAATATGGAATGAATTATCTGAAGGATTTTGGTTTGGATGGTTCTTTCAATACCACCCGAATTAAAAATGCACAGGAAAAACCACAAGAATATGTTGCTATTGCTAAGTCAATTGCTTCGCTTTTAGACCAGTCTCCTATTCCTCCTTTTGTAGGAAGTAATAGCTGGGTCATTGCACCACAAAAAACAAAAAATGGGAAAGTGATTTTTGCCAACGATCCTCATATTGGATTTTCGCAGCCTGGAACGTGGTATGAAGCGCATATTGTAACGCCATATTTCGAATTGTACGGCTGTTATTTGGCGGGAACACCATTTCCTTTGCTAGGGCATAACAGAGAATATGCGTACGGTTTGACGATGTTTGAGAATGATGATATTGATTTTTATCAAGAAGAAAATAATCCTTATGATGCCACTAAATATAGAACGCCGGTAGGATTTAGTAAATATCAAACCACCAAGAAAATAATAAAAGTTAAAGATTCTGCGGATGTAGTTTTGAATTTAAAAATCAGCCGTCATGGACCAATCATGAATGATTTAATTGATGGTTTAAATAAAGATAAACCAGTTGCAATGTCTTGGATTTACACGCAACAGCCCATAAAAATTCTGGATGCTGTGTATATGCTTTCGCATTCTAAAAGTAAGGATGATTTTCAAAAAGGGGTCGCTTTAATTGCCGCTCCAGGATTGAACGTCATGTATGGCGATGCAAAAGGAAATGTGGGCTGGTGGGCAACAGGGAAATTATACAAACATAATGAAGGCGTAAATACTAATTTTATTTTGGATGGCGCCAGCGGAAAAGATGACATTACTGAATACTTGGATTTCTCCAAAAATCCTTCTGCGGTAAATCCCGAATGGAATTATGTATATTCTGCTAATAATCAACCGGAACCCATTGACGGTTTTTTATATCCGGGTTATTACCTTCCGGAAGATAGGGCCAAAAGAATTACACAATTATTGGAACCGAAATCCAATTGGGATAAAGAAGCAGTTAGCAAAATGATTTTCGATAATACTTCATTAGTAACGATTCAGACTGCTAAAAATTTAATTTCCAATGTGGATTACAATTCACTTTCCCAAAATGAAAAAGCAGCAATCGCTATTTTAAAATCTTGGAAAGGAACTAATAATCTTAACGATGTAGCGCCGACGATTTATAATAAATGGGTTTATTTTTACTTAAAAAACACGTTTGAGGACGAATTGGGTACCGCTAATTTTAAACAATTTTTGGCAACGCATATCATGAAACAAATAGTTGCGAAACAAATGACTAATGAAAATTCATTATGGTGGGATAATATTGCAACCAAAAACAAGAAAGAAACCAAAAGTGAAATTCTGTCTAGGTCTTTTAAAGAAGCGGTTGTCTCATTGGAAAAGCAGCTAGGAAATTCCGTTGCGTCTTGGACTTGGAATAAAGTGCATGTTCTGGAGCATCATCATCCTTTAGGGAAAGTGGCTGCCCTGCGACGTATGTTTAATGTAGGTCCATTTGAAGTTCCGGGAACAAATGAAGTGATCAATAATCAATTTTTTGACTATACCGATGAAGCAAAATATGTAGTAAAAGGAGGTCCGTCGACGAGAAGAATTGTAGATTTTTCGGATGTAGAAAACAGTTGGAGTATTTTGCCAACAGGGCAATCAGGGAATCCCCTGAGCTCTCATTATAGCGATCAAGCAGATTTATACAACGCTGGAAAGTTTAGAAAAATGAAAATGAATAAAGCAGAGATTATTAAGACTTCGACAAAATTAGTTTTCAGTCCTAAATAAAATACTGTTAGAAAGAGCTGTAATTATATTGATTTTCTGCTTCCCTGCTTAAAATAGTTTTTAGTTGATAGCAGGATTCGCGTGAGGGAGTGAAGTGGAAATCCTTTTTTGAGGAACGAAAAAAAGATTGCAACGAAAAGCCCGACCCGACTTTTTTGGGAGGGTCACGCCCAAATAAATCTGCTAAATTGCCTGATTGTGTTGATAATTACTTAATTTTGCGGACTTATCATTTATTTTTTTCTTGATGCAAACTCCTAAAAAAATAGCGATTGTTGGTTCTGGATTAGTCGGTTCCCTATTAGCTATTTATCTCCGCAAAGCTGGTCATACTGTTCATGTTTATGATAGAAGTCCAGATATTCGACAAATTCAGTTTTCTGGACGTTCCATAAATTTAGCTATGTCTAACCGTGGTTGGAAAGCATTGGACGGTGTGGGAGTGGGCGACGATGTGCGAACGATTGCTATTCCCATGGACAAACGCGCAATCCATTTAGTTGATAAACTTAATTTTCAGAATTACGGACAAGAGGGCGAATCCATTTATTCGATTTCGAGAGGTACTTTGAATCGGAAAATGATAGATTTAGCGGAAAAAGCAGGAGCTGAATTTTTCTTTGAGCATAAAATTTGGGATGTTACTTTAGATGATGCGACTTTGCACATTGGTGAAACCGAAAGAGGGGCGTGGGAGGATGAGAAATATGATATGGTTTTTGGTGCTGACGGCGCTTTCTCGAGAATTCGCCACCGCATGCAACGTCAAAGTATGTTTAATTACTCTCAGGAATTTTTAAATATGGGTTATAAGGAATTAAATATTCCTGCAAACCCTGATGCTTCGCATAAATTAGACAAGAATTCTTTTCATATTTGGCCACGAGGCAAGTACATGCTGATTGCATTGCCTAATTTAGACGGGAGTTTTACCTGTACTTTGTTCATGCCTTTTGAGGGAGAAAACTCTTTTGCGTCTTTGACTGATAGGAAATTAGTAGAGGAATTTTTTGAAAAGAATTTGCCTGATACAATTGAGGTTATTCCAAAATTAGCCGAAGATTTCTTCAAAAATCCAACCAGTACGCTGGTAACTATGAAATGTTTTCCGTGGACTTATCAGGATAAAGTGGCTTTAATTGGCGATGCCTGTCATGCAATTGTTCCGTTTTATGGGCAAGGAATGAACGCTGGTTTTGAAGATATTTCGGTGCTTTATGAAATGATTGAAAAGTATGGTGATGATTGGAAAACGATTTTTTCAGAATATGAAAAATCCCGTAAACCCAATGCCGATGCGATTGCCGAACTTTCGTATCGCAATTTTATGGAAATGAGTTCTAAAACTGCCGATGAGAAATTCCTTTTGCAAAAGAAAATAGAGAAATCATTTTCCGATAAATATCCCGAAAAATGGGTTCCACTTTATAGTCGAGTAACATTTAGCGATCGTCCTTATGCAGAGGCTTTGGCGATTGGCGATTATCAAAACGCTATTATGGAGCAGGTTTTGAACTTGGAAAATATAGAAACTATTTGGGATACTAAAGAGGTAGAGAATATAATTTTGGAACTTTTAAATAAAAAATAATAATCAAAATTCAACTATAAAATTTTAATAGTTGAATTTTGATTGAAAAAATTAATCGTCTTCGCGATGTACTTTTGTAAAATCGAAAGCCGGTTTACAAATGGCAATGTATTCGCAAGGTTCGTCAAATGGATTTGAATATTGAACTCTGGTGTTTTTCTCGATTTTTATGGATTGTCCTGTTTCAAGAATGACAATTTCCCCTTCAATATTAAATTGTTTTTTACCCTTTATAATATAAGTATACTCCTCAAATTCTGGCGTTTGAAAAGGTTCGCTCCATTTGGGCGGTGCAATCATGTGCGCAATAGAAATTTCCGGATTGTTGGTTGTTGCTATTCCATGATGTTCTTCTATTAATTTTCCATCAGTGGTTGGAACTATAAAAGGTGTTTTTTGTATAAAATATTTTTTCATATTTGGATTTTTTTTTGAAATGCGCTTCAAGTAGGTTTAATTCTAAAAGGTTGCTGTGAACTTATTTTTTAAACATTTTTGACAAAACGCCAAAAGCTCCTCTAATAAAGGTGGCGCTGGTAAGTACCTTGAGAACTGATTTCCCTACAACGTCAGCAGTACTAGGTCCTTTGTTTTCTTCCTTTTTATCTGCTTTTTCTTGCTCTTGCTCAGCAACTTCCTGCTCGACTACGGATATTTTTTTATTGAGCATTTCATAAGCACTTTCGCGGTCAATAAGTTCGCTGTATTTTTTTACCAGCTTCGATTTGTTATTTATTTCTTGAATTTCGCTTTCAGTTAAAATGTCCATTCTGCTCATAGGCGCACGCATCATTGTGGCTGCAAGCGGTGTTGGGATTCCTTTTTCGTTCAAAGCGGAAACCAATGCTTCTCCAATTCCAAGGCTGGTTAATACTTCATCAGTTTTGTAATATTCTGAAATTGGATAATTATCCGCTGTTTTTTTAATCGCATCTCTGTCATTAGCAGTAAAAGCTCTTAAAGCATGTTGTATTTTTAAACCTAATTGCGCTAAAACACCACTAGGGATATCCATCGGATTTTGGGTAATAAAGTAGATTCCAATTCCTTTAAATCGAATTAGTTTAATTATGGTTTCTATTTGGTCAAGCAATGTTTTACTTGCTTCATTGAAAATTAGATGGGCTTCGTCGATGAAAATGACTAATTCAGGTTGGTCCACATCTCCTTTTTCAGGCATTTGCTGGTATATTTCAGCGAGCAAACTCAACATGAATGTTGAGAATAATTTTGGTTTGTCTTGAATATCCGTCAAGCGAACGATGTTTACGTATCCTTTACCGGTTTCGTCAATACGCATTAAATCTTCGATGTCAAAAGACATTTCTCCAAAAAACAATTCTGCTCCCTGTTGTTCCAGTTCGATTATTTTTCTAAGAATAATACCCGTGGTAGAGGTGGATATTTTTCCGTAATTTTCTTCAATCTCGTCCTTTCCTTCCTCGGTAATATAATTGATCACTTTTTTGATGTCTTTTAAATCCAATAAAGGCATTTTATTGTCATCGCAAAATTTGAAAATTACTGAAACTACTCCTGATTGGGTGTCATTCAAATTTAGTATTCGTGAAAATAAAACAGGACCAAATTCTGAAACAGTAGCGCGAAGACGAACCCCATTTTGTTCGGACAAGGATAATAATTCAACAGGAAAGCTAGATGTAGAATACGGGATGTTTATTTTGGCATGACGTTCAGTTATAAAGGGTTTTTCCTCACCTTCTTTTGCAATACCGCTAAAATCACCTTTTATATCCATCATCAATACGGGAATCCCAAACGACGATAATTGTTCTGAAAGTACTTGAATGGTTTTAGTTTTTCCAGTACCAGTAGCCCCCGCAATTAATCCATGACGGTTTAAGGTTTTCAATGGGATTTTAACAGTTGCGTTAGCTAAAGCTTCTCCATCAAGTATAGCACCGCCGAGAATGATACTTTCTCCCTTTGAATCGTAACCTTCATTAATATTTAGTATAAAAGCTTCCTTTCTGTCCATGATACATTTAAATTAAAATTATATGCAAGTTATTGTTTTTTTTTAAAATGATGTTATTTTTAGTATTTACTGCTGTTTTATTCCTTTTTTGTTAACAATTGTTAAAAAAAACATTTTATTTGTCTTCTGTGACTATATTGAAATATTACTATAATATATCACAAAACACTATGTATATATAAATATAATGATTAAATTTATTATATATATTGACATAAATGCAAACTAATATGAGGTGGGGTGTTTATTGAAATTAAATTAATTGTAATAAAATAAAAAAAAGTTTTTTTATTTAAACTAAAAATATAAATTTGCTCCACTACAAGTTTATTATAACTAAAGATTATTATTTAAAACTATTAAAATTAAAAAAAATGGCAAACGTTAAAAAAGAAAACGGTTCAAAAGGAGGAGGAATGATTTCAGGAATCATTATTGTGGCATGTGTTTTGGTTGGATGGTTGATATGGAATTTTATAATGGGTAATGGTGCGAATTTTGAAGGCGGATCGAATACTGGTCACCCACTACCGGGAAATTATTTGGCTATGGTGTACAAAGGGGGACCTATTGTACCAATTTTATTAGGTTGTTTATTAATGGTTATTGTATTTTCTTTTGAGCGTTTTGCGGTAATTTCAAAAGCAGCTGGTAAAGGGAATCTTGATCAATTCATGATAAGTGTACAAAACGACATTAAAGCTGGAAATATTGAAGGAGCTATTGCTGCGTGTGACAAACAAAAAGGTTCTGTTGCAAATCCAATAAAATCTGCTTTGTTGAAATACCAAGAAGTTAAAAGAGAAGGTTTAGATAGTGAAGCAGCTGCGGAAACGATTCACAAAGAAATAGAGGAAGTTACTTCATTAGAAATGCCAATGTTAGAAAAACATATGACTATTCTTTCGACTATGGTATCATTGGGTACACTTGCAGGTTTACTAGGAACGGTGACGGGTATGATTAAAGCATTTAGTGCTTTGTCTGCTGCTGGAACTCCAGATTCATCTGCTCTTGCAAATGGTATTTCAGAGGCCTTGATTAATACAGCTACAGGAATTTCGACTTCTGCATTAGCTATTATCGCTTACAACTTCTTTACTTCAAAAATTGATACTTTGACTTATTCTATCGATGAGGCAGGTAATACAATTGTAAATACTTACAGACATTTCAGAAGTACACAAAAATAATTAATAATTTAACTAACAAGGAAATAGAGGTCTGGAAAACAGATTCTATTTTCTTGTAAGTATAAAAAAGAATATTAATGGCTATAAAGATGCAAAAAAAAGCAGGGTCGACTGATATGACAGCAATGTGTGATGTCGCCTTTCTTTTGTTGTCGTTCTTCGTGATGACAGCAACAGCTAGGATACCGGAAGCGTTGCCAGTAGATACGCCTGCGTCGATAACTCAAACTAAGTTACCTGAAAAGGACTTAGCTACCATAACGGTAGGAAAAGGAAAAGTATTTTTTGATTTGAAAGGAAGAGAAGTTCGTAAAAGAACGCTTGAATTAATGGGTCAAAAATACGGTGTTGCATTTACAGAGGAGGAATCTTCAAAATTTGCTTTAATGGAAGGTATTGGTGTGCCAATTACCAATCTGAAGCAATTGATTGCCATGAAAACCGCTGACAGAAGTAAACCGGGTTTGCAGCCAGGTGTACCTAAAGATTCACTTGATAATCAATTGAAAGAATGGGTTTATAATGCTCGTATTGCAAATATTGAGGTTGATGACAAAGAATTGCAATTTGCCATAAAAGGGGATGCAAAAGAAGAGTATCCGGCTATATTAAAAGTTATGGATATTTTGCAAGATCAAAAAATCAATAGCTTCAATTTAATTACTGGTTTAAGAGCAATAGATAAATAACTAAAAAAATACACTAAAATGGCTGAATTAAATACCGGCGACGGTGGAGGCAAAAAAGGTGGAAAAGTAAGAAGTAAAAAATCAAACTCAAAAGTAGACTTAACTGCTATGGTAGATTTGGCCTTCTTATTGATTACGTTCTTTATGCTTACCACGTCCTTGTCTAAACCGCAATCTATGAATTTGGGTTTGCCGGATAAAGAAGAGGATAAAAATAAAGATAAGCCACTTAAAGTTGACGAAAATCGTACGATGACAGTGATGTTAGGAGATAATGATAAAATGGTTTATTATATGGGTTTATTGGCTTCTCCTAAGGTAGGTCCAACAGAAATTTCGTATGGTAAAGAAGGTATTCGTAAAGAATTGTTGAAAAGAAAAAAATCAGTAGTTGAATACACTGGAAACAAAGACAAAGGTCTGATCGTAATTATCAAACCAAGTAAGAAATCAAATTACCGTAACTTAGTAGATATTCTAGACGAGATGAACATTGTTGGAGTACCTTCAAATGCAATTGTAAATGATTTTTCTCCGGAGGAACTAAAATTGTTAGAAGGTAAATAAGGAAAGTCTTATTGCTCAATAACCTAATAATTAAGAAATATGAAATTAGATATTTTCACAAACCAATGGCTTGATATTGTATTCGAGGGTCGTAACAAAGCTTATGGGGCTTATGATCTAAGAAAATCAAATACCAAGACTACAGTGAGGGCGCTTATATTTGGAGCAATTGTTTTTGCTTTAGCTGTTAGTACACCGCTTATTTTAAGTTTACTTCCAGATTCAGCTGAAAATGATGCTGCTTTAGATCAAAAAATTGTAAGTATTAAACTGCCACCTAAGAAGGAAGAAATTAAGAAAGATCTACCGCCTCCTCCGCCACCACCTCCAAAAGTTGATCAAGTAAAATTTGTGAAACCTGTGGTTGCAAAAGCTGAAGAAGTTACAGAAGAGCCGCCTAAAACTATCGAAATAAAAGATAAAAAATTAGGAGCTGAGACTATAAAAGGAGATCCAGACGCAGTATTGACGGTAGAACCTGTTGGTAATGGCCCAAGTGCTGTTGTTGAAGAAGATAACCAAATTTATAACACGGCAGGGATAGAAGTTAAACCCGATTTTCCGGGTGGAATTGATAAATTTTATAAATTTGTCGGTAGTAATTTCCAACCACCAGAAGAAGGAAGTGGAGGTAAGGTCTACGTTACTTTTGTAGTTGAAAAAGATGGTTCATTAACTGATATCAAAGTAATACGCGATATTGGTTATGGTACAGGGAAAGAAGCTATACGTGTTTTGAAAAAGTGTCCTAAATGGTCGCCTGGAGAACAAAATGGTAAAAAAGTTAGAGTGCTTTATTCTCTTCCTATTACTATTCAATCTCCAGAATAATGTTAGATAAAACATTCAAAAATATTCAGAAGAAATCGCTTAAAGAGCGATTTCTTCTCGTTATAGGAATTTTGTTTTTTTTGGTGTATCTTGTATTGGGTTTAGTTATTATATTTTGGAGAGCTTTCCCATTAAATATGGCACCTGGTTATAGAATTGCTTTTGGGGTCATTCTAATTGTATATTCGTTTTTAAGATTTCTTAGGTTTTTTAATTCTAATGAAGAATAGTATGTCTAAAAATAGTGCAATTTTAGTTTTTTTTGTTAGTGCTGTTTTACTTTCGGCCTGTAATCAAAAGGAACAAAAGAAGCAAGGTCAAGAAACCATATTGAAAGGCTCTACATCGATTTTTGTAGATGAGACTTTAATGCCTGTACTTGAAGAACAGGTTGCTGTTTTTGAAAGTAACTATGAGGCTAAAATTAAACTTATTCCAAAATCTGAAGTAGAAGCAGTGAATGCTTTGGTTGACGAAAAATCTGCCATTGCAGTTTTGGCTAGAAAGTTATCTGGTGAGGAAATGAAAATATTTGATCAAAAGAAGATTATTCCTAAAGTGACTAAATTTGCCACAGATGGAGTGGCTTTAATTTCGAATATTAAAAGCAATGATACATTAGTTGATTTGAAAGCGGTCATCAATTTCATGCAAGGAAAATCAAGTACTACAATTAAAGGGCTTGTTTTTGACAATCCAAATTCAAGTACAGTTAGTTATATGAACGCTTTGGCAGGACTTAAGACTATTCCACAAAAAGGTGTTTTTTCATTTAAAACAAATGATGAAGTTATTAAATACGTTTCTGAAAATGAAGGTCTGGTCGGAATAGTTGGCGTTAATTGGCTTTTCCAACCTATGCCTGACATGCAAAAGTATATTGATAAAATTAATATCATGAGTGTAAAAGGACTTAAAAATGAAAATTATTATGAACCTTCACAAAACAATATTGCTGAAGGTACTTATCCTTTGGCACGCGATTTGTATATAATCAATTGTCAGGGATATTCTGGTTTAGGAATGGGATTTGCCTCGTTCGTCGCCGGAGACATTGGACAAAGAATAATTTTAAAATCTGGTTTGCTTCCGGTGCGTATTCCAGCAAGGAGTATCACTATTAAGAGAAAAGCCAAGAGTAATATTAAAAAATAAACATAAATAAAGATGAATAAATTTAAAATTTTCAGTGTTGCTTTATTGGCTTCGGTAAGCGTAAGTCAAGCTCAAGATTTGAATCAAGCAAAAAAAGCAATAGACGCAGAGCAGTTCGAAAGTGCAAAATCGATGTTAAAAACAATTGTAAACTCTAAACCGTCAAATGGTAGAGCTGCTTTTTTATTAGGTAATATTTATTTAACTCAAAATGTTGAAGATAGTGCTAAAATCTATTTTCAAAAAGGTTTGACAGGTAGTGAAGGCGCTAAGCTTAACTACATTGGTTTAGGACAAATGGATCTTGACAATGGAAACTCAGCCGCTGCACAAGCAAATTTTACTTTGGCTACTAAGGACGTTAAAAAGAAAGATGTAGAAGAGTTTGTTTATATTGGTAAAGCATATATGAATTCTACAAAACCGGATTATAAAAGTGCAATTGCAATTTTGAACAGAGCCAAAATTAATAATCCGCAAGATGCTCAAGTTTTACTTGAACTTGGGAATGCTTTTTATGGCGACAAAAACCAAAATGAAGCGTATGTTTCATACCGTAATGCTTTTCAAGCAGATGCAACCTTAATAAGAGCTAAAATGCAATTAGGTGTTTTACTTAAAGGAGCTAAAGCGTATACTGAAGCTGTAAAAGCATATGATAATGTAATTGCGACTAGTCCTAATTATGGACCGGTTTATCGTGAATTAGCTGAAACTTATTATTTATGGGGAAGAAATGAACCTGCAAAAGGTAAAGAATATTTGAAAAAAGCATTAGATTATTATGAGAAATATATGAGTTTAACAGATTATTCGTTAGCCTCTCGTATGCGTCATGCTGATTTTCTAATCTTGGCAGGTGATTACGTGGCATTGGAAGCGGAAGCCAATAAAATGAAGAAATTAGATAATGTTAATCCTAGAATTCTTAGGTATTTAGGATATTCTGCATATGAAAATGGAAATGTTGATGTTGCGATAAAATCATTAGAAAGTTTTATTTCTAATCCAACAAATAAAATAATTGCAAAAGATTACATGTATTTAGGTTTTACCAGAATTAAAAAAGCAATAAGTGCAGATGGTAAATCTATTGACGCAGCTCTATTCAATAAAGGTATGATGGATGTTAAAAAATCTGTTGAAATGGAAATCACAATGACTAATGATCTTCAGGATACTGGTAAAAAATTGTTTGAGCAAAAATTTTATAACGAAGCAGCAGCTGTTTTTGAGCTAGCAACAACAAATAAAGAATCTAGAAATTACTTACTTGATAATTTCTATTTAGGAAACTCTATTTATTTTTATAATACTAGAAAGGATGTTGTTAAAGTAGATGCAGTAGCACTTCAAAAAGCAGATGTAGCATTTGGAAACGTTATCGAAGCATCTCCAACTACTCAAGACGCATATATCTATAGAGCTAGAACAAATAGATTATTAGAAAAAGATGATTTAACAATTAAGTTTTATGAAGCTTATATTAAAGTTGTTACAGATAAAGGTGCCGAAGAATTAGCTAAACCGGCTACTAAAACAAAATTAATAGAGGCAAACAACAACATTGCTGTAATCTATTCTAAAACGGATAAAACGAAAGCAAAAGAATATCTAAACAAAACGCTTGCTATTGATCCAGCTAATCAATACGCTTTAGACGCATTGAAATCGTTGAAATAATTTACATATTTCATTACCTAAAAACCGATAGTTCATAAGGACTATCGGTTTTTTTTTGAGCATAAACAGTAGGATTAATTGCTAGGATTAATCCCGCTATTTGCTCTATCTTTTTTAAGTTCAAAAAATGCCCTTAAAAAAGGATATCACTTCTATCGGGGCTAGCAGCTATAATTTGTGATTTTCAGAAAGCATTTTTAAAAATTCAAATTAACTCCTTTTCTAATTAACTATCTTTGCACTTTAAAATTAAATAATGTTATCAAAAGAAATACAATTAGAAGTTAATAAAGGCGCAATGCTTCCATTGATGGAAGAGTTCTACACCATTCAAGGTGAAGGGTTTCATACCGGTACAGCGGCCTATTTTATTAGAATAGGTGGATGTGATGTTGGTTGTCATTGGTGTGATGTTAAGGAAAGTTGGAATGCTGAATTACACCCGCCAACAAGTATAGATTTGATTGTTGCCAATGCAAATAAATATGCGGACACGGTTGTAGTTACTGGTGGAGAACCTTTGATGTGGGATATGACTTTGCTAACGGACAGGCTAAAAGAACAAAACTTACGCGTACATATTGAAACCTCAGGAGCTTATCCGCTTTCAGGAACTTGGGATTGGATTTGTCTTTCGCCAAAGAAAAACAAATTACCCACAGAAACTGTTTATGAAAATGCACATGAACTGAAAGTAATTATTTATAATAAACATGATTTTATTTTTGCAGAAGAACAAGCCGAAAAAGTAAATCCAAATGCTATTTTATTCCTTCAGCCAGAATGGAGTAAAAAAGAAGAGATGACACCATTAATCGTGGAATATGTAATGAACAATCCGAAATGGCGTGTATCATTACAAACACATAAATATTTGAATATTCCTTAATAAACAAATACACCAAGCTGTAATTACATTTTGGGGTATTTTTATAAAAGAGTATAGCTGAGCTACCAGGCTTTTTCCTTTTTCAATGCTGTAATATGTGCTAAATGATGATTTCCATGCCAAGCATAAGTTCCAATTATTTCCTTTATTTTAAATTCGCTATTATGTTCCGGATGAATGAATGTTTTTTCTAAATCGACTTCATCTAAACTTTTCATTAAATAAGCCAATCGAAAGTGTAATCCTTCCAGAAAAGATAATGTGGCTTGAATAGACATCGTTGTATTATCATGCATTTCTGCCCAACGGTCTTCATGATAGAATTTTATTACGGGTTTATCTTCTGTCAAAGCCCATTTGATTCTAATGAAACAATTCATGTGACTATCGGCGCAATGATGAATCACTTGTCGAACGGTCCAGCCATCTTGTCGATATGGCGTGTCGAGTTGTTCGTCTGTTAAATAAATCACTTCTTTATTTAGTCGTTTTGGGAAACTTTCGATTTCAGCTATTTTTTCAGCCAGATAATTATTGGAATAGAATTCTGGCGTAATAAATTTTCCAATGGGGTAACGTAATTTTTCTAGTACTGAATTTTCCATAATAATTTGATTAGTCTTTATTCCTGGCACTTTCTTCTTTTTCTAAATCGAAAGCTTTGCTAAATAATCATAATGCTCACCTTCAAGAATTAATTCACATTGAAATCCATTGTCTAAAGCAGCATTTTGCAAAGTATTATAATCAATGAACATCCAATCGAATGGTTTTTCCTTTTCTCCTTTGTATGCGATATTGAAAACAATTTCGCCATAATATTCATTTTTTGAAGGAATCCATTTTCCCCCATCTTCATCATCATCATCAAACATATAAATGATATCAGAACTGTCCAATAGAATTTGTCCACCCGGATTTAGTAATGATTTTAGTTTTAAAAGAAAATTCGGAATATTTTTCAATTTACCACACATTCCTGCGCCATTCATTAAAAGTAATATTGTGTCGTACTTTTCATTTTCTAAAGTCATTACATCCTGAATTTTCGCATTTTTTAATCCACGAAGTGTACATGCTTGGATTGCATTTGCAGAAATATCAATTGAAGTAACATCTAATTTCCGTTCGTTTTGTAAAGACAAACTATGGCTACCTGCGCCACAACCTACATCTAGGATTTTTCCTTTGGCAAGTTGTAATGCTTTTTGTTCCATTTGCGGCATTTCATCATAAGAGCGAAATAAATAGGCAACCGACATTTCATCTTCTTCAGAAATGGTAGTCTCCGTGATTAAATCTTCGGGAGCATTATTAGTTTGATAATCAAGTATGGCTTTGCCAAAAAGGTCTTTCATTGTTTGTAATTCAAAATTCAACATTCATTAATCAATAATCCTCGTTCAAAAAGTGTTAGTTTTGTAGAAAATTTAAACTTTCAAATTGAAACCTACTTTAAACGAACTTCCTAAAGAAGCCAAAGATAAGCATATCGAAAACAAAAAGTATTTTGATAAGCTGAAAAAGAAGACCCCAAAGAATTTAGATTATGTTATGCAGGATTTGCATGACGCTGAATTCAAAAAAACAGATTGTTTAAAATGTGCCAATTGCTGTAAAACAACTGGGCCACTATTTACTTCAGCTGATATTGAGCGTGTGTCGAAATATTTGAGACAAAAGCCGCAGCAATTTATAGAACAATATCTGCGTGTTGATGAAGACCAGGATTATGTTTTGCAAAGTGTACCATGCACTTTTTTAGATCATGAAAATGCTTGTATGATTTATGATGTCCGTCCGAAAGCATGCCGAGAATTTCCGCATACGGATAGAAAGAAGTTTCAACAAATTACAGATTTAACCTTGAAAAATGTTGCTATATGTCCAGCAGCTTTTAATATTGTGGAGGAAATGAAGAAAAAGTTGCCGTTATAATATGGCTTTTAGATGGTAATTCTTGATTATTATTTTATTGTTATTTGTAAATCAAATATTTTTCACTCATTTTTTTAAACTGCTGTAATCCGTCCTTCCAGCTTTCCCTAATTTCCTTTTCTGAGATTCCATTTTCTATTTGCTTTTGTAGCTTTTTAGTTCCCGCTAATTTTGTAAAAAAGGAATTAAAAAATTTTGATTTATCGGTGGTTGAATGATAAGCTTTAATAAGCCATTTCAATTCGAGTTGATTCACCTTAGTTTGAGATGATAAATCTTCACCAAAACATTCCACTCCATTATAAAGTGGATTTTGGGCACCTAAATTTGGTTTCGGAATAAAACTAAAACCACTTTTTGGTAAATAAGGAGAGCCATAAATTTGAAATTGTTTTTCGGTACCGCGTCCCACGCTTACGTTGGTGCCTTCAAAAAGACACAAGCTAGCATAAAGATTAACGGCTTTGTCGTTCGGAAGATTTGGTGATGGTTTTATTGGTAAACTGTAATTCATTTTTCTGTTGTAATTAAGACATTGAATGACTGTCAATTTACATTGAATTCCATTTTTTAACCATTTTTCTCCATTAATCATTTTAGCATATTCACCAATAGTCATTCCGTGAAGTAAAGGAATTGGATGCATACCCACGAAACTCGTGAATTCTTTTTCTAAAATTGGTCCGTCCACAATACTTCCATTAGGATTGGGTCTGTCAAGAATGAGCAGTGGAATATTGTTGTCGGCGCAAGCCTCCATAATATAATGTAAGGAGGAAATATAGGTGTAAAATCGAGCGCCTACATCTTGCAAGTCAAAAACCAAAATGTCAATTCCAACTAGCTGTTCGGGTTTTGGTTTTTTATTATCACCATATAACGAAATAATTGGCAGTCCAGTTTTAGAATCTTTTCCATCAACTACATGTTCGCCTGCATCTGCTGTTCCGCGAAAACCATGTTCGGGAGCAAAGATGGTTTTGACAGCAATATTTTTTCCTAATAGAAAATCCACTAAATGAGTCTTGTCAGATAGGATTCCAGTTTGGTTAGTTACGATTCCAATTTTTTTGCCTTTTAAAATAGAAAGATAAGCAGTGTAATTGTCGGCACCAGTTTTAATCTTATTCTTGGAAACACTTGTTACTTTTATTAAACTGTCGTTTTTCATTTCCTGCGCTTGCGTTTTTTTGGTCGTACAGGAGATTAGAGTAGTAAATAAAAATAAAAGCGAAAATGTATTTTTTATAAATGGAGCCATGTGATAAATCATAATAAAATTAATGTGTATTAGTGTAATTCGTGTTTTAGCTGTATTTTTGGCACAAGCGACGCAAACTGGCTTAGCAAATCTAAAATAGAAATTGAATCAACTTGAATTTAGAATACTTCATCGCCAAAAGACTCATTACGGCTAAAGATTATAAAAGTAGCATATCTGCTCCAATTATAAAAATTGCAATTTCGGCAATTGCTATTGGTATGATCATGATGATTGTTTCTGTAGCAACAGGAATTGGATTGCAACAAAAAATCCGAGAGAAGGTTTCTGCTTTCAATGGGCATATCATTATTTCGAATTACGACAACAATCAATCGGAAGTTACGCTGGTACCTATTTCCAAGAAGCAGGATTTTTATCCAAAGTTTAAATCCGTTCCAGGAATAAGTCATATTCAAGCCATCGCGACTAAAGCCGGGATTATAAGGACCGAAACAGCTTTTGAAGGAATTATTCTAAAAGGAGTTGGAAAAGATTACCAATGGAATAACATTAAAGAATATCTGGTTTCGGGTAAGTTGCCTGATTTTTCTAAAGACCTAAATGAAGAAGTGCTGATTTCGCAATTCCTGGCGAATAGACTAAATCTGAAAGTTGGTGATTCCTTTAATACTTTCTTTATCAAAGAAGGTCAAAATAAACGACCTAACATCCGAAGATTCAAAATCACGGGAATTTTTAACTCAGGGTTTCAGGAATTTGATGCTACTTATGTAATAGGTGACATAAGGCACCTGCAACGCATCAATAAATGGAGTTCAAACGAAGTGGGGGCATTTGAAGTTTTTGTAAATGATTTCAATAATATAAAAACAACTGGCGTACAGGTCTATGAGCAAACTGCCTCAACGCTTGATACAAAAACCATAATCGAAAAATACAGTTATATATTTGAATGGCTTCAATTATTCGATTTCAATATCATAATCATACTAGTAGTTATGATCTTGGTGGCAACAATCAACATGGTCGTTGCGCTATTAGTTCTTATTCTCGAACGAACCCAGATGATAGGGATATTAAAAGCATTAGGTGCGGATAATTGGTCCGTCAGAAAAATATTTCTATACAACGCCTTTTACCTTATAGTACGAGGATTGTTTTGGGGGAATCTTATAGGGATATCGTTGTTGTTAATTCAGCAACATTTTGGTATAATCAAACTCAACCCGGAAAATTACTATGTCAACCAAGCTCCAGTGTATCTTAATTGGGGTTACATACTGTTATTAAATTTACTTACGGTTACCGTTTGTTTCCTAGTGTTGCTAATTCCTTCCTATATAATAACCAAAATATCTCCGGTAAAAGCCATCCGTTTCGATTAGACAATCATTTGGGCGTTTCCCTTTATAAAAAAGAGGCTATTATCAATAAAGGTAATAGCCTCTTTTTTATAAACGGTCGGGCTATTCGCTACAAGTCCTCGTCAAGTTGCGTTTCCCTCCAATTTTCTGCGGGCTTTCCACTGCTATCCCTAACGCGGGCAACTAACCAGCGACTTTATTATTTCTATGAAGGGAAAATTTCTAGCAGCTAGGTCTATTTCATTCCATTTTCTTGTGGGTTTTACTTTCCTTTCTTAACCCAGTACAACATACCGCTCACTTTGTCACTTCGAAAAGAGAGACCTCATTGACTAGTATTCATTTGTTACCTTATATATAGGACTGTACTTTTACTACCTATATATAATGACAAACACGGTTTTTGCTGATAAAGTCAACCTTTTTCGTGGGTGAGTCCCATCCCGACGATTCGGGATCGGAAGTAGATCAAAAAAAAATACTTTCAAAATTCACGTTTCCAGTGAGTTAAAGCAAACATTAAGAAAACGACAAAAAAAAGGTTTAAAAAAGCTTGAATAACGCAATAAAGAGTGTAGTTTTGCACCCGCAACAGCGAATAAGTTCATTAAAAGATTGGCAAGTGAGTATAGGGTTTGGGATTAGAAATCATTTCTAAAAATAAATCAAAAAAAGCTTGTGAGATTTGATTTTGCTTATTACTTTTGCACCCCGCAAAACATGCAAAGTTCCTTGAAAGACTGGTAAGAAAAGATAAAGAAATGGAGGATTTAAATCTTCAAAAAAAACTTTAAATTTTTCTTGCGAGATTAGAAAAGAAGTTGCACTTTTGCACCCGCTTTGAGAGATACTTTAAGTAGTTTGAATCACGGCAAAGAAACTGAAATAAATTCGGTTTAAAAAAAGAAGAACACGTTCCTAGACATATTGAATTGACAGCCGTCTCGTCCGAAAGGCGAGACAAATAATAAAGAGTAATAGAATCGAAAGATTTGAAAAAACCACTAGAGACTTCAGTCAAATAAACAAAGAGAACGGATTTATCCGAACTCACACAATATACGATGAAGAGTTTGATCCTGGCTCAGGATGAACGCTAGCGGCAGGCTTAACACATGCAAGTCGAGGGGTATAGTTCTTCGGAATTAGAGACCGGCGCACGGGTGCGTAACGCGTATGCAATCTACCTTTCACAAAGGGATAGCCCAGAGAAATTTGGATTAATACCTTATAGTAATACGACTTGGCATCAAGATGTATTTAAAGATTTATCGGTGAAAGATGAGCATGCGTCCCATTAGCTAGTTGGTATGGTAACGGCATACCAAGGCAACGATGGGTAGGGGTCCTGAGAGGGAGATCCCCCACACTGGTACTGAGACACGGACCAGACTCCTACGGGAGGCAGCAGTGAGGAATATTGGACAATGGGCGCAAGCCTGATCCAGCCATGCCGCGTGCAGGATGACGGTCCTATGGATTGTAAACTGCTTTTGTACAGGAAGAAACCCTTTCACGTGTGGAAGATTGACGGTACTGTAAGAATAAGGATCGGCTAACTCCGTGCCAGCAGCCGCGGTAATACGGAGGATCCAAGCGTTATCCGGAATCATTGGGTTTAAAGGGTCCGTAGGCGGTCTAGTAAGTCAGTGGTGAAAGCCCATCGCTCAACGGTGGAACGGCCATTGATACTGCTAGACTTGAATTATTAGGAAGTAACTAGAATATGTAGTGTAGCGGTGAAATGCTTAGAGATTACATGGAATACCAATTGCGAAGGCAGGTTACTACTAATGGATTGACGCTGATGGACGAAAGCGTGGGTAGCGAACAGGATTAGATACCCTGGTAGTCCACGCCGTAAACGATGGATACTAGCTGTTGGGAGCAATCTCAGTGGCTAAGCGAAAGTGATAAGTATCCCACCTGGGGAGTACGTTCGCAAGAATGAAACTCAAAGGAATTGACGGGGGCCCGCACAAGCGGTGGAGCATGTGGTTTAATTCGATGATACGCGAGGAACCTTACCAAGGCTTAAATGTAGATTGACCGGTTTGGAAACAGACTTTTCGCAAGACAATTTACAAGGTGCTGCATGGTTGTCGTCAGCTCGTGCCGTGAGGTGTCAGGTTAAGTCCTATAACGAGCGCAACCCCTGTCGTTAGTTGCCAGCGAGTCATGTCGGGAACTCTAACGAGACTGCCAGTGCAAACTGAGAGGAAGGTGGGGATGACGTCAAATCATCACGGCCCTTACGCCTTGGGCTACACACGTGCTACAATGGCCGGTACAGAGAGCAGCCACTGGGCGACCAGGAGCGAATCTACAAAACCGGTCACAGTTCGGATCGGAGTCTGCAACTCGACTCCGTGAAGCTGGAATCGCTAGTAATCGGATATCAGCCATGATCCGGTGAATACGTTCCCGGGCCTTGTACACACCGCCCGTCAAGCCATGGAAGCTGGGGGTGCCTGAAGTCGGTGACCGCAAGGAGCTGCCTAGGGTAAAACTGGTAACTAGGGCTAAGTCGTAACAAGGTAGCCGTACCGGAAGGTGCGGCTGGAACACCTCCTTTCTAGAGCCTTAGTGTTAGTAGTAATACACGCTAGGGAAAGAAGACGAAAAGTCGAAGTGGAAACAAATAAAGACATTATATTACTCTTGCTGTTAGTTCAAATAATACAATTTAAGTTAAAGATAACGATTTAGGATTTAAGATTTAAGATTTGGGATTTAAGATGTGAAAACATCAAAAATCAGGAATCAACAATCAAAAATCAGAAATCACCTTGTCTCGTAGCTCAGCTGGTTAGAGTATTACACTGATAATGTAGGGGTCGACAGTTCGAGTCTGTCCGAGACAACAAAACAATTACGAATTCAGAATTATGAATTACGAATTGAGAATAAAAAGTTCATATAAATAGATTCAAAGGAAATTCTAGGGTTGAAAGATTACGAATTACATTAATTCATAATTCATAATTCACAATTCATAATTAAAAAAGATTGGGGGATTAGCTCAGCTGGCTAGAGCGCCTGCCTTGCACGCAGGAGGTCAACGGTTCGACTCCGTTATTCTCCACAAAAGAAGTACAAAGAAAAAAGTACCAAGTATCAAGATAAATCTTAATACTTAATACAAAAATCTTGATACTTATTAAAGTTCATTGACATATTGAGATAAGAAAATAATAAAAAGTAGAAAGCATTTTTTGCTTGTTTATCATTAGACAAGTAAAAGAAACGGTCTCGTTTTAATTAACGAGATTGGTACAATAAGCAAAATAAGGGCGTATGGGGGATGCCTTGGCTCTCAGAGGCGATGAAAGGCGTGATAAGCTGCGAAAAGCTACGGGGATTGGCACACACGAATTGATCCGTAGATACCTGAATGGGGCAACCCACTATGTTGAAGACATAGTACACCGATAGGTGGGCAAACCCGCTGAACTGAAACATCTAAGTAGGCGGAGGAGAAGAAAACAAAAGTGATTCCGTAAGTAGTGGCGAGCGAACGCGGATTAGCCCAAACCAAACATGTTACGGCATATTTGGGGTTGTAGGACCACGACATTTGTTGCGGATAGAATTAGAATCTACTGGAAAGTAGAGCCAAAGAAGGTGATAGCCCTGTATAAGTAATAGAAGATAACGATAGTGGTATCCTGAGTAGGGCGGGACACGAGAAATCCTGTCTGA